>CALBPV010000027.1 GCA_937899265.1 uncultured Bacteroidales bacterium
GTACTACTTGCTATTCTGTATGTAATCAGTTTCAACTGTTCAAAGATCATTGCAAATGCGGTTGTTTTTCCGATTTGCGGGTGCAAAGATAGCGGTTATCTCCGAATCGGCCAAACATTTTTGCAAAAAAAATGAAATCCAAAGGCTAATTTTAACAAATCGGACATCGTTTTGACACATATACGTGGCAAATGGAGGCGTTTCTCGTCCCAAAAGCGAACAAAAAACACGGACAGGAGAGCATAGAAAAAGAAGAAAACTGTGCTACGGAAAGACCGCAGCACAGTTTAGGGAGAAACACGCGTATATATAATGTTCGCGCGCGAGAGGAGGATACAGGTTATTCCGCAGAACTGAAATAGTCGGGATAAACCGAGCCGCTCTCTTCGAACTTGTACCAATCTTCACTTTGGTTGATATCCTTGGCCCAGTCGAGGAATTCCAAATATGCCTTTGTAATGTCCTGTCCTTCGAGCGGATATTTGCATACCTTGTAAAATTATGGAAAACGTGTGCGCATACGGAACGCGTGCGCGTGTAGCGTATGATAAATAATCTTAAAAATAATCCGATTCCGAGAAATTTGTTTTGCCATGTCTGAATTTTGTATTATCTTTGCAGACTATTTTCCCGACAGAGCATGAAGCGAATCATCCCAATTCTCCTGAGCCTGACCGTGATGACGGCGCACGCAGAGACCGACGCACAGCTGCCGTTGGCGCTGAAGCCCCAGCTTGCGGGCAACTACGGAGAACTGCGTCCCAACCATTTTCACGCTGGTCTGGATTTCAAGACGGAGCAGACCATCGGACATCCGGTGTTTGCATTTGAAGACGGATACGTATGGCGGGCAGTAATCTACGCCTACGGCTACGGCTATGCGCTCTACGTGAAGCATCCCGCGACGGGACAGATGACGGTCTATGGACACCTAAGTGCGTTCCGCAGCGACATCGCCCGAGCCGTGAGAGACTACCAGGCCGCCCACGAGGCCAACAACCCGGACGTATATTTCGAGCCGACGGATTTTCCGGTGAAGCGGGGCGACGAAATAGCCAAAAGCGGAAATACAGGCTCTTCGGGCGGACCTCATGTGCACTTCGAAATACGCGGCATAGACAACGATGAATTCTACGACCCCCTGCCCTACTTCAAAGACAAAATTGCCGACACACAGCCTCCCCGGCTCACCCATTTCTACCTCTACCCTTTGGGCGGCTTGGCCAACGGGTCATCGAAAGCCAAGCAAACACTGGTCAACGGAGGCAAAGGACGG
The DNA here is from genome assembly GCA_937899265.1 of uncultured Bacteroidales bacterium. Classification (GTDB taxonomy): domain Bacteria; phylum Bacteroidota; class Bacteroidia; order Bacteroidales; family UBA3663; genus Liminaster. The sequence continues at coordinate 1,277 of CALBPV010000027.1, forward strand.
AAAACGTTCACGGCATGGGGCAAAGTGGGCATCGGACTGAAAGCCTACGACTACATGGACGGACAGGCCAACAAATTCGGAGTGAAGTATATCCGGGTTTGGGTGGACGGGAAGCAAATCTTCGGATTTGCCGAAAAAGCATTCTTCTACGACGAACGCCGTTACACCAACTCGACGACGGATTATGCTGCGTGGAAACGACAGCGGTCAATGATTGTCAAGGCATTTGTGGAACCCGGCAACAAGCTCCGGATGATAGACCACAGTCTGGGCGATGGCATTGTGACGATAGACAAAGAGAAAACCTACGAGGTAAAGATTGAGCTGGAAGACTGCCACGGGAACAAAAGCGAATACGGATTCCACATCCAAGGCAAGAAAGGTCATGTGCCGGCCACACAGCACAAAGGGACAACCGTGAAGGCGAGCGAAGCGCTGCACCTGGAACACGACGGACTGGAACTCGATGTACCCGCCGGCATCTTCTACACAGACCTGGACATCGAGGTGAGCCACCGGCCGCAGACCAACGCCCAACGACCCTGCCTGAGCGACCTCTACACCGTGGGGACCGACGTGATGCCGATGCACGACTTCGGCACACTGAGCATCGCCGTGCCGGAGACCTACAAAGGCGACCCCGCCAAACTCTACCTCTCGAACATGACCGACGGCAACAGCCCGTTAGAGACGACCTGCCAGACCCGAGGGGGAATACTCCGGGCCGAAGCCAAAGTGCGGTCGCTGGGAGTATTTGCCCTGCGCACCGACAACAGCGCGCCGCAAGTCTCGGTGGTAGGAAAACCCGTCAACAGCCGCATTGTGATTAAAATCACCGACATAGGCTCAGGCATCCGTTCGTGGAGAGGAGAAATAGACGGACGTTTCATTCCCTTCGACATGGACAATCGCGGCCTCTATGTGGCATGTCCGCGAGATTTCGGATTTTCCAAGGGCAACCACACCCTGACCCTCACCGCTACCGACAAATGCGGCAACACGACCACATTCACCAGACGGATGTGGTTCTAGCCTACCCCCGCCCCTCCCTAAAGGGAAGGGAGGTGGACGGTCTAAGGTACAGCCTACCCCCAGCCCCTCCCTAAGGGGAAGGGAGGTGGACGGTCTAAGGTACAGCCTACCCCCAGCCCCTCCCTAAAGGGAAGGGAGGTGGACGGTCTAAGGTCTAAGGGATTTATGGATTTATGGATTTAAGGATTTAAGAAAAAAATAGAATACAGACTTATGAAAACTCTGCTTTCCGCCCTCACGGCACTCTTGCTGACAGCACAGCCTGTTTGGGCATGTACCAACCTGATAGTCGGCAAAAATGCATCGGCCACAGGTTCGACCATGATCAGTTACAACGCCGACAGTCACGTTCTGTACGGCGAATTGTACTACACCCCCGCTGCCGACCATCCTGCCGGTGCCATGAGAAAAATCATCGAATGGGATACCCAAAAATATCTGGGAGAAATACCCCAACCGGCCCACACCCATCGCGTGGTGGGCAACATGAACGAATGGCAGCTGACCATCGGAGAATCGACCTGGGGCGGAAATCCCAAATACCGGGACACGACAGCCCTGATAGACTACGGCTCGCTCATCTATATCACCCTGGAACGCGCCAAGACAGCCCGTGAGGCCATCACGGTGATGACCGACCTCGTGGCCGAATACGGCTACTACAGTGAGGGAGAAACCTTCTCGATAGGCGACCCGGACGAAGTGTGGGTCATGGACCTTATCGGCAAAGGCCCGGGAAACAAAGGAGCTGTGTGGGTGGCAGTACGCATTCCCGATGACTGTATCTCGGGACACGCCAACCAGGCACGCATCCACACCTTCCCTCTCAAGGACAAAAAGAACTGCCTCTACTCGAAAGAACTCATTCCCTTTGCCCGTCAAGAAGGTCTCTTCGACGGCAAGGACGAGGATTTCGACTTTGCAAAAGCCTTCGGCGAGAAAGACTACATGGCCTACCGAGGCTGCGACGGACGCGTGTGGGCGTGGTTCAATCGCTTCGCTTCAGGCATGGAACGTTATTTCCCATGGGTGGATATGCAGCCCGATGCCGAGATACTGCCGCTCTATGTGAAGCCCGACCGCAAACTCACCCACCGGGATGTGCAGGATGCCATGGGCGACCATTTCGAGAACACGCCCTGGGATATGACCAAAGACGTGGGCGGAGGACCCTTCCACTCGCCTTATCGCTGGCGTCCGCTGACCTGGAAAGTTGACAGTGTGGAATACCTCCACGAGCGTGCCATTGCGACCCAACAGACAGGGTTTACTTTTGTGGCAGAGATGCGCAGCCGGCTTCCCCGTGAAGTGGGCGGCAAGATATGGTTCGGTTGTGATGATGCCGCCTCGGCTTTCTATGCTCCCGTTTATGTCAACATTCTGGAGTCACCCCTATGCTTCCGTCCGGGCAACGGAGACATGACCCATTTCTCGTGGACTTCGGCCTTCTGGATGTCAAACTGGGTGGCTCAGCAAGCCTACGCCCGCTATGAAGACATGATTAAAGACATTAACCGGGTGAAAGACGCGATGGCCGACCGGTGGGATGCCGAGCAGGACAGCATCGATGCCCAAGCATGCTCGCTTCTCAAGAACAGCACCTCGGATGTCAGTGCCTTCCTCAACGAATATACTGCACGCGAGGCCAACGGAGCCACAGAAGCCTACAAAGAGCTGGGCATTTACCTCCTCGTGAAATACCTCGACGGCAACGTCAAAAAAGAGAAAGACGGACAGTTCCTCACCACCCCTGAAGGCGTGAGTGAAATGCCCAACCAGCCGCGCTACAGCGACGATTTCTACCGTGCCATCGTCAACCAAAGAGGCGATGAAATCAGAATGAAAAAATGAGCAGAAAAGACAGAAAGAAACCCCTTCTGGAGGGAGTCAAGATAGCAGGGTTTGCCGCCGAAGGCAAGTGTGTGGCCCGGGTACCCGCGGGCGACCCGCAAGAGGGTCGGGAGAAGGTGCTCTTTGTGCCGTATGCCTGTCCGGGCGATGTGGTCGATGTGCAGGTGGAGCGTTCGCGTTCATCGTTCATGGAGGGACACATTGTCCGTATGACAGAACCCTCGCCCATGCGCATTGCCCCGAAGTGCGGACAATTCGGCATCTGCGGAGGATGCAAATGGCAGCACGTGCCCTACGAAGAACAGCTCAAAATGAAGCAGCAGCAGGTGATGGATGCCCTCACCCGCATCGGCAAAGTCGAATTGCCGGAGTGCAGTCCGATAGACGGCTCAGAGCAGATTTACGGCTACCGCAACAAGCTGGAGTTCACCTTCTCCAACAAACGTTGGCTGACCCGCGAAGAGATTGCCTCCGGAGTAAAATACGATGACATGAACGCGTTGGGATTCCACATCCCCGACAGTTTCGACAAGGTGCTTGACATCGAGGAATGTCATCTTCAGGAAGACATCTCCAACCGGATTCGTCTCTCGGTGCGTGCTTTTGCCATCGGGAAGGGTTTGCCGTTCTATAACATGCGCGAACACAGGGGGCTGCTTCGCAACCTTATCATACGCACTTCCTCGACGGGCGAACTGATGGTCATTGCAGTTTTCGGAGCCGACGACATGGACGGCATTTCACTGGTGCTCAATCACCTCAAGGACAGTTTCCCGGAAATCACATCGCTCATTTGGGTCCTCAACGAGAAGCTGAACGACGCATGGGCAGACCAGCCCACACACGTCTGGAGCGGAGAAGACCACATTTGGGAAGAAATGGAAAACCTCCGCTTCAAGGTGGGACCCAAGTCGTTCTATCAGACCAACTCCCGCCAGGCTTATCATCTCTACAGCCATGCGCGCGATTATGCAGGACTCACGGGAGAGGAGCTCGTCTATGACCTCTACACCGGCACAGGCACGATAGCCAACTTTGTGGCCCATCGCGCGAAGAAAGTGATAGGCATCGAATATGTGCCCGAAGCCATCGAAGATGCCAAAGTGAACTCCCAAGTGAACGGCATCGGCAACACGCTGTTCTATGCCGGCGACATGAAAGACATCCTCACCGAGGATTTCATCGGACAACACGGGCGCCCCGATGTCATCATCACCGACCCGCCGCGTGCCGGCATGCATGAGGATGTCATACGGACCATTCTTTTTGCCCGTCCGCGGGTGATAGTCTATGTGTCATGCAATCCGGCCACACAGGCCCGCGACCTGCAGATGCTCGATGCCGACTATCGTGTCACTGCCATCCAACCCGTAGATATGTTCCCCCATACCCAACACGTTGAAAACATCGTTCGACTGGAACGCAGATAACCTATGGCCGACCCCAAAATCCTCATCAAAGGAGCGCGTGTCAACAATCTCAAAAACATCGATGTCGAGATACCGCGCGACAAACTCATCGTTGTGACCGGACTGTCAGGCTCCGGCAAGTCGTCACTGGCTTTCGACACACTGTATGCCGAAGGACAGCGCCGCTATGTGGAGTCGCTCTCGAGCTACGCCCGCCAGTTTTTGGGACGAATGAGCAAACCCGAGTGCGACTACATTCTGGGCATTCCTCCCGCCGTTGCCATCCAACAGAAAGTGACCGTGAGAAACCCGCGTTCCACCGTAGGCACCTCGACCGAAATCTACGACTACCTGCGTCTCCTGTTTGCCCGCATCGGACGGACTTTCTCTCCCGTCTCGGGTACGGAAGTGAGGAAACACACCGTAGATGATGTGGTGGCAGCAGCCACCGCCCTGCCGGAGGGGAGCAAGGCAGCCATTCTCTTCACCACACAAGTGCCCGATGAGCGTTCGCTGGCCGACCACGTGGAGCTGATGAAGAAAAACGGCTATGCCCGTGCCGAGCAAGACGGCAAATTCATCCGACTCGAAGACTTTGCATCGCAATACCCCGAGGCCACGTCCGTCAGGATTGTGGTCGATCGTCTCAAGATTCCTTTTGAAGACCAGGCGGCCCAAAGCCGATTTGCGGATTCGACAGAAATAGCCTTCGAAGAGGGCTTCGGAGAAATGCGTCTCAAGTGCTGGCTCCCCGATGGCACAGAGGGGGAAACGGTGTTCTCAAAACACTTCGAAGCCGACGGAATGACCTTCGAAGAACCATCCGACATGATGTTCAACTTCAACTCGCCCATCGGAGCCTGTCCCACATGCAACGGCTCCGGCCGAATGGAGGGCATCGACGAGGATCTCGTCATTCCCAACAAAGCACTCTCTGTGGCCGAGGACTGTGTCGTGTGCTGGCGCGGAGAGAAGATGTCGGAGTGGAAGAAATACTTCATCTCGCAACAGGCCCCAAACGGCTTCCCCGTCTATACACCGTACTACGAACTGACGCAGGAACAGAAGGACATCCTCTGGCACTCGCGGGGAGAATGGGTTGCTTCGATAGATGAATTCTTCAACATGGTGCAGCACAATCTCTACAAGATACAGTATCGCGTAATGTTGGCCCGCTATCGGGGCAAAACCACCTGTCCCGAATGTCGGGGGAACCGTCTTCGCACGCAAGCCACCTACGTCAAGGTGGGCGGCAAAAGCATCACCGACCTGGTGAAAATGCCCGTCAGCGAACTGATATCCTTCTTTGCGGACTTGCCACTCACCGAACAGGAGCAGCAGATATCCAAGCGTCTGATGGCCGAGATTCGCAACCGTCTGAACTTCCTCCGCGAGGTGGGTCTGAGCTACCTCACCCTCGACCGCCTCAGCAACTCGCTGTCGGGCGGCGAGAGCCAGCGCATCAACCTGGCCACATCTCTGGGCAGCAGCCTCGTGGGTTCCATGTATATCCTCGACGAACCGTCCATAGGTCTCCATCCGCGCGACACCGACCAACTGATTCATGTACTGCGTCAGCTGCGTGACCTCGGCAATACGGTCATTGTGGTGGAACACGACGAGGAAATCATCCGTTCGGCCGATTACCTCATCGATGTGGGACCTGAAGCAGGTGTCAACGGCGGGGAAATCGTCTTCCAGGGAGCCTACCCCCAGCCCCTCCCAGCCTACCCCCAGCCCCTCCCTAAAGGGAAGGGAGAAGGGAGGGCAGCGGTCAAGGGCTCAAGGGGTTCAGAGCGGGATAGCGACACATTATGGGTCGAAAGGCTGCCCAAAGAAATTCTGCAACGGTCACATACCGCCCGATTCCTTGCCGGCATAGACAAGATTCCCGTACCGAAGACAACACGTCCGTGGAACAGTTATATTGAAATACACAAGGCGGCCCACAACAACCTCAAAGGAGTGAGCGTGAAGATTCCGCTGGGGGTGATGACGGTCGTGACCGGCGTTTCCGGCTCGGGCAAATCGACACTGGTGCGCGATATATTATATAAAGGAATGGTGCGCCACCTCGGTGAATCGGGAGATGCACCCGGCGCGTTTGGCGGATTCGGCGGAGACTTGCACCGCATCGCCCACATCAACTTTGTAGATCAGAACCCCATCGGCAAATCGACGCGTAGCAATGCAGCCACCTATTTGAAAGCCTACGACGAGATACGTCGTCTCTATGCCGAACAACAACTTTCGCGACAGATGGGATTCACGGCAGCCACCTTCTCGTTCAATGCCGACGGCGGACGATGCGACGAATGTAAGGGAGACGGCAAAATCACCATTCCGATGCAATTTATGGCCGACCTTGAAATGACGTGCGAAGCCTGTCACGGCAAGCGGTTCAAAAGCGATGTGCTGGAAGTGAAATACCGGGGCAAAGACATCTCAGAGGTATTGGACCTCAGTGTGGATGAAGCCATCACGTTCTTCAAGGACGAACGTCCGATTGTCGATCGGCTGGTACCCCTCCAGCGCGTGGGACTGGGATATATCAAACTCGGACAATCCTCCTCGACCCTCTCGGGCGGCGAGAACCAGCGAGTGAAGCTCGCCTATTATCTCTCCACCGAACGACAGGACCCCACGCTCTTCATCTTCGACGAGCCCACCACGGGTCTCCATCTCCACGATGTCAAAGTGCTGTTGGATGCGCTCCAAAGCCTCCTGCAACGCGGTCACACGATTGTTATCATCGAGCACAATCTCGATGTCATCAAATGTGCAGACCATGTGATAGACCTCGGTCCCGAAGGAGGAGCCAAGGGCGGGAATGTTGTCTTCGAGGGAACGCCTCGCGAGCTCCTGAAATGCAAGGACAGCTACACTGCAAAATATCTCAAACCCAAGTTCGATGAAAATTAACGCCATCGCCTTCGATGCAGACGACACCCTTTGGGACAACCAAAGTGCTTTTGTGGCGGTAGAGCAACGATACACCGAAATACTGGCACCGTGGGGAACCGAAGACGAAGTGTCCAATGCGCTCTTTGCCGTAGAGACTGCCAACATGCCCAATCTCGGCTTCGGTGCCAAAGCGTTCTCCATCTCGCTGGTCGAAAATGCCGTACGCTTCTCGAAAGGAGAAATCCCCGCCGCGGCCATTGGCGAAATCACGGAATTGGGCAAAAGCTTGCTGGCTCTGCCTGCCACTCCCCTGCCGGAAGTGGACGAAACACTCGCAGCGCTCTCTGCTGCGGGTCTAAGACTCGCCGTCTTCACCAAAGGCGAACTGCTGGACCAGGAGAACAAACTCCGTCGCTCAGGACTGGGGCATTATTTCAACCACGTCAAAGTGGTCTCCGACAAAACGTCGCAGGAGGTTCAGACCCTCTGCAACGAGCTTGGCATCGTGCCCGCCGAACTTCTGATGGTGGGCAATTCGTTCAAAAGCGATGTGATTCCGGCCATTCATGCGGGTGCCTGGGCTGCCCATATCCCCTACCGTCATATATGGAAATTGGAGAGGACGCAGGAATTTGACAATCCCCGCATCCTCCGGCTCACACACTTCGGTCAGCTGACGGAAATGTTGTAAAGCCCCCTCCAGCCTCTCCCCAGCCCTCCCCTAAAGGGAAGGGGGACGGGGGGGCAAGTTTCAGGGTTCGAACCTGTCAGACAATGACTTTGTACTTTTTGTAGTTAGCACGGAAGTCTTTGGGAGAACATCCTTTGCGGTTCTTGAAGATGCGGTTGAAGTTGGAAAGATTGTTGAATCCGCAGTCGTAACAGATTTCGGATATCGTCATTGACGTGTTAACGAGATTGCGTGCGGCATGGCCGATACGCATATCGAGAATGTAGTCGGTAACGTTGCGACCTGTGCGCTGCTTGAAGAAGCGGGAGAAAGCCGTAGGAGCCATCTCGACGAGGGCAGCCAAGTCGTTGAGGCGTATTTCGCGATTATAATTCTGGTTGATGTATTCCTCGATGCGACGCACACGGCGGGAATCGGCCGTGACGGGGCTTTGGGCGAATGCGGTAGAAGCCAGCAGGTGGTAATGGTCGTTGACGGAGAGTTCGTAGAGAATGGTGAGGAGTTTGATGAAGCGGTAGAAGCCGGACTGCTCGTGGAGAATGTCCTGCATGAGGCTATACACCTTCATGATGGCCGAAACCTCGAAGGCTATGCCGCTGCGGGCCTGTTCGAGCAATTGACGGACAGGCTGCATCTGCGACTTCTCCATGAAAGTACCGCTCAGCAAATCGGCCGAGAACTGGATGGTGACCTCATGGATTTTATGGCTCCTGCATTCATACTGTTCCCAAGTGTGTTCAAGCCCGGGTCCAATGATGGCAAGGTCATAATTGCCGACCTGTTCGATGCTGTCTCCCACCACACGCCGGGCACCCTGACACCCCTCCAGGAAGTTGATTTCAACCTCCTGGTGTTTGTGTATGGGGTAGTCGAAGGTTTCCTTCTGGCGATCGACCATATAGAAGGAATCCTGGACCTTGAGCGGGGTTATCTCGGTGATGATGGGAGAATCTTCTCGGTTGTTCATCATTCTTTCTCCAACAAAAGAACACGTGAAGCCCAAGCGATGCGTTTGTGATAATCGACATCGTGGGTATAGGGTATTTCGAGGCCGTTGGCCATGAGGTAAGCACCGGTGAAAGACTTGCCTTCGAAGGGAAGGGGGTTGTTGTCGATACGGTTAAGTTCACGCACGGTATAGGTGGCATTGGGATCCAAGCCGGCCATGGGGACGCGCGGCAGATGCTCATCCATAAAGGTCTCGAGCTTCCACCAGTAGAAAACGGCTTTATCTCTGGCATCACTCACATACATGAGCGAAGCGAGACTCTGGTGCTTATAGGGAGAAAGGAGGCGGTAGATATTTCCCATTTGGACAATGGGACGAATCTCCTTGTACTGAGCAATGGCTTTGCGACAAAGGTCTTTCTCCTCGTCGGTCATGTTCTTGGGCTGAATTTCCATGCCGAGGCGTCCGGACATAGCCACATCAATGCGGAACTTGAGAGGAATGACGCGGAAGGTCTGGTGGTTGGGTGCAGCGGAGATATGACTGGCCATGGCGATGGCGGGGAAGAAATAAGAGGTACCCCACTGCATGTAGATACGCTGGAGGGCATCGGTGTTGTCGCTCACCCAGAACTCGTCGAACCAAGGCATGACACCCCAGTTGGCACGTCCTCCACCCGAAGCGCAGGCCTGAATGACGAGGTCGGGATATTTGGCGCGGATGCGGTCGCAAATAGCGGCAAAGCCGCGATGATACTCGATGTAAAGATGGGACTGGAGGTCACGCGTGAGATACTGAGAGCCATGATTCATAATGCTCATGTTGGCATCCCATTTGACGTAGCGGACATCGGGATTGGCTGTCATGAGTTCGTCGAAGAGACCCACGACGAAATCCTGTACTTTGGGATTGGCAAGATCGAGCACGAGTTGTGTGCCGCCACGGCCATAGACGAGATTGCGTTTGTCGGCCTTGACGACCCAGTCGGGATGAGCCTCGAAGAGTTCAGAAGTGGAGTTGGTCATTTCCGGCTCGTACCAGATGCCGAAGTCTATCCCAATCTCCTTGGCAGCCTTCACGAGGCCGGGAATGCCGTTGGGCAGTTTACGGCGGTCAACCACCCAGTCACCGAGAGAACAGGTGTCGCGATTGCGGGGATATTTGTCGCCGAACCATCCGTCGTCCATCACAAAGAGCTCACCTCCCATATCCTTGATGTCGCGCATCATCTGGTGCATTCCGTCCTCGTTGATGTCGAAATAGACGCCTTCCCACGAATTGAGGAGCACCTGACGGGGCTGTTTGCCATGAGCCATTTTGTAGGTACGACCCCAACGGTGAAAGATGCGCGAGACACCGCTCATGCCCTCGGCGCTGTAGGCAAGGGCCAGAACCGGGGTCACAAACTTCTCGCGGGGAGCGAGACGATACTCGGAATTTTCCTCACAGATGCCTGCGAAGAAACGATGCCAGTCGCTGTCGTCGGTCTGAACGCGAAGACGATAGTTGCCCGAATAGCAAAGAGCAGCACCGACAGTGCGTCCCGTGAGTTCCTGCGGCTGTCCGTCGAGCGAGAACATGACCTCGGCATGGGAGGTATGGCTATTGCGTACACCGTCGCGGTTGCGAATCACCTTGAGACCGGGCGTGAGAGGTTCCTCGCACACACGTCCTTCATCGGCCCAAGTGCCGTGGAGAGATGAGAGCCAGACGTTGCCCCTGCGAAGGGGGAGCGTACCGGACGCAAACATGCGCAGCAGAACGGGTTTCTTCTCCTGGTGGGTCATCTCGGTCCATGTCTCTATCACATCCACATCGTCGTAGGCACGATAGCAGAGATCGAGTTGGAAGGGGAAGACGGGGTCTTCCGTATGGACTATGGTGAGGATGCCGTTGGGTTCTGCCTTCTCTTCGACACTGCGCACCTTCAGGTCGAGTGTCATGTTGCCGTCGGCGTGGGTGACGGCTATTGCCGCCTCGCTGGGGGTGTCGAGCCCATAGGTGGGATAGGCAGCCACTTCGGCGGGACGGGTGTCAAGAAGAGTTGCTATGTCGCTGCTCTTGAGGTGAGCACCATAATAGACATAACGGGGAAAATCACCCACATCGGCTCGAAGGAGAAGGGTCGTAGAGGGCGTTGAGATTTCGTGAACATCTGCAAGGGCAGCCGAGGCCAGCAAGAAAGCTGACAGAAAAACAGCAAAAGATTTCATATCTGAGGGATTTACTGATTAAAAATAGTTTCAAGTTTCAAGTTTCAGGTTTCAAGTTCCGGGTTTCAAGTTCCGGGTTTCAAGTTCCAGGTTTCAAGTTTCAAGTTCCAAGTTCCAGGTTTCAAGTTCCAGGTTTCAAGTTATCATTAACGGGACGAAAACGGAGACAGCCTCTCCTCGGCTCTCCAGCCTCTCCCCAGCCCTCCCCTAAAGGGAAGGGGGACGGGGGACGGGGGGCAGGATTCAGGATTCAGGTTTCAAGTTTGACGGAAATCAACGGGAGGAATCCTCTCCAAGGCGTTCATACAACTCAAGACACATACGTGAATTGTGGTAGGGACACTTCCAGAAACCTGCTTTGTCATCGACCGTGTTGAGCGTGCCGTCGGGATGTCGGCTCCAGTGCCACTCGCCGTTCTCGGAATCAATGATATTCAGCTTGATGTAGTCCCAACAACGGAGTGCCTTGTCGAGGGCATCTTCGTTGCCGAAATGCTGCCACACATTGAACCAGCCTACCACGTTCTCGGCCTGAACCCACCAATGGAGATCGTCATCGACATGGCCTGTGTCGAGATTGGCTTCGTGAATCATCGAGCCATCGGGACGCAGACCTTTCTCGCTGGCCCGGGCCACTTCGAGTACAACGGGTTCCACCTTGGCCAATACAGCAGGGTCGCCGAGAACGAGGGCGGCCTCATGAATGAGCCAGGAACACTCTATGTCGTGCCCATAGCTTTCGAGGCGACCGGCCCCGCGCGTCCAATCCATCTCGAAGAAAAGGTCGAGGTGGTGGGTCTCCGGATTGAGAATTCGATCGGTGAAGATACCGATGATGTTCCACAATGCCTTTTCCAACCGCTTGTCTTTCCAAACACGGTAGAGATTGGCGTATGGCTCGATGATGTGCAGATGGGTGTTCTGACTCTTGGGATAGTTGGCATCGAGGTCGGACAGACGCATATCGGCAATGGGATGCCAGTCGCGCGTCATGGCTTCGATATAACCGTTATGCTCATGGTCGAGGGCATGCGTCTCGATACATTCGAAGAGACGGACAGCCTGATCGAGGGCCTCCCTGTCGCCTGTGGCACGGGCGTACTCCGAGAGTCCGTAGATGGCAAATCCGATGGCGTAGAACTGTTTCTTGGTATCTTTGGGACGGCCCTCGCAGTCGAGACTCCAATAGACGCCTCCGTACTCGGAATCAATGAAACGGGCTACAAAATAATCTTTTGCCCGCGTGGCCATCGTGAGATACTCGGGACAGCGGAGCACCCTGTATGCAGCAGAGAAAGCCCAAAGGATGCGGGCATTGAGAATGGCGCCCTTGTCGGCTTCGGGATGAAGCTGTTCACGGGCATCGATTTGACCATAGAATCCACCCCGTGGATCCACCATCCGGGTGCTCCAAAAGGGAAGGATATTCTTCTGAAGTTCGTCAATGACCTCGCGACGCAGGGTCTGTAACTTGTCACTCATCATTATTTCTTAATAGGATAGAAAACAGAAAGCAGAATAATGAAGCCGGCAATGAGAGCGGGGAAGATTGAGAAGATGAGCCAAATCATATTACGCACAGACTCCATGTCTGTAATGGTGACAATGGTTTTGCCCAATTCGTCGGTACCCGAAGTGAAACCGGCGTAACCGAGGAGAAGAGCCACGAGCGAGCCGCTGATGGCAGTACCGAATTTCTGGGCCATCGTACCCGACGAGAAAATGAGGCCGGTGGAAGATACTCCGTTCTTTTCGGTAGCATAGTCGGCCACATCGGCATACATCGACCAAAGCAGAGGCGAATAAAGACCAATGCCGATGCTGGTGAGAATAACGACGGTTATCATCACCCAAATATAGCTGGCAGACATGGGTACGAAATAGAAGGCCAACGAGAAAATCAGACAGACGACAGCTGCCCAAATGAATGCCATACGCTTGGATCCCACCTTGCGTGTGAACCAAGGCGAAACGCCTCCGAAAATCATACAGGTGGCTTCACCGAAGGTCATGAACACAGTGTAGTTGATAATAAGGGTGAAGAGAGAATTCGTGACCGTAACGTCGCCGCCGAGGCAATAGGTGAACATATAGGCAGCCACAGCGTATCGGAATCCGTTGAAAAAGTTGGTACAGATACCGATGAGAGTGAGATAAACCCAAGGACGGTTGCGGAAAAGGTCGGCGAACTGTTTGAACGAGAATTTCTCGGCGCGCACAGGTTTGATTCTCTCCTTGGTGAGCAGACCGCAAGCCAGCGTGCCGACGGCAGCGATGATGCCGAAGACGACACCGATGCAGGCATATTGGTGCTGCTGTGCTTCGATGGTATATTCATTGCTGCCGGGCATCTTCTCTCCTCCGATGAATTCCAGAATATAGGGGAAGGACAGCAGGGTGACGAAGCCCATGGCATAGGCTCCCACCATACGGAAGGACGAGAATTGGTTTTTCTCGTTGTCATCATTCGTCATTACGCCGAGCAGGGAGCCGTAAGGCACATTCACTGCGGTATAGACGGCCATCATGAGAAGATAGAACGTGTAGGCCCAAATGCGTTTGCCCACGGGACCCAAGTCGGGAGTATAGAGCAGCAGGGCGAAAATGAGGCCCAGCGGAATGGCACCGATGATGAGCCAAGGGCGATAGGTGCCCCAACGGGATTGTGTGCGGTCGGCCAAAGAACCCATCAGCGGGTCGGTGACGACATCGAACATACGGGCAATGAGCATGAGCAGTGCGGTGTCGGCAACAGTGAGACCGAAGATACTGGTGAAGAACACGGGAAAGGCGATGGACATTATCTTCCATGTGATGCCGCCTGCAGCAGCATCACCGAGGGCGTAGCCTATTTTTTCTTTGAGTGAAGCCATGATGGACAAAGTGTTTATGGGGGAAAGTTCACCCCTTGGAAACGGGCAAGGGGTGAAGTTCTTATTTCAGGAATGCGAGGTTACTGTCGATAAGGGCATTACGGGTGCGCACAGATGCGGCCGTCGTAAGTTCATCGACGGGAGTGTGAAGACAGTAATCGACCAGCCGATCGACTGTCGAAGTGGCCACATGCATGCGGGTGTCGGAGCTGGCGTAATAGATGAATACCTTGCCGTCTTCGTCGCAAATCCAGCCGTTGGCAAAGAGGACATTCATCACATCTCCGATGTACTCCTCCCCTACGGGTGCCATGAAGTAACCGCCGGGCGTAGCAATCGCCTTCCAAGGCTCTTCGAGCGATGTCATATACATATAGAGCACGTAGCGCAGACCGGACGCACAGGCACGAACTCCGTGAGCAAGGTGGAGCCAGCCTTTCGGGGTTTTGATGGGATGAGGACCCTCGCCGTTCTTGACTTCTTTGATGGTGTGGTAATAGCGAGGCTCGATAATGAGTTCCTCCTTCACCTCGGCATGGGTAATGTCATCGACCAAGGCCCAGCCGATGCCGCCGCCGGAACCCGTGTCTATAAAACCGTCCTGCGGGCGGGTATAGAGAGCGTACTTGCCGTCCACAAATTCGGGATGAAGCACTACGTTGCGCTGCTGGGAGCGCGTCTTAAGGTCGGGCAGACGATCCCAATGCTCCAAATCCTTGGTCCGAGCGATGCCGCATGTGGCAGTGGCAGCCGAGAGATCTTCGGGATGGGCGGGGTCGTGACGTTCGACACAGAAGAGGCCGTAAATCCAGCCATCCTCGTGCTGAGTGAGTCGCATGTCGTAGATATTGGTGCCGGGATCTTCCGTTTCGGGCATCGTAATGGGATGATTGCGGAAGACGAAATGGTCGATGCCGTTGGGCGACTCGGCCACTGCAAAGAAACTCTTGCGATCGTAACCTTCCACGCGGACTACAAGGCAGTACTTGCCCTGCCACTTGATGGCACCCGAATTGAGGGTGGCATTCACACCGAGACGCTCCTCAAAGAAAGGATTGGTGGCGGGATTGAAATCATATCTCCAAATGAGCGGTGCCATGTCGGCGGTCACAACAGGATTCTCGTAGCGGCAGAATATGCCATTGCCCTCAATGGGACGGTTAGGCCGGTTGATGAGCGCCTCATAGCGCTCTGTAACGAGTTTTTTACGTTCTTCGAAAGACATCATGATTATATTCTTTTTGGATGATTCCTTATTTATAAGCGGCCACCTCCCGGCAGAAGAGGGTTCTGGGGTGGTTGTAGAAATTGAGGAAGCCGGGAACAGACGCATGGCCTGCGTATGGTGCATAGAAATGGTTGGGTTTCAGCTCCGGATAGGCGTTACGCCAAACGCAGACGTATGCAATGGGGAACTCCTTGCAGAGCGGCAGCAAAACCTCGTCGTACCAATTGGGGAGCGGAATGGTCTCGTAGCCGGTCTCTGACAGGGTGACAAGTTTGCCGTTGGTCTTGGAGAGATTGACGGCGGCCTGGAGTTGAAGGCGGGCACGATTGAGATAATCGGGTATGCCCTCTTCCATACCGAACATATAGACATCGGCTCCGAGAATATCTACATATTCATCGCCGGGGTAGCGCTCTGTATATTCTTCAAGACTGCCGATGCGGTCAGGCGAATAACACCAAAGAACATTGTCTATACCCTCGGCATCGAAGATGTCGCGCGTCAGTTTCCAGAGGGCTTTGTATTCCTCGACAGAACACCAGTTCTTGCCCCACCAGAACCACGATCCGGTGTGTTCATGCCAGGGACGGAAGACCACCGGAATGCGGTTGCCCTCTCCATCACGAAGCGCACCGATGAAGTCGGCACAGTTCAAGACCCAACGCTGGAAGACAATGTTCTCCTTGGTACCCGGGGTCACAATCTTGCGCACGACCAACGAGTCGGACGTGTCCCAGGCATTATTGCCGGTGACGGGATTGAGCGGATGCCATGAGACGGTGTTGATACCTCCGCGGGCATCGTGTTTCACAATCTCCTTGGCAATTCTGGAGAAAGGCACCGAGTCGAGGTTGCGACCTCCGCGTTTGTCCATGGAAGTGATGCAGGCTTTCTCGCCAGAGAGGGGACCGTTATTCTCGGCCAAAGGCATCACCTCGGCACATTCGAGCATGCCGAGATCCCAGTTGATAACGCCGGGATAGTCGCCGCACACATCCTTCACATCGCTCCGGCCTGTTGTGTCTTGATTTCCTGCCTCGGGAATGTCCTGATTGTTCCAGGTGTAGCCGTAAGCCGTATCGTCGTGATGGCCGTATGCGAAACAGGAGTCGGCCACCATGGCTCGCAGCCGCTGTTCGAGACGCTGAGCGGGAGTCATTACAGGTTCTGCTTGGGGGGTCTTTCCTCCCCCGCAAGAAACAATGGCAAGAGGCAAAGATGCCAATAGAAGATATTTCGGAAGGTTCATATTATTAACATTGTGTCGGTTGTCGAGATATCGTTATTTCGTTATTTCGAGATATCGTTATTTCGAGATATCGTTATTTCGAGATATCATTATTTCGTGACGGTAAAGTCGCCGCGGTTGAGCACACCGGCGTCATTCATCTTGGATTTGAGGGTGGCGGCATTGTCCCATTCGCTGTTGAGCGCCCAGGTTGAGGATGACGTCATATTATACCACGTCATGAAGTAGCCCCACTTGTCGCCGGCAGAAAGTGACGTGGATGCATTGGGCAGACGGCCGCACTCTGACATCATTATCATTTTTTTGCCGCCGAAGGCTTCCATCATGCGGTTGTAGGCCTCCAGGTTGGTGTATGTTCCGTTGTTCTTGTCGGCAGAGTCAAAATAAAGATCCACGCCCACCATATCGACATAATTGTCACCGGGATACCAGTTGAGTATTTCGGACGTCGAGGCCAAATTGCCTGCCGAAGAAGCCTGAGCGGTATAGACCCAAATCAAGTTGTTGAGACCGTAGGTTTCGGTGAGTTGGTCGTGGAGATAAACCCAAAGTTTCTTATAGAGTTCGGCTCCCTTGGTGCCCCACCAGAACCAGGCTCCCCATTTGTAGTCGCCGGCGGCCTCGTGAAGAGGACGGAATATGACGGGAATGTTGGCGTCCTGCAGGAGTTTGAGACTCTCGGCTATCTTTTGGATGTCGGCCTTGATACAGTTGTTCTGCCACGTTCCCTCGGTGAGAGCCGCGTTGATATCGAAAGGCTGAGCAAAGTTTTCGGAATAGAATTCACGTTTTGAGGCGTCGCCTCCGGTGTAATCAGCCTCCGTGGCGGGAACCCTCCAGTGCCATCCGATTTGAACGATGCCGTTGTTGTCCCACACGGACTTGACGGGGGCAATGTCGGTATAGTTAATCCAATTGGCAGGCGATGAGGCCAGATGAATATAATCGAACCCGACGATGGCGGGATATTTTCCGGTCGTCGTGTTAATATAGTCTGCATAACCGGTTTCCCATGCAACACCGCCCATGGCTCCCGAGAACATCTTCACTCCGTAATTGTCGCGGAAGAGTTGATAGAGAGCTTTGGCCTGTGTTGTGGCTTTGCTGTTGGTGAGCGCATCGAAGTTATAGGTAATCACTGCCTTTTCCTTCGTTGTGAAAGTGAGCGTAACACCAACGGCTGTGGCTTCTGTTGTAATTTTGCCACAAACAGCTCCTGTAGGAACTACAAGAGTGTATTTCTGACCCTCTTCGAGTGCGAGAGGAATGTTAACCGACGTAGAGTTTGCTGCAACGGATGCAGACACGTTTGCGCCGTTAAGGGTAATGGATTTATCGCTGTTAAGACTTATCATCTTGTCGTAGGTGAGCGTCACCTGAGTCGTAGCCGCAGCGTCAACTTCTTCACCGTCGGCGATAGTTTGTGAGACAAGATGTATAGTGCCCTCCAAGTTGGCAGGTTCGTCTGAACTGTCACTGCTTCCGCAGGATATCCACAAGAAAGACACAGCGAAAAAAAGGCCGAGAAGTCTATGGATTTTGGAGATTTTCATTTTTATTGCGAAATTTAAAAACTTCCCTCCGAGGGCATCTCTTGACGTGGAAATGCCCTTGGAGGGAAGTCAATAGAGTTATTCAATGGTTATCTTGGTGACAATCACGTTGTCGCCGTTGCCCAGGAAGACAGCGCCCCACCCCTGTTGGGTGTACGCAGCAGTCAGCATCTCTTCAGTCAGGACGAACGAGACAGCACCGTTATTGGCTGCAAGGTCCCAACTGTCATACTTGAAGGATATATATGACTGTCCCCAGTGGCCTTCCCAAATCTGTATCTCCCACTCATCCTCTGTAGGAGTGAGGTAGAAGCGGATTGTTTGTCCTGCCTTGGCTCCGGCATCGGCCAGTTCTGCACCGCCATCGCTGAGGAAATAAGGCTGAATTCCCCAATCATCGACGATGGACTCACCTTCCCACAGCGTGGTCTCAAGGCTGATGTGACGCACGACATCAATCTTCGAGATAATCAGACCTTCGCCCTGCATAATCCAGCAGTAACCCCAATCAGTGAGGGTAGTGAGCTGCTCTGCCAGCGTTGCGGTAACAGGTATCTCGATGTAGCCTGCCGAAAGATCATAGATGCCCGAGTTAATGTTGTTTCCGTTATTGAGGCCGGTAGCGACACCTATTTCCTCCTGACCGCCCCAGTGGCCATCAAAGAATTGAATCTGCCACCAGTCGTTGTAGTTGGTAGCCCAGAGACGAATGACATCACCTTCCTGCAGACCCATGTCGGCAAATGCGGTGTTGCTCTCGCCAGTTGACTGCTCATTGCTGCCCAATGTCCAGTTGATACCCCAGGCATTTAGGTCAACGGCACCCGTCCAAATAACAAAGGTCTGTTCGGTGTTGGGGATTACAGAGATGGAATACTCGACCTCGCCGTTTGACGAGACAAGTTTCAGTTTCGAGGACTTGCCTGCGTTGGTGGGAAGACCGATATAGAGCACGTCATCAATGAGGATGTATTGTGCGTCAGCACCGTCAACCTGCACGTTGGTAAGCACATTGCCATTCACAACGGTTACCTGCATGAGTTGACCGGCCTTGAGTTCCACGTCGTCGCCGGGCAATTCGGGAATAAAGCAGAAGACAGGACTGTCAACGCTGAGTTCGTCGAATTCAACCGTTTCGCCATTGCTCATCGTGATGGTGAGTTTGCCGGAAACAGCGGTGACAGGAACCGTGAGAACAAGTTTCTCCTCTGTCTGCTCTGCGAATTCAGTAACTGTAAGATCCTCTGCGAATGTAACCTTTGCGATGGTCTCCATGTTCTTACCCGTAACGGTCAGTTCGCTACCGGCAGATACTGGAACGGGAGCGTATGCCGTGAGTTCGGGTTTTGCGGTCTCAATGGAGACAATGGCGGTGGCACCGCTCTTCAAGTTCAGAGTCACCTCGCCGCTTTGAGCTTCAGCGGGAACAACAACGGTAATGGCTGTAGCACTCTGTTCCTCGGGGTCCACTGCCTCTGTCGAACCTGCAAAGAGTACAGAAGACACAACATCGAGATCCTTGCCGCTGATGACGAGTTTGTCTCCGGCTTTGATACCGCTGGAAGGTGTTGCTACCAACTCCGTCGGGATGGTCATGCCGATGTAGGCAATGATGCACTCGACACCGCTGGCAGGCCATACGCTTACCTTAGCCTGAACAGGTGTATTCTCTGGCAGAGTATAGGTAATTGCTCCGTCGGCTGCGGTAAATTCAACCTCCATGTCGGCAACAGTAAGTCTTTCAACGAGGTCGATATTGCTCAGCTCTTGAGTAATCACATCTCCGGGCTTCTTTCCGGTAAGGTCTGCAATGCTGCTGACTGCGGGGAGGACTACATTCAGCTCCTCTGCGCTATACATTTCATTCGGCATTTCAACTTCATCGGAGGTGGCATCAGTGATACCGATGCGTCCGGTCTGAGCCTCTGCGGGGACAGTCACCTTGATGGTGTAACGTGAATGTTCCAGGAATTCGGTCTCATAAACATAAACTTCATCGTTGAAAATCACGCCATGCATCAGGTTGAGATAATCGCCCTTAATGGTCAGAACCTCACCGGGCTTCACCGTAGCGGGCGAGAAAGAATTGAGCAGGATGGGTTCCGTGTAAGTCAGCTCGCTCTGGGTGAAGAGGCTGCCCTTGGGTGTGACGAGTTCGAGAATACCGGGTTCTACATCTTCGGCAGGTACAGTGACCCGGATTTCCTCGCTGTTGATAACGCGGATGTCCGTCACTTCGATATTGGTTGGGAAGATAACCTTTGTGACTTGGTCCATACCGGAACCCACAAAGCGAATCTCTCCACCTCGGATAACAGGGCTCGGTCCAAACGCATTGAGATTGATACCGCCCTTATATTGGTTGGTGCTGAGGTCGTCGCCATTGTTGCAGGCGGTAAAGCCTGCAAGGGCGATCGAAGCTATCAGTATATAAAATATTTTTTTCATAGTTGTCTGTCGCATTTATTTGTTGGGAACGGCACGAATATTGTCGATCTTGATAATGGGATTACACTCGGTACCGGAAACGCCGCCGCCACATACGAAGAGAACGAGCGAAGCCCATGAGTCGGCGCTCAGGCTACCTGTGGCTGCTGTTCCGTCGGGACCGTATGCAAACGTGGCAGAGTTCATCGGAATGGAAACCGTAATCCACTTGTCTGCGGTGTCGAACGAACCTGTTGTGGTCCAGGGACGATAGAGTGCGCGAGGTACCACGCCACCCGAGATATAAGTGTTGTTGCAACCACCCAAAACAGTTCCGTTCAAATCCACTGCACCGCTGCTGCCGTATGAAACCGTTGAGATGTCTGCAGGAATAATCTGCATGGCTCCGGCGCTCCAGGGATTCGACGAGGGAATGTACATCTCGAACTTGAAGCTCATGTTGCTGTAGTCTGAGAAATCGACCAAATCGGTCAAAAGACGTCCCTCGGGAGCTGTGAAGGTCTCGGGATCTTCCCAGTTGCCGGGCCAGTACTCGAACGAATAGTTTCCGTCGTTCCAGCCTGCATCTGCATCAAGGGTTGCTCCGCCCAGCATCACGAAATTGCCGGTAATGGAGGTCTCGTCACTCGTGATGTCGCGATTGTGCCAGCCGTGGTTGCCCAGACCTGTCTTTCCGTCAAAGTCAAAGAGCATGCCACGTGTATCGGCATAATGGAAACTCGAAACCGTGGTGCCGTAAATCGATGTAATCGTCACAGGGCCTTCGGCTGCTCCGTCGGGTACAATGACCGTAACAGACGTGTAATCATCGGCTATGCTCTTGATTTCAGCATCCAGATTGTTTCCGGATGCATCCGTAAAGGAAACCGTGAGCGGAACGTTCGGGTCGTCAATCATGTAACGTCCCGTAATCTTGGAGGCTTCACCTGCGGGTGTGTATTCGCAGTCCATCGCCGTAATGGTGGGCGCACTGATGGTAACCGAGAAATCGTAGGACACGGTATCCTTCGACTTGGTAACCATGAAAATCTTGTTGGACACAAGGTCCGGAATACCGCTGGGCACCTGCACCAGCAGGGCATTGTCGGTGATATAGCTCGTATTGAGCACGGCCTTCTGGTCGTTGAAATACAATTCATAAACCGAACGCAGATTGTCGCCTACGAGGCAGACAATGGCTTCGGGGTAGGCACTGGTCACGAGCTGACCGTCGGTATAGAGGGTGCCGGGCTCGTCATTGCTGCCCACCACTTCGGAGGAGAGGCAGCGAACGTATTTCACCGTCGGCTTACCGCCTGCCACCTCGTATGCATCGGGAGTGTCATCGCATCCCGTCCATACCATGCCGGCAGAAAGTGCCATAACTGCCATTGCAATATATTTGGTTTTCATAAATTTATATTTTATATAATTATATATTTATGTGTTTCACTCTGTTGACGGGATGTCAATAGGCATATACACTGCGCACATCCACATGTTCGCCCTCGGCATTTACGTCTGAAGCCAACAGGGGATTGAACGTAACGTCCTCGGTCGGGAAGGGCAGATAGAAGTAATTGGGAGTTTCGCTATCTCCTTTCATCATTGCCACTACGTTGGGAGCAGTAGTACCGTCATTGTAAGAGGCTCCACTGGCATCCCATGTCCCCGACTTGTAATAGTTCTCATAGACATCGGCCATACCCCAGAACTCATTGCGTTTCTGCGTCGTAAGTTCAGTAACACAGAAATCGGGATTATAATAGCTGACACGCACGAAATCGTACCAACGGTCGCCCTCCATGCAAAGTTCCAAACGGCGCTCTTTCCAGATGTCTTCCCAAGACACGGAAGAGGGACGGTTGGCTCCGGGTATCGCACGGTTGCGGACTGCCATGAAGGCATCGATGACATCGGAGTTGGAGGAGGCGCTGCGACTGGCACCCAACGATGCTTCGGCATAGATGAGATATACATCCGCCAATCGGAGCAGGAACGTAGGCACGGACGATGCCATACGGGCATCCGAGCAACCGGCTCCCTGAATATGGTCGTATGTGTCACCATAGAGATGCTTCACGGTGTTGGCTCCGGTAGGTGAGTTCAGGCCGGAATTGGTGGCATATTCGTAGAGGAACTCCAGATAGTCGAAACCTCCCTTGTCCTGCCAGAACTGGCTGTACTTGAATCCGGGCAACATCATCGTGGCATGCAGACGGCTGTCCACATTGCTCAGCCATGCGTCGGGCTGCTGTTCGAGTAACTTGATGCCGAAAGCCTCCTGCATATCGACCGTCAAGCCGCCCCAGTCACCCCAGGTGGCAGCCCAGTCGTCAATACCGCCCATGCCGAGGTCGGACTGATAGGAGTTCTGACGGGTCCAGTTGGCTCCGTCGGCTGTCCAACGCCATACGAAGAGACCCTCTTCGGTGTAGCGGTTCGAAAGGAGGAAGATGTCCTCGTAATTCTCCTCAAGTTTGCGTCCGGAGTTGTCAATCACATCCTTGGAATAGTCGGCAGCCTTCTTCAGGTCATCGCCGTTGAGCGAACCGGTGACTCCAGCTTTGGCAAGGTAAACCTTGGCCAGAAGTCCTTCTGCACAATAGTAATCGATGCGTCCCTTGTCGCCTTTCTTGGGCAACAGCTCCATGGCTGTCTCCAAGGTATAGACAATGTACTCATAGATGTCCGACTTGTAGTTCTTCGGATAGGTATTGTAATCACCCGCGTTGAGTGACTCTGTGTTGTTGTGAAGAATGGGCACCTCGCCGAAGGAGCGTACCAAGAAGAAATAGGCCATGGCCTTCCATGCGAGACATTCGCCGAGACACTGGTTACGCACCGAAGGTGTCAGGTTGCCGCTCGATTTCTTAATGTTGTCATAGACGGCGTTGCAATGACCGATCTCAGCCCAAAGCGAGTAGGACATATTCACAAGATCATCATCGGAGCCGTTGATGGTGAAGGTATGATAAGGAGAGGTCGTACCGAACATATAGTTGCCGGCCATTTCCTCGGCCACCTTGAGGAATCCTCGCTGGAAATCGTACCAGGGCGAATTATACAGGTAGTTTACACCTGAGATGCACTGGTCATCAGTCTGATAGTAGTTGTCCTGATTATAGTTGTCCTCCGAGGGTCGGTCAAGGAAGTCATCACACGAAGCGAAGCTCACCGCAATCAGAGTGCTCAGGGCAAAATATTTGATTATATTACGTTTCATAGGTCTTTCTATAAATTACTTAATTACATGTATTCGTACCCATATCAGAAACTTACACTCAAACCGACAGAATATGTGGTCGGTGAAGGATACCGTCCGTTATCGAGACCATAGACATTCGGTGAAGCGGTGGAGACACCGACTTCAGGATCGTAACCGTCGTATGAAGTGATGGTGAGGAGATTCTGGACATTGGCATAGACACGGAGATTGTCTATATGAAGCTTGCGGATGAGCTTCTTGTCGAATGTATAACCGAGAGAGATATTCTTCAGGCGGATGTAGGAACCGTCCTCAATGTAACGGTCGGAAATGCGGTCGTTGTCGTTGGGATCCTGAATGGAGGCACGGGGTGTCTTGGTGTTGGGATTGGTCACTTGCACGTTGGTCACATCGTTGTACCAGTTATATACAAGATTGCCGTCTCCGCGGTCAACGCCTGCGCTATAGTCTTTGGTAGCATCAATGGGTGCAAGAACAGCGCGGTTGGCAACACTCACGAGCTGATTGGTCCAGGTGGAGTTCATGTGGGTCAACTTCATCTTCAGGTAGTTGAATACCTTGCCGCCGTAGGAACCGTTGATGAAAATGGAAGCATCCCAATTCTTGTAGTGGAATGTGTTGTTCCAACCGAACGTGAACTTGGGAAGCGGCGAACCGATGTTCGTGCGGTCCTTCTCGTTGATTACGCCGTCTCCGTTGACATCTTTGAACTTCAAGTCGCCGGGCCAGACTGTAGTGGCCTTGTCGAATACGCCGTTGGCGGGATACTTCTCTGCCTTGGGCGAGTTGAGGATATCGTCGAAATCCTTATATACACCTTCCACAACATAGCCATAGAAGTTATAGAGGGATTCGCCGACTTCCGAGAGGGTTACAACGTCGGTCCACATACCGTAACCTATGAGAGATACATTACCCGTTCCGTCGTTCAGGCTGATGAGTTTGTTGCGGTTGATGGAGAGGGTGGCCTCCGTGCTCCAATCGAAATTCTTCGTCTCGACGGGGCGTGCATTGAGCGTAAATTCCCAACCTCTGTTGCGGATGGAGCCATAGTTGCCGTAGGGAGCAGAAAGAGCCGAAGAGCCGTTGCCGGAAGTACCCATGTAAGAAGGCAACTGCAACTGCATGAGCATGTCTTTGGACTCCTTGTTGTACCATTCAATCACGAGGTTGATGCGGTCGTTCAGGAACCCGAGGTCGAGACCCACGTTGAATTGCTCCTGAGTCTCCCATTTGATGCTTGTGTTGGCAATTTGCTTCGGACGATAGCTCTTGCCGAGATCACTCTCCATGGTCGAGAGCGGAGAGCCCCAAAGGTAACCGCCGATGTTGGCGTTACCGGTCTGACCCCAGCCGAAACGCAATTTGCCGTTGCTGAGCCAATCCAAGTTCTTCATAAACTTCTCCTGTGTGAAACGCCATGCCAGAGCGAACGAATTGAAGGCTGCCCAACGGTTCTTGGGACCGAAGTTGGAGGAGCCGTCGTAACGCCAAGTATAAGTGCCGAGGTAACGGTTGTCATAGTTATAAGTGGCACGGGCGTAGAACGAAGACATTGAGCTTGAGCCCTGACCGTAGCCGATAGAAGGCGTGCCGTCGCCGAGCGTCGGGTTTTGAACTTCGTCGGAGGGAAGATTGGTGTTGTAGATGGCCGAATAATCCCATACAGACTCCCAGGCTTCCTGTCCGCCCATGACGGTGTAGGAGTGTTTGTCGTAGCTGTCGGAGTATGTGACATAGTTCTTCACAGACCAGTAGGTCGAAGAATTCTTTTGAATGCGGTTTTCATTCGTAGTACGGCTCCAAGTGCCGAGCGTAAGCATCGGGCTGTAGGTATCACCGCGAGAAGAACCCACGCTCCAGTCGTATTCGGTGTGCCATGTTACTTTCTTATAAGGTGTCACATCAAAGAAGATGTTGCCTGTCATCTCCTGACGTTTCAGCTTGATGTCGTCTTCAAGAGCCAAGGCAATGGGGTTGGGATTGGTATAACCTTCCTGAGATACGGAGGAGTAGCTTCCGTCCACATTATATACAGGAATGGCGGGCGATGAGGTCAGGGCGTAGGAGATGATACCTTCATCCTGGTCGGCCTTCAAGAGGTTTTCCTTTGTGTTGTTGTAGCTGACATTCAGTCCCATCTTGAGCCAAGACTTCAGCTCGGCATCGAGGTTGGAACGCAAAGAGAAACGTTTGAAGTCAGAACCGATAAGCGTACCGTCCTGGTCCATCATGCCACCGCTGACATAGTATTTAACCTTGTCATTACCGCCTTGGGCGCTGAACTGATGCTGCTGCTGCAAAGCCGTCTGGAACACCTCGTCCTGCCAGTTGGTACCCACGCCGAGGAGGCTGGGATCGTTATAATAGGAACTGGGGTCGGAAACCTCGCCCTGCTCTACAAATGTATTGTAGAAATTGGCATACTCGCGCAGATTCATCATGTCGAGGCGCTTGGTCTGACGGTTCCAGGCCACCATGCCGTCGTAGGTGAATTTCGCTTCGCCTGCCTTACCGCGTTTTGTCGTGATGAGCACAACGCCGTTGGCACCTTGGGCACCGTAAATGGCGGTGGCAGAGGCATCCTTGAGGATTTCCATCGAAACGATGTCGGCGGGGTTGATGGTCGAGAGAGGAGAAATCGTCGATGCAGCACCGTTGCCGAGTTTGTCACCGAGACCGTAGTCTGCGCCTGACGTACCGTGCGTCTGCACAATCACACCGTCAATTACGTAGAGAGGTTCGGCATTGGCATTGATGGTAGCCTGACCACGTACGCGGATACTTGACGAAGAACCGGGGGCGCCTGAGGTCTGCATAGCCTGCACACCGGCAGCACGTCCCTGCAAGGACTGATCAAGCGAGGAAATGATGGATTGTTTCATTTTGCTTTCATCCATCGAAACGGAAGCACCGGCCAAGTCGCTCTTTTTCATCGTACCGTAACCTACGACAACGACCTCTTCGAGATTGGCCAAGTCTTCCTTGAGGGTTACATCTACTTTCTTGCGACCGGCAAGTTTAATCTCTTGGGTAGCCATACCGGTGTACCTGAACACTAAGGTAGCCTGCGGATTCTTCACGTTCAGTGAATAATTGCCGTCGATGTCGGTAATCGTTCCGCCTGTGGCTCCCATTTCTTGCACTGTGACACCGGTGAGAGGTTCACCCGTCACATCCTGGACGTTACCTGTAACGATAACCTGTGCCTGCGCTGCGCTGATGCCCAAATAGGCCATCAGGCAAAGCATGCAAACCTTCCAGTTTAACAAATTCGCTTTCATAAGCATGGAGGGATAAAATTGATGTGTTAGAAATTAAAGAATTATTATGGGATATTATATTTTAAACAGGTAATTTGCGAGTTTCAGATAACAAATCACCGCTGCAAAGATGATACTATTTTTTCACTAAACCTAATATTTTTTTACCTTTCCTCAACACTTTAGCATTTTAAAGTTAAAATATTGCCGATTTTAACTCTTTTTTCGGTTCATTTGTCCGGAAAAAGTGCACTTTTGTGTGAAAAACAATGTCACTTGCGTGAAATGTTTTTCAAGTTCTGACGGAAAAACTCTTTCTGACGGTTGTCCCAATCGGGATGCTGCGTATCGTGGCCGCAGTTCGTATAAATCACAAAACTCTTCGGAACGCGCAACAAGTTGTACCCAGAAAAGTTGGTGTGCGGAGGACACGTCGGATCCTGCAACCCGATGCCCATCAAGATGGGACAAGTCACATTGCGGGCGTGATTCTTTATGTCAAAGTAGGACAAGAAAGCATAAAAGTCCTTGTCGCTCATCCATTGCTTTTTCTGCTCGGTCTGCAACGGAACGCCGGGCCAAGACACAATCTTGAAATAGTCGGGATAATCACTCAAGAAAGGAATCCACGGAGCCGCTGCACGGATTCTCTTCTTCGGGTCGAGCGCACAGGCTGCAAAAGTGAATGCTCCGCCCTGACTGCCTCCCTCTGCAAAGATATTGTCGGTGTCGGCCTCGGGAAGCTGTTCGATGAAGTCGAGCGCACGGATGCAATCCATGAAAGCGCCGCGATAATAGTACTCGTCCTTGTTGCCGAATCCGGCCACCACCCAATCGCCGTATTTGTTGGTCGGTTGGCAGAGACCCTGACCTCGGGAGCTGAGCACAAACTCTATCATATCGGGATTGGAGTCGGGATGCGGATACCAGGGTTCCGAGCCGTAGCCCATATAATGGACGAGGACGGGATAGCGGTTCTTTTTCGATGCATTGCGGGGAATGGTCAGGTAGCCCTGAATCTCCTCGTTGCCCAGCGAGCGCATCTTGACCACATAGACACGTCCGGTCTTGTTGCTCTTTTCGGTGTCCTCGGTCATCTCAAACTGCCCCTCGACGAGACTCAACTCGTGGAGGGCATAGTCCCAAAAAGGACCGAAGTCGGGTTGTGCATCGGGCAACGACACAATATTTTCGGGTTCGAAGCCTATATTAAATGTATCGACAGGCTGGTTGTCCCTCTTCAGGTAGCAGGTATAGAAACCGGGAGCGCAGTGAAAAAAGAACGTCACCGTTGCACTGTCCCCGGCTCCGATGTCGGCCTGTTGGCGGAAACTCTGATAAGCCACATGCGTATCTGTCTCAACGTCCAGTGTCACGACACTCGTCACGGCCTCGCTGCCCGTGTTCTCGACGCAAACTTCTATTTCGGGCACTTCGGGCGCAGTCCACCACCAACCGCTCAACTGATGTACATGACAATTCACCTCTGCCTTGGCTCCGGGAGCCAGGAAAAGAAGCGGGAGGGAAAGAATCAAAAGTTGTTTCATTATTGTACGTTTATTTTTGTTTCAAAGTTTCATTGGCCTGCTTGACAACATTCAGCACACTCTTGTCGGCCATAAAGACAGAATTGAGGCCTTGTTCTTCCTGTGCGGGGTCGCCCGTGTAGTCGTCACCCTCCTGCCAAGCGATGTGCCGAGGTTGGGCATAACCAGCCCACCCCCAGAAATTGCAACCTGCAATCTTATTGGAGTTGACCACGATGTCGAACACATATTTATAATATTTCTCACGTCCCGTAGCCGGAGACCCGGGTGTGAAGGAGAAGCCGTCGCGGGGATAGCCGAATTCTTCGAGCGTGATGGGTTTGCCGAGGGCATACATCTGGGCATAATGCAGGTTGATATACTCGGCCGTTTTCCAACAGGCGGAATCTACGTTTTCGGCCACATTGTCCTTCGTAATCCATCCCCAATTGTAGGGCCAGATATGGATGTTGGCATAATCAATCTCCGGGAGAGCGTGAATTTCGGTGAACAGCTCCAAATCCTCTTCACAGCCATGCATACCTTCCGTACCCGTCGAAACGAGATGCTGGCGGTCGAGCGTATGAATCAGTTTGGCGGTTTTGGAGATAAACTCCTTCAGCCGCGGTTTGTTCTCCTCGCTGAAAGCGCGGGGCTCGTTGGCTATCTGCCATGACATGATGGCGGGGCTGAATTTGTATTCCTTGCCCGTGATTGTATTTTTCCGCAACACGATGTTCTGCACATGCTGCAAACTCATCGTCATGGCTTCTTCGTTCTGGAGGAACTGCTGTACATAACTCATGTAGGCGGGCCAACCGTCCACGCTGGGGATGGGAGCCTGTCCGGCACCTGCCCATTCGAGATAGCTACCGTAGCCGCCGCTCCACTCCCAGGCATTGTTGAGATAAAGCACACAGCGCATGTTGCGTTTTTCAAGTTCATAAAGGAAACGGTCCAAACCTCTCAACAAGGTGTCGTTGTAAACGCCGGGAGCCGTCTGAAGGACGGGCGAGATGTGGCTCGGCAGATGGTCCCTGCCGTCGCCGCCCACGAGAACGCGAAGGTTATCGATGCCCAGTTCCTGCATGGTGTCCAATTCACGTTTCAGTCTCAGGGTATCTCCTCCCCTGCCCTCAGAGGCAAGGATGGGGCCGTACCAAAAATTCGTTCCTACAAATCTGTAGGGTTTGTCGCCCAGATAGAATTCGCCGTTTTTGACCGTTACGTACCGGAGGGCTTCTTCGGTCTGTTCGGCAGTTTTCTTGGTGTTGCATGCGCCCAACAAGAGCGCCGCTGTCAACAGTAAAAATATTTGTTTCATATTTCGCATCTCATTTGAACCTTGAACCTTGATTCGGTTCATGGTTCATGGTTAATGGTTAATGGTTAATGGTTAACGGTTAATGGTTAATGGTTAACGGTTAATGGTTAATGGTTAA
The DNA here is from genome assembly GCA_937899265.1 of uncultured Bacteroidales bacterium. GTDB lineage: Bacteria > Bacteroidota > Bacteroidia > Bacteroidales > UBA3663 > Liminaster. The sequence continues at coordinate 31,116 of CALBPV010000027.1, forward strand.
TGGTTAATGGTTAACGGTTAATGGTTAATAGTTAACGGTTAACGGTTAATGGTCATGGGTGAGCTCCTTTGACCTTTGACTTTAGACCTTTGACCTTAGACCTTTGACCTTTGACCTTTGACCTTAGACCTTAGACCTTAGACCTTAGACCTTAGACCTT
>CALBPV010000028.1 GCA_937899265.1 uncultured Bacteroidales bacterium
GCATTGTCTTCAACAAGGGCGGGCTTGGTATCGACTGGGATGGCCTTGATGCCGTTGAGGCTGGAAGCAGTAATCAGGATATTGCCAACATACTCGAACAAATCGCTGCCAATCCATTCATCTTTATTTGTTGATTCGTTATGAGTGACACCGCCGTAGGGAACAATTTCTCCATTAACTGTGTTCCAAGCCTTCTCGCCAGCCATATCACCTACAACCTTGACGTAAACTTTCTCCTGGTTGTTGACCTCTGCGGGAAGATCTCCCTTGAGTTCCTCCCAGCCGAAGAGCTGACCTTCGCCCTTTTCAAATGTAGCAGCACGTTCAGTAAGCTCAACAGATGCAAACTTGGTCCATTCAGTACCATTAAGGCTCCAATAAAGGTTTTGGGTCTTGCAAGCATAATTGTCGGAACCAACGAAGCAGGAGAATGCTATGCCGGATTGATCCTTGGTTGAGAATTCGACAACCACGGCATGGGGTTCCTGCTCGCCCAAGGTTACCACGGAAGCAGGAGTGTGGCGGGAGATGACACCCATTTGAGCATTAACGTCATCTTCGCCGAACTTATTGGGACGAGCCTGAATGACAGCATAGCCGTCTTCAGTTGTAGCATGCTGGGTGAAGGGAGGAGCTATCAGATTATCAACATAGCCGACCGTGTCATATACAAGTTCGTAAGCAGTGGCCTGATATGCTTCATCGTCATAGATATCAGCTTTATATGATGCGTTGGCATTACCCGACACACCTGCGAAGGTGAAAGCAGAGAGTACAGGAAGAGCTTCAACAGTGGCAACAAAGTTATTTTCAGCACCGAGGGTGACAGTGCGTGTGAGGGCTGTGCTGCCATCCTCCCAATGCTTGAAGGTGTTGAACTGACGATAGTTCGTATTCTTAAGGTCAACGCTGAGAGTTACCACTTCTCCTGAAAGATATTTGGCCTTATTGGGAGTAATGGTAACCTTAGCAGACTTGGAACCTTCGACAGAAACAGTAACAGTAGTTGTGGTCTGGTGCTCATCTGTATAGAGATCAATACATCCGATGGGTTCGCCATCTTTACCGGCGGTATATACCTTCTCCTGTTTCCAAATACCAAAGAGACCACCCTTAGCATCGGTGAACTTATCCCAACCGAATTCAACGTCCTCCATAGTGTAGTACTGAGTGCCGGAAGAGATATCAGACCACTCTCCATATATCTCACCGGTCTCTGCATCAGTAGAAGTTGTATTTTTAGCAGCACGGTTGCCGAAGAGGACGTTGCTGTCGAAATCAATCAAACCATAGGTAATATTGGCTATATAATTACCCACTATGGTGTTCAAAGTGTCAGGATTCTCCGCCAAAACTTCATCCGTAATAGAAGGATTGTTGTAGGTATCCTTCCAATTCGGATTCAGGAAGAAGTTGTTCTGGATGGTGAAAGTGGAATTCTGGCCAACGTAAGAGCCAAAGCCGAGCATGGCATTCTTCATAGTGCCGCCGATTACCGTATTGTTCTTGAACGTGAAATCCAAGTCGATGGCGGTGTTTCCATTCAGATAATTGTAACCCACAAGGCTGTTCACATAACCCATATCGTAGAAGAGATTGTTCTCAATATCCATACTTTCCACCATTGTACCGAAATAGAGAATAGGCATTGCGTTGGAGTCGAGATAACCGTCGTGGTATGTACATCCTGTCATGATGAAACTCTTGATGGTACCTGCAGCTGTAATGGTCTCGCCATCTTTCTCACGAGCTGATGCCGCGAAACGAATGAATGCACGTGAAGTACCGTGAATTTCGCAGTTCTTGAACTCAAGAGTGTCGTAATTGTGCTCGTCAGCGTCATTATAGTAGAGGAAGTAATTATTGCCTTCTCCCATCAATTGGAGGTTTTCGAAGTGCAGAGAAATATACTCCTCATGCTTGGGCTGCTTATTGCCGCGCATTGTAAACAAAGGAAGTGTACCGTCTTCCTTCTCTACACCGATGATGTGGATATTTCCGGCAGTGGGCCAAGTACTTGTTTGGTTAAATGATCCGGCAGCGATGTCTGTGGTAATGAAAATCGTGTCGGTGTTTGCACCGAAAGCTGAAATAAAGTCTGCTTTATTGCTGACTGTTTTGGTTTCAGCCAAGGCTGTTGTTGCGGTCAGCAAAGCTGTCCCGGCAAACAAAAGAGTAAAGATTTTCTTCATGTTGTTAATTTTTTGGATTAATAATTAATATAGAAAAAAAAGAAATTAAAATATCTGAGTGAAATCTCGAATGAGACAATAATCTGGTGCAAAGATAACTGTTTTTTTGGAAAAATCCCAAAAAAGGGAGAGCAATTTGGGTTTGAGGGTAAAAATTACCTCCCTTTTTTAGAAATTTCCACATTTTTGGGTTATTCAAGCGTCCATTTTATGAAAACACTTTGTTCAAGTGAAGATTTTACCTGAGCCTGATACGCTGTTCCTTCATATTTGGGTTTCACAAGATTATAGACTATGTCGGCATCCTTGTAGCGTTCGGCCATCTTCACAATGTAGGAATATGCTTTACCTTCGGCTGTAAATTCCTTTTGGAATTCCTCGGCCAATGCCAAATCGTAAGCTTTCATACGATTCTGGTCGTACGCAAATGTGCGTTTTTCGGTCTCAGATGCATCATCCCCAATGGTTGGAAGATCATACTCGGCACCGCCCAAGCAACCTACCAATCCGATATTCGGATATGAATTTGTAAAGTCTCCCGCGAAGAAATATCCGTAGCGAGAATCCCAAACAGGCAGGTTGTCAAGCGTATCCTTCGGGAAATAGGTTTCGGCATAATATTCAGCACCGTTATTGCTGGTTATTACTTCCGGGAAACGCCCGGCAATGCCGTTATTGAGCAGAGAACGTGCCACATCCCAATGCCCGAGATGGTTTTCGGCCTCTGCCAAATAATAGTGCAGTTCAAAGCCCCGGTAGAGCAAAATGGCCGGTTCAATTTCGTAAAGTTTGGAACGGAGATAACCGTTGTTGCTTGTGACCAAGCGGGAATAGTAGTACTTTGTCACAGCGGCTTCACCATTGATGGTGGTAATGAGAAATCTCTGGTCTTTGCCGCGGATATCGGAATTGGCATACATGCCGTTCAATGCGTATGCAGAAGGCTTGGCATAGAACCCATCATCAGGATAAGCCGGACATAAATATTGCACCAGACGATTAGTCTGCTTATTCTCGTAATCGTAAAAAATGGCAGATACCAAGTGAGGTTCCCAACCGACTTTTTCGCTGTAGAATATCTCCGAGTAATTCATCATCGTCTGCTTCGAGCACATATAATATTTCCAACGCTGCGTTCCGTCATCTGCTGTATAGACCAAGGGGGCATAGGCCAAAGCGTTGAGAGTCAGTTCGCGGAGCTCATACCAATCACTGTAAGCATCTGTATAGGATGCTTTCCAAGACAGGCACTCGGCTTTCAGACAGCTGTAGTCTATTGACATATATTTCCAATAATCATAGGCCTCGTTGGGGGTTACCGGATTCACCCAATAAGTCCAATCCATAGTGAGGTCAGCCGGTATTTGCTGCCCACAGCAATAGATTCCGTTATTGAGCAAGTCAACCAACTTGGCACTCAAATCCTTCATTGTCATATATTGGAAATCAGAACCTTTCAAGCTTGTCAGTTCGGTCACATTCGTATCGAAATAATAAGCTTCGCCATAAATTTTACCCAGCATCATGTAGGCCCAGACTTTGTATCGCAAAGCGCTGGAAACCAATCGGGGGATATGCACTTTTGCCGAATCAGACATTGCGCCTTTTGTATCGCGATAGAATTCGTCCACCTTGACAATGAAATCGTTGCAGGCCACGACTACAGCATAGTATCCCGTGGGGTCGGCGTATTCGTTGCCGTCGGTGGGGGAGTAGTTGTTGATGTTCTGCAGGGAGACCGGAGCGTTATTGGTCGATTGCAAGAATGCGCTACGCAAATCGGTGAGCCAAATGGCCTGATCGCCTACTTCTTGCATTCTGGTTTGAATGCCCAAATAGCCGCGATACATATCTGCCTCTTCTTTCATATAGTCCTCGTCGTTCATAATATTGTCGGGGTCGGTTTGGAAGAAGTCATCGCAACTGGTCATTCCAAGTGAAAGACCGAGTACCAGGGAAAAATATAAAATAACTTTCTTCATAATACTTTAAATATTTACAGCTTTCATCTTAGAAATTCAAATTAACACCCACTTTCACAGTAATGGGCATAGTAACCTTGGCATAGTCGAATCCGCGGAGAGCCTCAGTATAGCTGTAGGAGAATT
>CALBPV010000029.1 GCA_937899265.1 uncultured Bacteroidales bacterium
CTCCGTTCGTCCCGTCCAGCGGTTGGCGGAGGTTTAACACGGACTTTTGCAACTGGGCCGATTTACCCTTTTTCCCATCTTGGATTTACTTATGGATTTCCCTGTTTGTATGGATGGAGACATACCAAAGCCGCAGACCGAAAGGCCTGCGGCTGATTTTTTTGATGTGGAAGGAAATTCCCCCTGAACGGGAGACTTCGCACTCCAAAGGATTAATTGTTCTCGGGGCGGAGCTTACGAACCACCTCACCGGTGCGCCACATTTCAGAATCGTGGAGCTCCTTAAGCTCGGCGTTGAGCTTCTCGCGGTAGCCGGGCTGGTTGTTGGAATCCATGGAAATCTGAGCTTCGTTGCCGGACTTCACGCTCTCATAGAGACGCTGAACGACGGGCTTGATAGCATCGTGGAAGGGACCCTTCCAGTCGAGAGCACCGCGCTGGGCAGTGGTCGAACAGTTGGCGTACATCCAGTCCATACCTTTCTCGGCGAAGAGGGGCATGAGCGACTGCGTAAGTTCCTCAACGGTCTCGTTGAAAGCCTCAGAGGGTGTGTGGCCGTTCTCGCGGAGCACTTCATACTGGGCAGAAAGCAAGCCCTGGATGGCACCCATGAGCGAACCGCGTTCGCCGGTGAGGTCAGAGGTGGCTTCACGCTGGAATGTGGTCTCGAAGAGGTAGCCCGAACCGATACCGATGCCGACGGCAAGCGTGCGGTCGAAAGCCTTGCCCGTAGCATCCTGATAGATAGCGTATGAAGAGTTCAAACCGCGACCCTGAAGGAACATCGTGCGGAGCGATGTACCGGAACCCTTGGGAGCAACCATGATGACGTCGATATCTTTGGGGGGAACAACACCCGTACGGTCATTCCAGGTAATGGCGAAACCGTGGGAGAAATAGAGAGCCTTGCCGGCAGTGAGGTGCTTCTTGATGGTGGGCCACACTTCGATGACAGCAGCATCAGAGAGCAAGCACATGATGATGGTGCCTTTCTCGCAAGCCTCTTCGATAGAGAAGAGAGTCTCACCGGGCTTCCAACCGTCGCTCACGGCCTTATCGTAAGTTTTTCCTGGACGCTGGCCAACGATAACGTTGAAACCGTTGTCACGAAGGTTCAGCGACTGGCCGGGGCCCTGTACGCCGTAACCGATAACAGCGAGAGTCTCGTCCTTGAGAATCTCGCGAGCCTTTTCGAGGGGGAACTCCTCGCGGGTCATCACTTCTTCGATGACTCCGCCAAAATTCATTTTAGCCATTTAGTTTTGTATTTTATGGGTTGATAATTATTTGGATTCAATCTTCTGTTCGATTTCCCGGCGACGCAGCTCCTGTTCTTCGAGGAAAACGGACACCTGTTCGCGGGTGGATTTGGTGACGCTGACGCGACCGGAACGGACGTATTGGAGCACTCCGTAGCGCTCGAGGTCGTTGTAGAGAGCAATGGTCTCGTCGCAATGGCCGGTCTTTTCGAGCACGGCAAACGTCGAATTGATTTCGAGAATGCGACAATTGTACTTGCGAATGAGCTGCTCGAAGTTGATGTCGTTGAGCAGAGCGTCGGTGGGCACCTTATAGAGCGCAATCTCCTGATAGATGATTTCATCGTCGCTGTAGTAGAAGGCTTTGATTACATCGATGCGCTTCTCAATCTGGAGCACAATCTTGCGAATCATGTCTTCGGTGGTATGGCATGTAATTGTGAACTTGTGGACACCTTCAATCGACGAAGACGAAACGGAGAGCGACCAAATGTTGATGTTGCGACGTGTGAAGATAATCGCAATCTGGTTGAGCAGACCCACGTTGTTCTCCGTGAAGACGGTGAGCGTCCAAAGCGGAAAATCAGCCGTTTTTTTATCTTTTATTTCCATATATTATATCTTCTCTGAGCGGTTCAACAAAATGTGGTCGATGGGCTGTCCGGGAGGTACCATCGGGTAAACCATAGAATCCTCTTCGACACAAACGTGGAGAATGAAGGGACCCTCTGCAGCATACATTTCACGTACGGCAGCATCTACCTCGTCACGCTGTGTGATGCGACGGGCCCGGATGCCGTAAGCTTCGGCTAACTTGAGATAGTCGGGCGACAACATCTTGGTGTAGCTGTAGCGCTTGGCGAAGAAAAGTTCCTGCCACTGGCGCACGTTGCCCAACCAAGTATTGTCGAAAATCACAATCTTGACGGCTGTGCCTTCCTGCATGATGGTACCGAGTTCCTCGATGGTCATCTGGATGCCTCCGTCGCCTACGAAAGCCACCACCTGACGCTGGGGTGCCGCAATCTTGGCACCGATGGCAGCAGGCAGACAGAAGCCCATCGTGCCCAATCCGCCCGACGAAATGAACGAACGGGTGGTACCGTTGAACTTCGCATAGCGTGCGGCCAACATCTGGTTTTGGCCAACATCGGTGACCACAATGGCATCGCCGCCGGAAACCTCAGCCACCTTGTCGATGACCTCACCCATGTGGAGCGGACCTTCCGAAGGATGCACCTCGGGGTCGATGACCTTACGGTTCTCGACATCCTGATAGAAATCGAACCCGTGAATCCAGGATTGGAAGTCGTTCTTGTAAATGTGGGGCAACATCTTGGAGAGGACCTCCTTGCAGTCGCCGCAGATAGCCACATCGGTCTTGACATTCTTGCCCAACTCGGAGGCATCGATGTCGATGTGGATAATCTTGGCCAAAGGAGCATACTGATTGACAGGACCCGTCACACGGTCGGCCAAACGGCAGCCGATGACCACAATCAGGTCGGCCTGCTGCTGGAGTTTGTTGGAAACAACTGAACCGTGCATGCCTATCATACCCAAATAGTGGGGCATGTCGGATGGAACAGCCGAAAGACCGAGCAACGTGGTGCCGAAGGGAGCGCCCGTCTTCTCGACAAACTCGCGGAACTCTTTCTCGGCGTGACCGAGGATGATGCCCTGACCGCCGATAATGAAAGGACGCTGTGAAGTATTGATAAGATTGACAGCCTCCCATACGCGGTCGGGATCGACAGCCGGAACGGGCTGGTAAGAACGGATGAAGTTGCAGGGTTTGTAGTCGGTGAACTCCGCCTCGTGGGTCTGGGCGTTCTTGGGGAAATCGAGCACAACCGGACCGGGACGTCCGCTTTTGGCCAAATAGAAAGCACGGGCAACGGCCCACTCGATGTCCTCGGGACGGTTGATTTGGTAGTTCCACTTCGTGATGGGAAGCGTCATGCCGATGAAGTCGGTCTCCTGGAAAGCATCCGTACCGAGCGCACCTGTGCCCACCTGACCGGTGATGACAACGAGGGGTGTCGAGTCGATATTGGCATCGGCAATGCCGGTGATGACGTTGGTGGCTCCCGGACCGGAAGTGACAATCACAACGCCGACCTCACCGCTCACACGGGCATAGCCCTGAGCTGCATGGATGGCTCCTTGTTCATGACGGACGAGCACGGTATCGAAGTCGTCGTCATGATCGTAGAGAGCGTCGAAGACGGGCATGATGGCACCGCCCGGATAACCGAATATTTTCTTTGTACCTTCAGCCTTGAGACACTGAAAGAGAATTTCTGAACCTAACATATTATTAACGGGGACGAAAACGGGGACAAGTTTCAAGTTTCAGAGAATGATTCTGACACCGCCCTTGTCGGCGGAAGCTACGCTCTGGGCGTATGCACGGAGCGCTTTCGAAACGACACGCTTGCGGCGCAAGGGTTGCTGGGGACGTGAAGCAAGTTCCTCGTCACTGAGTTTTACATTGATGGAACGGGAAGGAATGTCGATGACAATGATGTCGCCGTCCTTGATTTTCCCGATATTGCCTCCGGAGGCAGCCTCGGGAGAAATATGTCCGATGGAGAGTCCCGATGTACCGCCGGAGAAACGTCCGTCGGTAATCAAAGCACACTCTTTGCCGAGATGCATGGACTTGATATAGGACGTGGGATAGAGCATTTCCTGCATACCGGGACCGCCCTTGGGACCCTCGTGGGTAATGACGACGACATCGCCGCTCTTGACCTTGCCTTGGAGGATACCGTCGCAGGCATCTTCCTGAGAATCGAAGACCACAGCGGGACCTTCGAAATGCCAAATGGAGGGATCTACACCGGCGGTCTTGACGACACAGCCGTCCTGAGCGATGTTGCCGAAGAGAATAGCCATACCGCCTTCACGGGTGTAAGCGTGTTCAATGGAACGGATGCAGCCGTTCTCACGGTCTGTGTCGAGCGTCTCCCACTGAGCGTCCTGCGAGCCCATTTGGGTGGAGAACTTACGTCCGGGGGCAGAATGGTAGATTCTCGATGCCTCGGGGTCGATATTCTCCTTGAGGATATCGTATTTCTCAATGTCCTCGCCCAAAGTGTGGCCGTTGACTCGTATCAAATCTTCCTTGATGAGTCCGCCTTTGGCCAACTCGCCGATGATGCCGAGAATGCCGCCGGCGCGGTTGCATTCCTGAACAGAATACTGCTGGGTGTTGGGTGCCAGCTTGCAGAGGCAGGGCACTTTGCGCGAAAGCATGTCGATGTCCTGCATCTTGAAATCAACACCGGCCTCCTGCGCTACGGCGAGCAGATGGAGAACTGTATTGGTAGAACCGCCCATTGCAATGTCGAGAGTCATGGCATTGAGGAAAGCGTCGCGAGTGGCAATGCTACGGGGCAGGACACTCTCATCGCCTTCTTCGTAATACTTGAGGGCATTCTTGACTATGAGCGCAGCAGCCTCCTTGAAGAGACGGACGCGATTGACATGGGTAGCGAGAATGGAACCGTTGCCGGGCAGAGAGAGACCGATGGCCTCGGTGAGGGAGTTCATCGAGTTGGCGGTGAACATACCCGAGCACGAACCGCAACCGGGACAGGCACAATGCTCTATCTCGTCGAGCTCTTGGTCGGACACACTCTTGTCGGCACCCGCAATCATAGTCGTAATCAAGTCGGCATTCTGTCCGTTCCAGCGACCGGCTTCCATCGGACCGCCCGAAACGAAGACGGCGGGAATGTTCAATCGCATGGCAGCCATCAGCATACCGGGTGTGACTTTGTCGCAGTTGGAGATGCAGACCATGGCATCTGCCTTGTGGGCATTGACCATATACTCAACCGAGTCGGCGATGATGTCGCGCGAAGGGAGCGAATAGAGCATACCGTCGTGGCCCATGGCGATGCCGTCATCGATGGCGATGGTATTGAATTCGGCTGCATAGCAACCCAGCTTTTCTATTTCGGCTTTCACGATTTGTCCCACGTCATGCAGATGTGTATGACCGGGAACAAACTGAGTAAAAGAATTGACAATGGCAATGATAGGCTTGCCAAACTGTTCGCGCTTCATTCCGTTGGCCACCCATAGAGCACGGGCTCCGGCCATACGACGACCTTCGGTGGTCTGCGCGCTACGCAACTGAATTTTCATATCGAAGTCAGAATATATAGTTTTGTTATTATTTCGTTGTTGGTCTCCCAACCCGCTTTATGTTTATGCATAAAATCGGGCTATTCAAGTTGCAAATATAGGGATTTATTTTTATTTTACAAACTTGAATCGCGAAAATCTTCGTTTTATTGCATTTTTTAGCACTTAAAGGTGGCAAATCGTAACTGAAGACGACAAATTACCGACCAACAAAAGGTGAATAAAACAAAAAACCTTGCCCACGGGGGCAAGGTCTTATACAAGTTTTATGCAGTTTTACTTCTTCAGCACTTTCTGCACAGTATCCCCTTTCTTTATCATATAAAGACCGGGACGGAGGGCAGTCTGCGATGTCGAACCGGAAATCCGGCGGCCGGAAGCATCCCAAATGCCGTCCGTTCCATCACCGGTCGTCTCAGCCTCCACTGCCGTAATGCCTTGGGCGTAATTTCGGTCAAGGGCGGCTACGGCGACCAGCCGTTTGAAGGCCGAGCCATCGGCATCCTGTCCGGCAACGGTCAGGAAGGCATAACCTTTCCGGCCTGCGGGAACGGAGACGACAGCAAGCGTGTCGTTCTTGATTTCGGCATTGAATCCACTCTCGCGGTCGAAGCTGAGCGAAAGGATTCGGGGAGCGACATAGTTGGAAGCCAGCGTCTTGACATTGAAGGAGACAACAGTATCGTAAGGCACCTCGCTGTGGGGCATCGCCATGTAGTCGAGATAATCCTCGAGATTGGACCATCCGTCACCGTCGGCATCGGCATTGGAGTCAGAGAAATCGCCAGAGGGCGAAAGAACAGAAGTTCCAATCATTTCCTCCCACCAGTTGGGCAGACCGTCACCGTCGGTATCGAAATCCGCAGGACGTGTCTCCTGAACGTAGAAAGCATACGTCTCTATGCTGTCGGAGTCGGCGGCTTTGTCCGGCATACCTGCGAGATTGGTGTAGGAGCCTTTGTATTTATAGGTTCCGAGGAGCGTTTCTTCTATCACACGTTGGTCGTGATTGTCGGGTACGGGCATTGTGCAGCCCACGTCGCTCAGGACATCCTTCCAGGCATCGGCAGCCGACTCGACGTCAGCCTGCGAATCGAACCAAGGCTCATTCACCCAAACGTCCCAATCGAGTTTCTGTCCGCCGGAGAGGGTGTATTTACGACCCTGAGTGTCATCGGTTCCGTTGTATATCAAGGTTCCTTTCTGGCTTGCCTTAATATTATTGTGGTAATAATAGGCCTGATAGCCCTTGCCTGCGCCTTCGAGTTGGGCATTGAGCATAAAGTCGATGTCGGTCGAGGGTCCCAACTTGTAGTAATTCCCCACGAAGTTGACTTCCATCGCACCGCCGTCGGTGGCCCGGTGGCCGTAGTTATAGACAACTGTGTTGAAGATATCCATTCTGCCGGAATAGTACCCGTCGCCGTCCAAGCCGCCGGCAAGTGACCAATTGCGTCCGTAGCAATGGGCCAGCAGGTTGTGGTGGAGCGACCCCACATCACCGCCCACGGAGCCTGCGTATCCGTGTTTCGTGCCGTAAGTATAGTTCTCATGACCGGCGGCATTGAGAGCCTCGGAAATGAGGGTGCGCTGGAGCGAGATATTCTGCGCTCCGCGAGAGGAGAAAGCCTCGTCGATGGTCCATGAGATGGACGCGTGGTCGAGAATTGAGAAGTTGGCGCCTGCCATGCCGATTCCGTCGTAGGTTTTCCCGCCACCCAAACGCATACGTACGAAACGCCACTGGGATTCGGAGCCAATGCCGAGAGGAGCCGCCTTGAAGCAGATGCCATTGCCGGGTGCAGTCTGTCCGGCCACTGTCACATAGCGTCCGGATTGGGTCAGGCGAGACTGGAGTTCAATCACGCCGGAAACATCGAATACAATGGTGCGTGGGCCGATGTCGTTGGTGAGTGCTTCACGGAAAGAACCTTCGCCGCTGTCATTCAGGTTGGTGACATGAACCACCTTACCTCCGCGTCCACCCAATGCATAACGTCCGTATCCTTCGGCCCCGCGGAAAGCGTCACGACGGGGACGGAAATGCCAAACGGGACTCTGAACGGAATTTCCGTCCGCACCGTGCTGCACTACAATCCAATAATAGTCGGTGAAGGAGTTGAGCGTGGCGTTCAACAGGACAGTCGTGTCGGTGCCCTGCCAAACGGGAGCGATGCCGAGAGCGGCCACCTCCGACGAATCTGAACCCATGTACAAATCGAAGTTCGCACCGTCCACTGTGGGCATCCACGCAAACAGGGTCTCTCCCCCGTCGCAGTTGTAGTGGAGGTCGTTGTCTGAGGGGACGACGGCTTTGGGTTGTTCGGCAGCATTGCCCACACCAATCTCCAGGGCATTGAGGAAGACGCGGTTGTAGAGGTTGCCGTTCTTGTCGCCGTTAACGGGTGTCATGCGCAGCACCGTAGCCTGCGTGGCGGAAGCAACGTTGACCTGGAAAAACATACAGGTGGCCTCGTCGGTGGTAGCTACGCGATTCGAAACGGTCACGGCATCATATACAACGGTTCCGTTCAGTTCGAAAAGTACCTGCGGAAAGACAAAACTTTCAGCTTCCCACGCGTTGTTGTAGGTCTGAATGCCGTAGGCACCGGGTTCCAGTCCGGTGATTTCCACCTCAATGGCTATGCCTTCATCCTTGGTGGTGACACCGTCGTTGACCAGTTTTCCCGGTTTGTTCTGTGTACCGTTCTTGTACCAGTTGGACATGAGATTCGAGCCGTCGGCCGTCCTGACGGTGATGGAGACCCCGTCGATGGTTTTGGTGTCTGAGGGCACCTCTCCTATCGCCCAGGGATTGTAATTGGTCTCATTACACTGAGATTCGTTGGTTCCCGGACGGTTGAAGTCAATCTTAATCGCCGCACTCAGGCTGCTGACCAGCATGAGGCCGAGAAGGAGTAAAAAATGTCTTTTCATTGTTCTATGTTATTATTAAAGGGGACGAAAACGGGGACAAGTTTCAAGTCAGATTAATCGCGCAACGCAAATCCGTATTTGATACGGCAGAAAAGGAAGAGAATCAGCAGTTCGGTCAGCTGCGAGAGCAGAATGGCAATGCCTGTTCCCTCCAGCCCGCCCAGTTCGTAGCCGGCCACCACGCAGCCGCCGAGCATCACCCAGGAGAATGATTCCAACAGCAGATAATGGGTCGATTTGCCCAACGCCAAGGGAAGGAAACTCAGCGGCAAACTCATTGCTCTGGGCAGTACAGAGAGCATCGCCCACCGGGCCATCGGAATGACCGGTACAAACTCGCTGCTGAAGAACAGCGGCAGCAACCAGGGAACCAGTATTTCGAAGAGTATCATCACTGCAAGCGCAAAGACGAATTGAACTCTTGCCTGTCTCCTCACCAGAATATTGCGTTCCTTCACATTCCCGTTCACGGAGCACAACCGGGGATAATAATCGGCATTCACAGCCGTAAAAATCATTCCCGTGTAAGATATGCTCAATTGGAAGCCGGCCCGATAGAGTCCCAACACCGACAGAGTGGCAAAAGTCGTGAAGTAGGACTGTATGGCCAACTCAACGCCCGATGAGATGATGCCCGAGGCAATGAAAGCCACACCGAGCAAAATGGTGGGACGGAGAGTTCGGAAAATCTGCTGCAAGGTCTCGTTCTTCACCAGACGATAGGGTTCTGTGCGATGACCGAACCATAGCGTCTGACACATATTGACCGCCTGCGAGACAACCAGCGCCCAAATGATACCATCCATTCGCCAGAAATAGTAGAAGGGAGCGGGAATGAGAACCGTGCAGAGAGCCACGAGGGTCGAGGAGAGAGCGATACGCTTCGTTGCCCGACAGGCTTTCATCACAGCCATTTCGATGCCGACAATAATCGTGGCAATCACCATAAAAGCGACCCATGCGAATGTCGGGATGCCTTCGAAATGAGACAGTCGGGCATAAAGCGGGGCCAGAACGACTGTGAGAACAGCTCCAACGGCTGCGGTCCACAGTCCCATCGTCCTGAGACGGGCAATGGCATCGCTCAGCCGTGCCTTGTCGTCCGATGCAAAAGCTTCCGAAAGGGTCTTCACGCCGCTGGTGCCGAGTCCTAAACTCGAAAGGTTGGAAAAGAACGTAGCCAGAGTCCAATACAGATAGCTCAATCCGATGCCGGCAGTGCCTATCCACATCGCAACCAATTTGTTGCGAATCAGATTACCCGCAACCGACAGCGCTTCCACACCCCCGAAGACGGTGATGTTTTTCGCTATGGAGCTATAACTGGAGTCCGATGCCATTCAAGTTTCAAGTTATTATTAACGGGGACGAAAACGGGGACGAAAACGGGGACGAAAACGGGGACGAAAAGGGGGACAAGTTTCAGGTTTCAAGTTTCAAGTTTCAAGTTTCAAGTTTCAAAACTGATTGACTGTCTGTATTACATGCGTCACTTCATCCTCACTCATACACTGATTGCAGGGAAGCGAAAGTTCCTCGCATGCTATCTTCTCGGTGACGGGAAGACGAAGTTCTTGCAACTCGCGGTATGCGGCCTGGTGATGGGGCGGGATGGGATAATGAATCTGGGTCATCACTCCGTGGGTACGCAGATGCTCCTGGAGGGCATCGCGTTTGGCACAGAGAACGGGGAAAATGTGCCACACCGAATCCGTCCGGCATACAGGCAGTGTTATCTCGGGATTTCGTATTTCTCTGAGATAGCGTCCGGCAATGGCTTTGCGCCGCCGGTTGATGCGGTCCAGGTCATCCAACTTGACGCGCAGACAGGCTGCCTGCATTTCATCCATGCGGCAGTTGTCTCCCTTGAAGATATGCACATATTTACGCGACGAGCCGTAGTTGGCCAGCTGTGACACTGTGATGGCGAGGCTTTTGTTGTCAGTGCACACGGCACCTGCGTCACCCAAGGCTCCGAGATTCTTGCCCGGATAGAACGAGAAGGCTCCCGCGTCGCCCAACGAGCCGGATTTCTTGACGCTTCCGTCCTTCATCTTCAAGACAGAACCGTGGCTTTGGGCAGCATCTTCGAGCACCTTGAGTTTGTTCTCGCGAGCCACCTCCATGATTTCCTCCATCTCGCATGTCTGTCCGTAGAGATGGACGGGCAGAATGGCTTTCGTTTTCGGGCCGATGGCTCTGCGAACGCCGTCCGCCGTGAGGAGGAAGGTCTCCGGATCGGGTTCCACAAAGACGGGCATCAATCCGGCATCCGACACCGCCAAAATCGATGCTATGTAAGTATTGGCCGGCACAATGACCTCATCGCCTGTTTTCATGACACCCAGCTCAATCCAGGCTTCCAAAACCAGACGAAGTGCGTCCAGCCCATTGCTGACAGGCACGCAATATTTTGTTCCGACATAGAATTTCCAGTCGCGGCTCCACTGTTCGACCTCCTTTCCGAAGAGATACCAACCGGAATCAATCACCGCGCTGATTGCCTCCCTCAACTTTTGTTCGTAAGGGGCATTAACCTGCTTCAAATCCAAGTACTGTATCATGTCACAAATCGATTTTGAAAATTCTGTAAACCATTCCTCGAGCCGCAAAGCCTTCCTTTTGGGCTATGAGATTTTCGTTCAGGATGCGTCCGCCCTCTTCGTTCGAGGTTCCGAAGTCGAAGTAGCGGTAGCCCTCCTCCCGGCAGTAGTCTATCACGGCACGATAGAGCAAATCTTGAGCTCCGTCGGCCTTACCCTGCGGGGTGGCGTGGGTGTATTGGGTGTGGACGGTCTGCTGTGTAAAGTAGAGTACGGTGCACGCTTGTGTTTCTCCGTCCCTGTCAGCCGTAAAACATCTGATGTTGTCGGGAAACCGGCTCTTCAGCAGCTTCATCTCCTCCAAGGTGTGGGCCGGTCTGGCTCCGTAACGTTCCCTTAGGTTGTCCTCTATGATGTGCCAACAACGTGCGAGGTTCTGTATCTCGGTCACCTCATAGCCCATACGCTCTGCCTTCTGCCATCCGCGTCGTCTGCGACGTTCCGTGCGTGGGACAATACGACTCTGAAGGTCGGTCACTGCGCTCATGTTGCAGGCATCCAAGACAGCTCCACAGCGCCAAAGGGCATAGTCGTCCTCCTGAGCCGGATAGAGATGATAGCACGAAGGCATCTGCCGATAGTAGAGCCTGCGGAAGCCTACTCCTTTTAAATATATAAGGACTTCTTCCGTTATATGGAGCACCGTCTCGGCTTTCACTTCCAGAGGAAGTACCAGTCCGCCGTACGACAGGCCGTGATGCGACCACCAAACCTCCCCTTCCTCGTTGCCGGGCATCAGAGCCAGCAGCCGGCCTCTATCGTCCCATATCAGCAGCGAATGGTCGGTGAAGCGGTCGCTGTGGTAGTCCATATATCCCCGAAGGAAAAGGAACGTTCCGTTCTTGGATGACCTGACAAAGGCATCCCAGCGTTCGCGGTCTGCCGGACTGTAACGTGTTACTCTCATCCTTGGTGTCTTTTATAGTCCTGAAATTCCTGCCACGAACTGATGTAGTCGGCCGGTGAGAACGGTTCGGAGGTCAGCACCAGGGCCACCGATGCGGACGCGAAGTCATGCAGATGACACCAGATGCCGGGAGGCACGAGGAGCATTCTATAGGGACGATCCAGCCGAAATGTCCGGGTTTTCTCACCGTCGTCCAAGACGACCTCGAAACTGCTGCTCGCCGCCACGATGGCCTGCCAGGCTTTGTAGTGGGCGTGAGCGCCGCGTATCGAGCCGGAAGGGATGTCGTAGATATAGAAGACGCGTTTGACGGGGAAAGGCAGTTGTTCCGACATTTCATTCACTGCCGTCAGATACCCTCGTCTCAATTCCGTGTCGGCAGGAAGTTCCTCCACCTTGCAGTCATCAACGGTCCACCGGCGACTGTCTTCGTTCAGCTGCGGCTCTTCTTCATACTCAACTGCGGGCAGAGGCAACGTCTCCAATTGGGACTTGTCCCACACGTAATCTTCTTCGTCGTATTTCGTCGAACTGAGTATCAGCCCCAATGCATTGGTCGAGAAGTTCTCAAGGGTACGCCAAGTCTGCGGCGGCACATAAACACCGTGATACGACCGGTTCAGGGAAATCTGCCGGCGATTGCCCTCTTTGTCCTCAAGCGTCACATCGAAACTGCCGCTCAAGGCCACGATGAATTCCTGAGCCCGCCGGTAGGCGTGACTGCCGCGCACCTCTCCCCCGGGCACATCGTAAATCCAGTATGCCCTCTGCGGACGGAACGGTATGTGCTGCCGTCCTTCGATGTAGGACAGATTTCCCCTTTCGTCTTCCACCTTGGGGAGTGAAACTATCTTGATGTCTTCTATCATATTTTCGGCCTTTACGTTATTTGTCGTTCTAAGTTCTGCCGTCTATCGCCTCAACCAGACTTCGGGATTGACACCTGTCGTTCCCTTGTAAATCCAAAAGTTGAGCGTACCGCTCTTGCCGTCGGGCTGGTTTTTAATCACACCGAGAGCTTGACGGGTCTTGACGGTCTGTCCCTCTTTGACCAGAGGTTTCTGGATATTGGAATAGACCGACTTGTAGGTGCCGTGACTGACAATGATGAGGTAGTCGTCCGACGAACGCATACAATTGGTCACCGTTCCCTGGAAGATGGCGCAGGCGTTGGCGTTGGGTGTCACGGAGAGCACCATGCAAGTCAGTCCCAAGGATGCGTTGTAGTGCTGCACTATCGCATAGTGGGAATCCACCGGATATGACATCTTGCCTTTGTTTTGGATGAACGAACCGGTCAGCTGGGCATCCTGCGGAGTATAGACGGGTTCTGCGGGTTCTTTTGCTTCCGTCTTGCTGCCTAAATGCGGGGTTTTCTTTGCGGTTTCGGCTTTCTTTTTGGCAGCCACTTCAGCCTGACGTTTTCGTTCTTCCTCCTTACGGATTTCCTCTTCGATGAGACGGCGTATTTGCGCTTGCACTTCGGCCTGTTTTTTACGGTCCTGGTCGAGAGCTTTCTGGAGTTCTTTGTTCTTCTTCTTCAGCGCCTCGACGTTACGGTTCTGTTTGGTCTGTTCTTCTTCGAGACTGTTTTTCTCTTTGGTCACCGAAGCCATCAGATTCATTCGCTGTTGCTTGGTGCGCTCGAGTTCTTCTTTGGCCAGCTTGGTCTTTTCGCGTTCGGCATTGAGTTCGAGAGCCTGCTGTTTGCGCCATTGGCTGTATTGCCTCAGGTATTGTGCCCTGCGGATGCCTTCCATCATTCCGTCGGCCGAGAGGATGAAGAGCAGTTCGTCGTATCCGCTGCGCCAACGGTAGAGATGTTTGATGGCCTGGTCGTACTTCTGCTGTTTGCCCCGAAAACTCTTGTGGAGCCGGATGATGGTTCGCTGCAGCGAATCTTCCTCTTCCCGGATTGCCTCTATCTCCTGTTGCATCGACACCACAAGAGCCCTGCGTTTTCCGATTTCCTGTTCACGCAACTGGATGTCCCGGCTTTGGGCTCTCACATCCTTGTCGTTGTTTGATATCATACGCTGCGTGGCGTCAATCTGTTTCTGCAGGTCTTTCTGCTGTTTCTCGTACTCGGCTCTTGTGGGCTTTTTCTTCTTGGCTGTCTGCGACGTTCTGGTGCTGCGCTTTTGGGGCACAGCATTCTCGGGTACCGACCACAGCATCAGTCCCGTTATCAGAACGACAGTCATTCGGAAGATATGTCGCATAGCCATCCGTCGTTTCGGTTATTCAGGTTTGATATTTCTCACCTTGTCCAGCAGTTCGAACGGGTCCATCGACTTATATTTTTCGGACGGTTCGAATTCGGGCCAAGGTTGGGCATCGATGTTCGGTTGGTTATAACTGAAGTCCACTTCATAGTTCGAGGAGCGGGTTTTGACCGTCAGATGACTTTTGGAAGGCGAACAGCCTACCGCCAGATTATACCATTCCGTGTAGGCCCAAAGTACCTCTACTCCCTTATCGGCGATTTCGAGACGGGTCAGTGTCACCTGTCCCTTTGCGTTGATGGTGTAGGAAAGTTTGTATTTTTCTTCTTCACGCGTCCCTACTACCGTACCGTCGTCGTTCGATGTCCAGATGAACTTGCTGAAATCCTTGACCTGACATTCTCCGTGCTTGGGCAAGCACATTCGGCCCATGAAGACACATTGCAGCGTCCTCACGTCAATGCCGTTGTCGGTGAAGAAAGCAAAGTCGCGGATGGCTTGGCGCGTGTAGAGTTTGTCCATCTTATCGACCAGAGTCACCGAGTCGCGGTCCACTTCCAGACGACCCACCTCAAAGCCCAACAACGGGGCATTGATTTGCAGTTTGAAGTTCTGATTTTCTTCCATGTTCAAACGCATGGGCAAATTGGGCTTGCCTTGGAGCAACACTTTGCCCTTCACCTGCATACAGTTGTAGTCGAAAGCATTCTGCACACAGGCTCCATATTGTTCCTGAATGGCTCGTCGTGTAGTACCATTGTCGAGAGCGGCGCGCTGACTGCCGCAGCTTGTGGCGGTCAGTATCAGAAGGACCGACAGTGCGAGGTTTACGATTTTTTTCATCTTTGTTTCGTTTTGTCGTTTATGGATGGTCTCAGGTCAAAGCCAGTCGGGCTTTCCTTCGATATAAGTTTCTTTGTCAATTTTCTCCTTGAGGAGTTCGGGATTCTCCACATCCTCCATCTTCGATGCCTTGAGCCAGAAGCCGAGAGCTTTCTCTGTCTCTCCCTGCATCATCAGAATGTCGCCATAATGTTCCCACAACGAAGCCGAAGGTGCATTTTCGGCTTTCTTGATGGCCATATCCTGATAGAACTTGGCCAGCATGTAGTTGCCCTGTTGGAAATATATCCAGGCGTAAGTGTCGAGATAGGTCGGCGAGTCGGGCTCCTGCTGCACCACTTTTGCGGCCATCGCTTCAGCCCTGTTGAGATCCCGTTTTTCGAGCGAGAGGAAGTAGGCATAGTTGTTCAGCACCGTGATGTTCTTGGGATTGTATTTCAGGGCCTCGTCATAGCTGTCGTATGCTTTCTTCATCCAATAGGCTGCGTTTTTCTTGTCGCTCATTGCCTGTTGGTGATAGCAATCGCCCATGGCTCCCAGATAGGTGGATTTCCGATTCACTTCCTCGGGCTTCAGGTGCTCGGTCGCAGAACGGAAGTTCTCGACGGCATCCAGATAATTCTTGATATCCATAGCCCGATAGGCACGGAAGAGCCACGGGACGCACGACTCGGGAATCGCACGTTCGGCTTCGGAGCAATATTCCTCCAGCCGAAGAGTGTCTTCCGATAGAAATGCGCATTGCAGGAACCGCTCCCAATACTTTTCTTCCGTGGGCTTCAAATCGACCGCAAACCGCATCTGCTGTTCTGCCTGCGCTGTCTGATTGACGGCTGACAGATAGTCGCAGTGGAGCACATAGAGTTCGGGGTCTGTAGGGTGCATGGCCACCACTTTCTCAAAGAGTTCCTCCACACCGGGTATCTGGATGTCGGTCGTATCTTTGGCCTTCCGTTTTTCCTCGGCCACCTTGCGCAGGGACGATTTGAGATATTCTGTCAGAATATCTATCTTGGTCTTCACGTCGAGGTTGGGATTCACGAGAGCAGCTTCCACAAGGGTATCGGCGGCTGTCTGATTGCCCGTCACACTGTAGTAGTTCGACAGAGCCACCCACAGGTACGCATTGTCGGGTTCTATCGCAGCTGCCTCATCGTAGGTGGCTTTGGCCTCCTGTATCATTCCGTTCGACATCTGCATGTCACCCTTGCTGATGCGGTAGCTGATGTCGAAAGGATAACGTTTGATAAGGCGGTCGTAGCTTTCAAATGCTTCGTCGGTCTTGCCCTGCATTTGCAGAAGATAAAACCTCCGCATCATTAGTTGGGGATTCACACCGTCCAGCTCTTCGATTTTGTCGAGTGCAGCCACACATTCCGTCAGACTGTCTTTTTTGAGATATACCTGTGCCAGGTCGTAATAGGTCTCGCTCTTCTGCGGATAGAGTCGGGTCAGACGTTTATAGACTTCGATGGCGGCACTGTCCTTGTCTGTCCGGGCATAGATATTGGCCAACTGCCGGTTGTACCAATAGTTGGTCGTGTCCTGCGCTACGGCTTTTTCGGCATGGCTTTGGGCATTCTTCATGTCGTTGAGCGCTTCGTAGTAGGCACTCATCTGGTTCAATGCCGGTGCTGACAGCGAGTCTATCTCGAGCGCTCTCACGTAGAGAGCCCATGCCTGGTCGATATCGCCCCTTTGATGGAGGGTGGCCGCACGGAAGAAGACCCGGTCGAACCTTGCCTGTTCGTCGGGAGAGAGACGCACGGTGGTCGTCTCTTTCTTGGTCTTCTTGCCTCGAGCTTCTGCGGGTGTGACGGCGAGAAATGCTGTCAACATCAGCAGGAGCCACAGGAATCCGCGTTTCTTCATTGTACTCTTGTGCATTATTTCTTTCCTGTGTGACCGTAACCGCCGGCACCGCGTTCTGTCTCGCTCAACACTTCTACCGGTTCCCATTCCACCTGTTCGTGGCGGGCCACCACCATTTGGGCCACGCGTTCGCCGTCCTCGATGGTGAAGGGATCGCGGCTCAGGTTGATGAGACACACGCAGACCTCACCTCTGTAGTCGGCATCCACCGTTCCGGGCGTGTTCAGCACCGTCAGTCCGTGTTTTAGGGCCAGACCGCTTCTCGGCCTCACTTGAGCCTCATAACCCACAGGCAGTTCGATGTAAAGTCCCGTGGGGACGAGCCGTCTCTCGAGAGGTTGCAATACGATGGGTTCATCGATATTGGCTCTCAGATCCAGTCCAGCCGACGCGGGAGTGGCGTATGCGGGAAGGGGATGTTTCGATTTGTTGATTACTTTGACTTGTAACATATTCTGCTGATTCTTTTTGGGGAATTTTTCCTGTTCTGAAATATTTTGAAACTTGGAACTTGAAACTTGAAACCTGAAACCTTGAACCCTACCCCTACTCCCTTCCCTTTAGGGGAGGGCTGGGGAGAGGCTTTCCTTCCCTTTAGGGGAGGGCTGGGTAGAGGCTTTCCTTCCCTTCAGGGGAGGGCTGGGGAGAGGCTACTTGCCCCCCCCTCACACCACCTGGACCTGCATTCCCTCGGCCACAAGCGGAGCGGCGATGGCTTCGAGTTCTTCCCGGGGCACTTTTTGCAGATTCTTCTCGGGTGTCGGACGGTCGAGCGAATAGACTTGTATCTCGTGAGGCTTTATCTCCCGCATCAGTTCACGCCAGGCTTCGGTTTCCTCGGGGGTGGTATTGTCGATGCGATGTCCGTTGTGTTCGCCTCTCACAAACATGCTCTGTACGATGAGCCGTCCTTTGAAGGCCTTCATGCCCTCCACCACTTGTCTCACGCTGTAATGACTGTCTGCCGGCTGGTCAATGAGTCGCACTGTCTCGTCAAAGGCACCGTCTATCTTCAGTATGTTGTTGTCGATTTTCAACAGGGCAGCGTGCACCTGGGGATTGTTCATTCTGGTGGCATTGCTCAACACCGAGACTTTCACCTCCGGATAGTATTTGTCCCTCAGCCTTATCGTCTCTTCCACCATATAAGCGAAGTCTGGATGCAGCGTGGGTTCGCCGTTGCCTGCAAAGGTGATTACATCCAGCGGCTCGCCGGCTTCTCTCATGGCGCTCAGCTTCTGCTCCAAGGCGGCTACGATTTCCCCCGCATCGGGAAAATGCGAGCGTCTGTGAGACTCGTTGTACCCGCACTCGCAATAGATGCAGTTGAACGAGCAGACCTTGCCGTCGGCCGGGAGCAGGTTCACGCCCAACGAGATGCCCAACCTGCGGCTGTGGAGTGGACCCAAAATGTTTGTACTGAATATATCGGGCTGTTTGTCCATTTGAAACTTGAATTGAAACTTGAAACTTGGAACCTGAAACTTGGAACCTAAAACTTGATATTTCTTTGTTTTTAATAAAAAATATTGTGCAAATATAATGATTTTATTTGGGATAATCGACAAAATGCCCGAAATTTTATGTGTTTTTTGCTTTTTAGCCCCGTTTCTTGGCCAAATTTCCCGTTTTTTTTGTATTTTTGCACCCATGAAAGAATTTATTTTATCCGAACATCGGAGCGAGAAAGCCATCCTCGTAGGTCTCATCACCCACCGTCAAAATGAGCAGAAAACCGCCGAGTATCTCGACGAACTTGCCTTCCTTGCCGAGACGGCCGGAGCCGAACCGGTCTGCCGTTTCGTCCAGCGACTGGACACCCCCAATTCCGTCACTTACGTCGGGCCGGGGAAACTCGACGAAATCCGTCAGTACATCGAGACCCGCAAGGACGATGAAGAGAATGCCATAGGTATGGTCATCTTCGACGATGACCTCGGACCCAAGCAGCTGCAGGTCATCGAGAAGGAACTCTGTGTCAAGATACTCGACCGCACGTCGCTCATCCTCGACATCTTTGCTTTGCGTGCCCAAACGGCCACCGCCAAGACGCAGGTCGAACTCGCCCAATATCAGTATCTCCTTCCCCGCCTCACGGGTCTGTGGACCCACCTCGAACGTCAGAAGGGCGGCATCGGCATGCGCGGTCCCGGTGAGACTCAGATAGAGACCGACCGCCGCATCGTGCTCCACCGCATTTCGCTTCTCAAAGACGAACTCGCCCACATCGACCGGCAGAAATCCACCCAGCGCAAGAATCGCGGAAAACTTGTACGGGTCGCCCTCGTGGGCTACACCAATGTCGGAAAATCCACTCTCATGAACCTGCTCTCCAAAAGCGAAGTCTTTGCCGAGAACAAACTGTTTGCCACTCTCGACACAACGGTTCGCAAAGTCATTGTCGATAATCTTCCCTTCCTCATGAGCGATACCGTGGGATTCATTCGCAAACTCCCCACCCATCTGGTCGAGAGTTTCAAATCGACACTCGACGAGGTGCGCGAAGCCGACATTCTGGTTCATGTCGTGGATATCTCCCATCCCGCTTTCGAAGACCAGATTGAAGTGGTCAGACAGACCCTTGCCGAAGTCTGCCGCAATGCCTCCAACGACATCAAACCCACGCTCCTCGTCTTCAACAAAGTCGATGCCTACACCTGGACACCCAAAGAAGCCGACGACCTCTCGCCCGCTACCCGCGAAAACCTATCCCTCGACGACCTCAAACATACCTGGATGAACCGCATGCAAGACAGCTGCCTCTTCATCTCGGCTCGAACCGGACAGGGCATCCCCGAACTCAAAACCAAACTCTACGAGATGGTACGTGAGATTCACACCCGCCGCTTCCCCTACAACGACTTCCTTTTCCAGAAATACGACGACCTCGGCGAAGAAATTACAGAATTATGAAACCCTCCCATCTCCTCCTCCTCCCCCTCCTGGCGTTGCTCTCTGCCTGCCAGCGTGATGCAGCCACCCAAGTTTCTCTGCGCCTCACCGACATTTATGAGGATGTTCTCGGCCACTACCGCTCTGCCTCCCGCAAAGGCACCCTCGACGGACTCGACCCGTCCGGTTATGCCGAACGTTACTTCTCCACCCGTCTTCTTCGCGCTTGGAAAGAGGACGATTTCATCGATGCCGACCCCTGGATTCAGGGACAGGACTGGCCTCTCTGCGTCCACGCCACGGTTGACAGTGTGAGGGCTGTCACACCCGACTCGGTCACAGCCTGCATCACCATCTACAACTATTCTCCCGCTCCCGTCCGTCTCGCCATGATTCGCGAACGGGGCAATTGGTTCATCGACGGTTTCGAGCCCATCGTTCCCGACCCCATACGCACGCTCACCTGCCTCAACGACGGCTGGAAGTTTGCCTTCGGTCATGCTTCCGACCCCGAACGCGATTTCGGCTGTGCTACGGAATATTTCAACTATTTCACCAAAGCCAACTCCATCCATAACGAAGGACCTTACAGCCCCAAATTCAACGACAGCCTTTGGCAGGATGTACGTATTCCCCACGACTTTGCAGCCGCGCTGCCGCTCTCGTCGCGGGCTTCCCATTCCCACGGCTACAAGACCGTCGGATGGCGTTTCCCCGAGACCAGTGTCGGTTGGTATCGTAAGGTTTTCTCCATCGGCGAAGAGCATGTCGGACGCTGCATTGTGCTGCGCTTCGACGGCATCTTCCGCAATGCTCAGGTGTGGTTCAACGGCTTTTATATGGGCACCGAACCCAGCGGCTATGTCACGCAGGTGTTCGATGTGACCGATTACGTCAACTGGGGCGGCGACAATCTGATATGCGTGCGCGCCGATGCTTCTCTCGAAGAAGGTTGGTACTATGAAGGGGCCGGCATCTATCGCGACGTGTGGATGGAAACCACCGGCCCACAGCATGTGGCTCCTTTTGGCACTTTTGTGCGAGCCGACATGCAGGCTCCCTTTACGAAGGCGGAGGTTCGCGTGGAGACTGAAGTCGTCAACAGCGCCCTCTCGCCCGCCCGCGTGGAGGTTCGTCACCGCTTGCTCGATGCTTCCGGTAGCGAGGTGGCTTCCTCTTCTGCCGAATCTCTCGACCTCCAGGCCAAGGAACATGCGGTGAGCCGTCTCTCGATGCATCTCTCCGCCCCGCATCTTTGGGATGTCTCCGACCCTTATTTATATAAGGTGGAGACCGTCATATCGTCCGATGGACGTGTCACCGACCGCTATGAGACACCCGCCGGCCTGCGCCACATCGCCTTCACAGCCGACAGCGGATTCTACCTCAACGGTCGCCGTCTCAAACTCCTCGGTGTCAACATGCATCAGGATCATGCAGGTGTGGGTGTCGCCATTCCCGACGCCCTGCAGGCTTGGCGCATCCGCCAACTCAAAGCGATGGGCTGCAATGCCTACCGCGCTTCCCACAATCCCGCTACGCCCTCCCTCCTCGACATCTGCGACCGCGAGGGCATCCTTGTCATTGACGAACAGCGTCTCTCCGGTGTCAACGACGAACACCTCCGTCTGCTTTCGGCCATGATACGGCGCGACCGCAATCACCCCAGCATCATTCTCTGGAGCGACGGTAACGAAGAGTGGGGGATGGAAAACACCTCCACCGGACGGCGTGTGGCCGAGGCCATGAGGGCTTATACTCGGCTGCTCGACCCCACACGTCCTTCCACAATGGCCAATGCCGGCGGTGCCGAGATGATTAAGGGACTCGACGTGGTGGGTTACAATTATATCGTTCAGAACGATGTCGATCATCGACGCGAACAGCATCCCGAGTGGAAAGTTGTCGGCACCGAAGAAACCTCTGGTTGCGGCACGCGAGGCATCTACTTCGATTCGCCCTCCCAACCGGGACGCATGAAGTCCATGAACCTCACCGCAGCTGACGACCGTCCCGAGAACGTCATCGAACGCGGATGGCAGTATTATGCCACCCATCCCTGGACGGCGGGTGTGTTCTTCTGGACAGGTTTCGACTATCGCGGCGAACCCAATCCACTCTCCTTCCCCGCCACACTCTCCGAGTTCGGGTTGGCCGACTACTGCGGATTCCCCAAAGATGAAGTGTACTATCTCCGTTCCTGGTGGACCTCCGAACCCGTGCTTCACATCTTCCCCCACTGGAACCTTTCCGGCCACGAGGGCGAGGAGGTCGATGTTTGGGCTTATAGCAACTGCGAGGAAGTCGAACTCTGGGTCAACGGAACCAGTCTGGGCCGACAGGCCATGCCCCGCAACGGTCATCTCAAGTGGCGCGCTGTCTATCAGCCCGGTTCCCTGCGGGCTGTGGGCTACATCGGCGGCGAGGAAATTCTCTCATGCGTAATTGCCACTACAGGGGCTCCTGCTCACATCATACTCTCCTCCGACCGCAACGCGTTGGAGGCCAACGGTCGCGATGTGGGTGTAGTCACCGTCTCCGTCACCGACAGCGAAGGACGTGAGGTACCCGATGCGTGCATCGACCTCAGCCTCGAACTTGACGGCCCGGCTCGCATTCTCGGTGTCGGCAACGGCGATCCCGCCTGGACAGGCCCCGAGAATCCCGGCGTGCGCGACTGTCGCTCTTTCCGCGTCCGCACCTTCAACGGCAAAGCCCAGGTGCTCGTCCAGAGCGACACGCTCCGAGCTCCCGTCACGCTCACCGCCTCATCCACAGCAACAAAAACAACAGCAGGCTCCATCTCCTGGAACCTGCAATAAAGAGCAGATAAAGTCTCCTGAGTTTCTGGGGATTCCGGAGTATCCAGAGTTTCCGGAGTTTCCGGGAGATTCCAGAGTTTCCGGGAGATTCCGGAGTTTCCGGGAGATTCCGGGGATTCCGGACGGGAGGCTTCGGAGTCCCCCCTCTACAGAGTCCAGACCACTTTGACGTTTATGGAGCGGCCCGGGTTGCAAAGCCCGGGTCCTTCTGCGTATTTGAGGCGGCTCAAGTGAGACTGATAGGCGCGATTGGTCAGATTATCCACCGTCACGTAGAAGGCGGCAATCTTCCGCTTCCGACAACGTATGTCGGTGCCGGCGGTCAGGGTCAGCAGGGTGTACGACGGAGTCTCTGTCTCCGTTCCGTTGGCGATATGGGCATGATTCTGCCTCAAGTAACATTCCAGTCCCAATGATACAAAAAGATTGTTGAACGTCTCTCCGTCGCGGATGAAGTCGTAGCGCAAATCGCTTGTCCATCGAGGCGCCGGCGTGAAGGGCAACCAACGCGATTCTTCGGGCTGATGCAGCTGCCGGGCATTCACATACGAGAAGGTATTCTCGAAATGGAGCGCCTCTACCGGATGGAAATCGAGCGTCGCTTCCCAGCCCCACAGCCTTGCCGTACCGGCCTGATACTGGAAGCGGTCGCTGTCGGATTGCAGCCGTTGCAGGAAGATGTAGTTGGCGATGTGGTTGGCAAAGAGAGCCACCTGTGCCGAAACGATTTCCGACGAAAAGTCCAACCCCAGGTCGAACTGCCAACTGTGCTCCGCCTTCAGCGTTGCATTTCCCAGTTCATAGCGGAAGGTTCCTTCGTGTTCCCCCCTCGAGCCCAGTTCGCTGAGGTTGGGCGCCCTGAAGCCGTGCGATACATTCATCCGGGCATTCAGCCGTTTCGTAAGGTTCACTATGGCACCCAGACTGCCGGTCACTCCGCGAAAATTGCGGGTGAAGTCCTCAAACCTTGGTTCTCCGTTCTCTTCCAGCGCATAGCTGTGCAGGTGGCGCAGGTCATAGCGCAGACCGCCGCTCAGTGTCCATCGCTCCAGGTGGCGCGTCACCGAGGCAAAGGCCCCGATGTCAAAAAGCCGATAGGCCGGAATGAGATACTCCTCCCCCAAGTTCTCCGACCGTTGCCACATACCCGAAAGACCGGCGGCCCACTGCCATTCGTCTTGTGCAGCCGACTGATAGTGCACATCGTAGTTCACCGTATGAAGCCGGAAGTCCAGTCCTGCCTCGCCGCCTTCGTATTCCCGGCGGCGGTTCTGCTGGTAGCCCACGGTAGCCTTCAAGGCTCCGTCTCCCACCACGAACGAGTTTTCGCTCACAGCTTTCCAATGGTTGATTTTCTGTTCGGCTTCCGAAGGCAGGAGTTTGCCGGTCTGCTCCTCACGTTCTCCCTCGGGCAATCCGGGATTCAGGCGGTAGTACGACAGTTTCACATGGGAGAAGCCCCATTTGCGGTTCATCCCTATCATACCCGTCAGAGCACATTCTCCGAACTGTGTGCCCGGCACTCTTCCGTCCTGTTTGTTCTTATATTCGTCGGCCTCTTTCTGGCTCCATCGCCAGTTCCACACCCACCCGTGGAGGTTTCCGGCGTGGTTGAGCGTGTAAGCCCAAAGGCGGTTGTTCGACTGGTATTCTGCACCTACATTCAGAGCGGTTTTCCCTTGAGGCATGACGGGGGCTCCGTGCAGCACCAACACGCCAGCCATCGCATCCGACCCGTACATCAGAGAAGCCGGTCCCTTCAGTATCTCTACCGAATGGACCGTCTGTCCGTCCACTTCGATGCCGTGTTCGTCGCCCCACTGTTGTCCTTCCTGACGGATAGCGTCGTTCACCGTCACTATTCGGTTATAACCCAAGCCGCGTATCACAGGTTTCGAGATACCGCTGCCCGTGGTCACTTGAGACACGCCCGGCTGACGGGCGATGGCATCGATGATATTGGTCGAAGAAACGGCCTCCAGGGCATGCGGTGTCACGACCGACACCGGAGCCGGCAAACGGTCGGCCCGTGAAACGCCGGCCAAACCGGTCACCACCACCTCGTCAAGAGTGGCATTGTTTTCTTCCATCACGAAATTGCGTTCCTCTACGGATCTCAGGTCAATGGTCTCAATGATGGTCCGATGGCCCACATAACTCACCTGGATAATGGTCTTCACCTTGGGCAAACCCGTCACCTCATAGCGTCCTTCCCGGTCGGTCACACTGCCCTGGCTCAACATCGGGAAGTAGATGCTCACACCGATGGCAGGTTCTCCGTCCACGGCATCGGTCACTCTTCCGTGCAAGGACACTTTCCCTGACGCACCTTCTGCGAGAGACGTGAGACAAAGGGCCCAAAACAGCAACAATATAATGGGTTGTTTCATTTGCTCTTTTTCGTAATTCGCCCGCAAAGATATGCTTTTTTCCCGAATATCCCAAATAAATCAGAACA
This sequence comes from uncultured Bacteroidales bacterium, assembly GCA_937899265.1. Classification (GTDB taxonomy): domain Bacteria; phylum Bacteroidota; class Bacteroidia; order Bacteroidales; family UBA3663; genus Liminaster. The sequence goes on from CALBPV010000029.1 coordinate 24,977, forward strand.
AAATTCTCTAATATCGGAAAAAAATTCTTCTCTTCGCAACGTGTTTCCCATGAATTCAGACGAAAACAACCCTGAATTCTAATCCCTAAACCCTGAAACCTGAAACCTGAATCTTGAAACCCCGTCCCCCTTCCCTTTAGGGGAGGGCTGGGGTGAGGCTTTCCCTTCCCTTTAGGGAGGGGCTGGGGTAGGCTTTCCCTTCCCTTTAGGGGAGGGCTGGGGAGAGGCTTTCCCTTCCCTTTAGGGGAGGGCTGGGGAGAGGCTGAAACCCTTAAAGGTCTCTTCTATTAATCAAGAATTGGAGAATTGGAGAATTGCTGCAAATGGGGTTTCAGGGGCTCAGTTGCAAAAGTCCGTGTTAAACCTCCGCCAACCGCTGGACGGGACGAACGGAG
>CALBPV010000030.1 GCA_937899265.1 uncultured Bacteroidales bacterium
TGGGATCGACCTTCACATGTCCCCATGTCGGCGCTTCCTGTTTGAGCCACCAGCGATAGGCGTCCAGACGGAACTGCAACAGCCAGTCGGGTTCGCCCTTCTTGGCCGAAATCAGCCTGATTACGCCTTCGTTCAGTCCCTGCGGTATGACTTCCGTCTCGATGTTAGTCGTGAAGCCGTACTTGTAGTCGCCCGATGTTATTTCCTGAAGTACGTCGGTAGAACTTTCAGTTTCTTGCATTACAATAATCCTTTGGCCGGCTGTATGATGTATTCATTGAGCCAGGGCATTACCCATGCTATCACTTTGTGGAGCACGGGCACGATGTGACTTTCTTTCACTTCGCTGTGGAGCGGCATATCGGGTGCGATACCTCCCAGAGTTTCAATCAGAGCCACCACGAGAGCGGCGATGAATGCATACTTGAGAGCCGCAGCCAATCCTCCCAGGAGACGGTTCATCCATCCCAGTGTTGCGGTTTCCAGCAGTTTCTTGAGCAGGTAGGCCACACCCTTCATGGCAAACATGGCTACCAGGAAAATCACCACCCAGAGGATGATGGCGGCTGCCGTTTGATTGCCTATCCATCCGCCGAACGTCGGCACCGTATAGGGCGAGAGCCAATTGGCCACTATGGCTGCCAGCAGAATGCCCACCGTGCCCACCAGTTCGCGGAAAAAACCCCGATAGAGTCCTATGAAGAACCCTATCAGGATAAAGGCCAGAATTACCCAGTCTAATGTATTCATCGCTGTTTACAGTTTTCTGGATACCTGTATCTCGGAATAGGCCTCGATGAGGTCTCCGGCCTGTACGTCATTGAAGTCCTTGATATTGAGGCCGCACTCGAAGTTGGTCGAAACCTCCTTCACATCGTCCTTGAATCGCTTGAGCGAATCGAGTTCGCCCGTATGGATGACGATGCCATCGCGAATGACGCGTACCTTGTCCGTACGTTTAATCTTGCCTTCTTTGACGAGACAGCCCGCAATGGTGCCGACCTTCGTGATGTTGAAGGTGGACTTCACGTCGAGATAGCCGTCGATTTCTTCCTTCGTCTCGGGAACCAGCATGCCCTCCATTGCCTCCTTGACTTCCTCGATGGCATCGTAGATGATGGAGTAGATTCTGATTTCCACACCCTCGGCATCGGCGGCACGCTTGGCAGCGGATGCGGGACGCACCTGGAAGCCGATGATGATGGCCTTTGAGGCGGCAGCAAGCGTAACATCCGACTCCGAGATGGCACCCACGGCCTTGTGGATGACGTTGACTTTGATTTCGGGTGTCGAGAGTTTGATGAGCGAGTCGCTGAGGGCTTCCACCGAACCGTCCACATCGCCTTTGACGATGAGATTGAGTTCTTGGAAGTTGCCCACCTTGATACGTTCGCCGATGTCATCGAGCGTCAGGAGCTTCTGCGTGCGCAGCAACTGTTCGCGGCGCAGTCGGTCGCGCTTCGATGCTATCTCGCGGGCTTCCTGTTCGGTGTCGAGCACCTGTAGGTGGTCGCCTGCTGTGGGTGCGCCGTCCAGACCGAGCACCTGTACGGGTGTCGAAGGACCTGCCTCCTCCACTTTCTGGTTACGTTCGTTGTACATCGCCTTCACTCTGCCGAAATGCATACCCGCCAGAATGACGTCGCCTACGTGAAGCGTACCGTTCTGTACAAGCACGGTGGCCACATAGCCCCTGCCCTTGTCCAGCGTCGATTCTATCACGGAACCGGAGGCCGCACGGTTCGGGTTGGCCTTGAGATCCAGCATCTCGGCTTCGAGGAGCACTTTCTCCAGGAGTTTGTCGATGCCGATACCGGCTTTGGCCGAGATGTCCTGGCTCTGGTACTTGCCGCCCCACTCCTCCACGAGGTAGTTCATCGAGGCCAGCTGTTCCTTCACCTTGTTGGGATTGGCCGTGGGCTTGTCTATTTTGTTGATGGCGAAGACGATGGGCACACCTGCGGCGGCAGCGTGGTTGATGGCCTCTTTGGTTTGGGGCATGATGCCGTCGTCGGCAGCCACTATCACTATCGCTATATCCGTCATCTTGGCACCGCGGGCTCGCATGGCCGTAAAGGCTTCGTGGCCGGGAGTGTCGAGGAAGGTCACCCTGTTGCCGTCGGCCAGTGTCACGTTGTAGGCACCGATGTGCTGCGTGATTCCGCCGGCCTCACCGGCAATGACGTTCGTCTTGCGAATGTAGTCGAGGAGTTTTGTTTTGCCGTGATCCACGTGGCCCATAACCGTGATGATGGGAGGTCTCGACACAAGGTTCTCCTCCGAGTCTTTCTCTTCGGCGAGTTCGGCCTCCACCTCTTCGCTCACATATTCTGTCGTGAACCCGAATTCGCTGGCCACAAGGTCGATGGTTTCCTGGTCGAGGCGCTGGTTGATGCTCACCATCAGACCTACGTTCATACAGGTCATGATGACTTGGGCCACAGGTACGTTCATCATCGATGCCAGGTCGTTGGCCGTCACAAACTCCGTGAGTTTCAGTACGGTGCTCTGTTCGGCTTCCTGCGAAGCTTCTTCGGCAGCACGTTCTGCGGCGGCATTGCGTTTGTCCTTGCGGTATTTGGCGCTGTTCTTGTCCTTCTTGTTCTGGAGGCGGGAGATAGTCTCCTTCACGTTGCGCTGTACGTCTTCGCTGTCCACATCGGGACGCAGCTGGTATTTGTTCTTCTTGTCCTTGCGTCCGTGACGTCCTGCGCCGTCGGCCATTGAGCGGTTGTCGGCCTTGTCCTCGCGGTTTCTGTCGCGGTCGCGACCTTTCTCGTCACGTCCGCCGTTACGTTTCTTCTGGTCTTCGTCCTTGCTGTTGGCACGACGTACCTCGGCGTTCACATCCACCTTCTGGGCCGAGCTCTTGCGACGGCCCGTGGCGGTCTGTTGCTGTTTGGCTTCACGCTCTTTCTTGCGTTCCTCCTTCGATTTCTTCTTGGGACGTGTGGACAGATTGATGGCATCGAGGTCAATGTTGCCCAGCACGTTGAGAGTGGCGGGCTGGTCCTCTGCCGAACCGATGCGGAACACTTCCCCGTTTCTGGCCTCTTCGGGCAGCGGGTCGTTGTTGATACGGTCTTTCGAACGTTCGCCCCATACCGACTGGTTGGGTTTCTTCTTGGCCTCTTCGGCAGGTTTGGGTTCGGGCTTCGGCTCCGGCGTTTTCTCTGGCTCGGGAGCTTTCGTCTCGACGGGAGTCTCGAGCCGGGCGGGAGCTGCGGGTTTCTCTGCAGGTGCTTCCGTCTCGGGGGCGGGAGTCTCCGATTTTTCGGACGTTACTTCCGGCTTTGTCTCCTCGGGGGCTTTTGTCTCGGGAGCTGTTATCTCGGGTTCCTTGGCCTTCTCGGAATCAGCGGGTTGCTCGACATCGATGTGACCCACCACCTTGAGGGTGGCATCCTGCAGTCGTTTGTCGCCGGGCGTTACCGCCTTTGTGGCCTCTTCTTTGGCCTTTGCTTCCGCGCGGGCTTTGGCCTTGGCCTCTTCCTCGGCCTGGGCTTTGGCTTTGTCGGCGGCTTTGGCCTCTTGGCGTCGTTCGCTGTTCACCTGGGCACGCATTTCGCGCTCTTTGTCGGCATGCTCCTTGAAAGATTTGTCTTTCTTGAACTCCTTGCAGAGGGCTTCATACTGTGCGTCGGTGACGCTCACATTCGGATTGCTCGATTCGAAGTCCTTGAACTTCTTCTCGAGAAATTCCGAAAGTGTTCCGACACCTACATTAAATTCTTTTGCTATTTTACTTAATCTCATATTTTCTGTTTTTAGGGAATTTTGGCGTTAATTTTATCAGAGGTTGCGGGCGGCTTCGGGCAACTCGTCCTCGTCGAATTCCTTGCTCAGGATCTTGTAGATCTCGCGCACGGTTTCGTCCTCCAGGTCGGCTTTCTCGGCCACCTCGGCGGGACTCAGTTCGAGAACGGATTTTGCGGTGGCCAGACCGATACCTTTGAGCTGTTGGATGACCCAGGGCTCTATCACGTCGGCAAAGTCGTCGAGGAAGATGTCGTTGTTGTCTGCCTCGCGGTAAAC
>CALBPV010000031.1 GCA_937899265.1 uncultured Bacteroidales bacterium
CTCCTCCGCGTCGTCGGTGAGAACGATGTCGGCTCCCAGTCGCCGGACGGCGCAGCACACCGAGCGGATGTTGCCTGCATTGTATTTGACAATCGCTACTTTCATTTTCTCAAGTCAATATTTTAATCGTCATACCATTCGATTTTGTTCGAACGGGAAACACTTGTCTTCTCATACTTGAAGTCGGAGAGCATCGAACTCTTCACAGCCACACAGACATTGAACGAAGCATATTGTCCGAGAGGGTTCAAGTTGGCCGTCAGCGACCAGCAGTGAAGGTCGCGCGTGCAGTTGATGTTCATATAGGTCACCTTGCTCTCGTTGAAGTCGTAGGTCAGGTTGTAACTGAAGTTCCAGTTCTTGGTCGGCTGTATCGACCCGGAGATGGAGGCGCTGTGGGTCAGCTTCATATCGTATTTGCAGGCTTCGCTGTCGAAGGAGCCGTAGGCGTAACGCATCGTGTAGCTGAAATTCATAGTCCAGGGAATCTGCCATAAAAGGTAGCCGTCGCTGTCGTAGGTCGATGTTCCTTTCTCATTCTTCTTTTTGTTTTTGTCTTTCGAGCGGTTGCGGTTGCTGTCCATGAGGTCGTCTTCCACTCCGTCTTCGTCCCCGTCGCCGTCCCCGTCACGCAGGTTGTCCTTCTTGTTGTCGTCGGATGACCCGCTCCCGAAGCCGAAGAGTTTGGCCAGTTTCTCGTTGTTGAGCTGATAGCTCCAGGAATAGCCGGTGTTCATCAGACGGGGGAATTGGCCGTGTCCGATGCGGAAGTGGTCGATATGACGGCCGTTGGAGGCATAATCGTAGTTGTCGAACGTGGCCGAGAGGTTCATCGTCGTGTTCTTGCTGAACTTGAATGTCGCGTTCACGGGCAGTGTCGTGCTCCACCTCATCGAGTCGGCCACCAGATTGTAGCTGATGGAGGTCGTGAGGTTGTCTATGAGGGAAATCTTCTTGTAGCCCGTGGAATCCTTGTCTGAACGAATCTTCGCCTCGATGTTGTTGGCTATGCCGAAGGTGACGGACCCGGATTTTCCCTGTGACGTGCCTCCGAATTTGTATCCCTGGAAATAGCTGTAGCGCACGGTGCTATAGCCCGACTCCTGACTCTCGTCAGGCACCTGATATTCGCCCCAACTGCCCCATACGGGGTCGGAGAAGTCGGGCGTATAGCTGAACGAAATCGTGGGTGTGAAGAGATGACGCACTGCCACCAGTTTGGAGTTTTTCCAAAGGGGAGTGTACATACCGTAGAGTTTCGTGTTGAGCGATACCGATGTCGAGAAGTTGTAGGCGTTGTAGAATCCGTAGGTGGTGTCCGAAAGCACGCCTCCGTAGGTGCCGTTGGCATTCTCCACCATCGGGTCGTAGTATTTCTCCGTACGGTGGGTGTACATGCGATCGACAAAATTGACGGAGGGCGTGATGTTGATGTAGTTGAACAGCGTGAACGTTGCCGGGATGCTTATCGTATGCTGCATACCGTTGCTCCAGTCCTTTACCAGACTCTGTTCGAAAAACTTATCCTGCTTACAGGTCACCGAATTGGACAGACGTCCGTTGTAGGTCATCGCTATTTTCTCGTACCAGCGTTGGCTGCCCACCTGAACCTTGCGTTTGAAGGGGTAAATACGGTTCATGGCAATGGTGAGGTCGGGCAGAGTGACCACCAGTGTGGAGTCTTTGGTGCGCTGGGTGATGGATGTCGAAGCACTGATGGTGAGCGGTTTGTTGGGCACCTTGTAGCTCACGTTCACTGTCGAGCTCTTGGTGCTTTGGGTCATGTCGGAATTGTAGTAGCTCGTGAGGTTGTTTCGTTCGTAACCGGATGTCGTAAAGTTCACCGAAGCCGAGAGTGTCAGGTTCGGATTGAACTTCGCGTCCTGCTGGTGACTCCATACGGCTTTGACGTTGGTCATCTCCGAATAGTCCGACAAACCCTTGTCGCCGGTGATGGTTTTGAGATACGAAAAACTCCAATTGCCCTTGAAGTGATAGCGCCAGGCATAGCGCTGTTCGGCAGCGAGCCCCCACGAACCTTTGGTGTATATTTCGCCGGTGAGCTTCAGGTCCATGTAGTCGTTGATGGCAAAGTAATAACCGCCGTCACGCAGGTACAAACCCCTCTCCTGCTCGGCACCGTAGGTAGGCATGATGATGCCCGACGAATAACTCTTGGTGAACGGGAAAAAACCGAAGGGCACGGCAATGGGCAGCGGCACATCTGACACAACGAGATAGGCCGGTCCGGTAACCACATTCTTCTTGGGACGCACCCGGGCCTTGGTAAGTTGGAAGTAAAAGTGGGGACATTCGTGATAGTCGCAGGTCGTATAGCGTCCGTTCTCGAGGAAGATGTCGTTGTCGGGCATTTTCTTGGTTTTGCCGCCTGTCACATATCCGTCGCCCTGCTGGGTCACTACATCGGTGATATAACCTTTGGCCGTCTTGAAGTTATAGGAGATTTGTTTGGTTTCGTATTCGCCGCTGTTGTCTTTGAACACGGGCGTTCCCTTCCACTTTCCTGTCGTCGTATCTTTTGTGCCGACGGCATGCACGAGGCTGGAGTCCAGGGACATGTTGATTTGTTCGGCCGTCAGATTGATGTCGTTGTAGGTCACTTCCGACGAGCCGTACAGATGGGCGATGTTTCCCATCTCGAACACCAGCGAGTCTTTGGCCTTGTAATTCACGGTGGCATCCAGACCGGACTTTTTGCCGGAAACCGCTTCGTTGGGAACCTCTGCCGGGGAATCTGCTCCGAGACTGACGGAATCTCTCTCCAGCCGGACAGAATCCCCCTCCGTCAGGAGGGAATCCCTGTGAGTCCGGACCAAATCGGTTGCTGTCTTTATGGAGTCAGGGGCAGCCGCTTCCGCAAGAGACAGCGTTTGGGCGACTGTCTGATTCGGAACGGAGAGCACGGCTGAAAACAAAGCCAACCAGAATATGGCGAGATGCTTACGCATGCAAATTCAAAATATACAAAATATTGTCAGGTGCAAAGATAGTGTTTTTTTGGGACATAGACAACGTTTTCACAAAGTTTCTGACAAATTATGTAAGTTTTTAAGAATTCAACCCCCGTTTCGACACATTTTCTTACAGAAAAAGCAACTCATGATGACAAATAAAACGTCAGCCGGCTGTCTTTTCCGGCTGACGTCTTTGTGTCTTAACTCCGTTCTTAATCGGGGATGCTGAGATTCCGTTGGGACTCCCCGTATTCCCCGTTGTCGGCTGGCAACTCGTGATCCTGGAAATAAATCAGGTTGCTGAAATTGGCACGATACTTCTTCTGGAGAAGCAGTGTCAGCGCTATCACCAGCGTCATCAGGAAGATGACAGAGAGGATGGCAACAAGCTCGATGTATTTTCCGTTGTGCTCGTAGATGACGAAATTGCCGATGCCGATGCCTACGAATCCGGCAAAACCCCAGGCAAAGAGAGCCAAACCGTAAATGGCTGAAAGGGCTTCAAAGAAGAAACGTTGCTTGAGAAGGATGGGTAAGGTCGAGAAACTTGTTCCCAAAGTTAGGTTGACGATAATTAAGTAAATCATCATCGTAACCACCGTGAAATGTCCGATAAGAACAATCACGAAACCGACTATGCCGGAGAGAGCCGTGATGATTACAAAGTTGATTTCCTTGCGTTTCTGGTGATCGGAGACGATACCGCCCACAAAACGTCCCATGGCATTGGCAAGGGCCGACACCACCATCACCCACGTTACATTTTCCACCTTCAGACTTTCGGCCAAACCGGCTTCAAACGACAAAATGGCAAGACCGCAGGCCGTGATGAGAAGGAACATTATCCAAATGCGGTAGAACGAGCCCTTGAAGGTGAGATATATCAAGTCTCTGAGACCGAATCGGATCGGAGCTACCCAGTGTTCCGGACGGCGAATCAACAACGTGGCTGTCAAGAACAGAATGCAGCAGGCTCCGATGAGATAATAAATTGTAGTCTCGAGTCCGTAAACGTCGTTCAGATAGGGCATCAGAGGTGCAAATATGGCTTTCGACAGACCGAAACCCGATAATGCCAGACCGATGGCCAAACCCGTACCCTCACGGGGAAACCACATCAGTACATTGCGGACAGGACGCATATAACCCCAACCGACGGCAGAACCGAGTATGACACCGAAACTGAATTGGAAGACGGTCAAGTCCTCGGTATGGACCGCCCATTCCAAGCCGGAAAGTCCGAGTAGCGAGAGCACCCAGCTGATGATTACGTTCACTTTCGGCGAACCCATGTTGAACCGTCCTACACCGGAGAGCATGGCCATCAATCCGATAAAGAAGACGGCTGTGGAGAAAGTGGATTCCAATTCGGCAGTCGCCACATTGAGCGCGCGGGCAAAGTCAATCTTGATGGTTGACCAACAGTAAATAATACCGATACCCAAGTGTATCAGAAATGCGGGAACCACGGCATTCAGCCATTTATTACCTTTCATGTTTTATTATTTTTAGCATTGACAGGTGCAAAGATACGTTATTTTTTCAAAAAATAAACTGTTTTCGGCATTTTTTTTTGAAAACGGCATAAAAAACACCTGTTTTCTCCCTTTTTTAATCGTGATGATAGGGCAATCCTTTCAAAATCGTATGAGCCCGGTAGATTTGTTCCACCAGAAAAAGGCGTACCATTTGATGGGAAAACGTCATCCGCGACAGTGAGATTTTGTCCTGGGCGGCTTCATGGATGCGGGGAGAAAACCCGTATGGTCCTCCCACCAGAAAGACGATTCGCTTGGTCACGGTCTGCATCTTGCGGTCCAGAAAACCCGCAAATTCGTGCGAAGTCATCTCCTTCCCGCGTTCATCGAGCAGTATCAGGTGGTCGCCGGGTTGCAAGGCATGGAAAACCGCATCGGCTTCTTTTTCCTTTTGCAGGGGTTCCGTGAGCGCTTTGGTGTTCTTCACGTCGGGAATTTCCTCTATCGCAAACGGAACAAAACGCGCGATTCTCCGCCCGTAGTCGGCAAGGGCGTTCTTGTATAAATCCCCGTCGGTTTTACCCACCAAAAGCACCTCAATCTTCATGTTTGCAGTCCGTTTCTGTGTGTCTTACTTGTCCAGAAATTCCTGAAGCCGTCCTTCTTCTCCGGCCACGATGACAACGTCTCCCGGCATCAGCAGGGTATTGGCATTGGGATTGAGCACTTCCGTCCCGTCGTGAACAATGCCCACGACCACACATTTGGCCAGTTCCCCGATGCGTGAATTGGCAAGTCGCTGTCCGGCAAAAGGCATCGACTCCGTCACTTCGAACTGCTGGACAGCCATCAGTTGATGTTCGGAGGATTCTGCTGCGGACCGCACGTTGCGGTCCAGGTCGTTCTGGAAGGCTTTGATTTGGTCATCGGTGCCTGCCACTACGATGTGGTCCCCCGGATAGATGCGTTCTGTCGCCCCCGGGATATTGATGTACATGCCGCCGCGCACGATGCGCACCAGCGACACTCCGCTCTGGGCCCTGAGATTCAGTTCTCTCAGCTGTTTGCCGCCGTATTGGCTTTCGGGTGCCAACACAAAATCGGCCAGGTGGATGTTATGGGTCAGCAGGGATTCTTCCAGCGAACGGCCCACCACTCTCCGGCTGTCGTTGAGTTTCTCGCGTGCAGTGATGTTGGACATGAATTTTTCCTCGATGTAGCGGGAGCGTTTCTGCACCTGCCGCGAGAGTACGGCCACCAAAACAACGGCCACCGAGAGACCTATCAAAACGCCCGTGGTCAGTGTGAACATATTTGAAATGATACCGATTACGACAATCAGTGCCAGAAGGACGCGCACCGCAAAGAGGGCTACCAGCGTTCCTTTGGTGAAGTTGTTGGTGTTCCACAATTCGTGTGCTTCAGGGGCATGCAGATGTTTCGTGACGATGCGGTAGATGAAGGGTGCCGATACGGTGAGAATGAGGACGAGCGACACCACTTTGCCCACCCATTCGGGCAACAGCTGTGACAGGACATCTACCAATGGCGCAGAGACATAGCGGAAATAAATCGTGATGACAAAGGCCAAAATGATGAGATAAATCAGAAGCGAAAGACTCACCTTCTTCAGCAGTTTTCTCCAGGTGCTCTCGGTGCTTATCGTATTGCGCGACGAGGCATAGCGTTCCAACCCCAGTTTGAAGCCCACGGGAAGCCGTTTGTTGACAAAGTTGTAGGCCGGTTCCGCCATTCTTATGGTGTAAGGTGTGAGGAACGTCGTTATCACCGATACGGCCACGATGACAGGATAGAGATAGCCTTCCGTGACCTTCAGACTTTCGCCCAGCGAAGCGATGATGAACGCAAATTCGCCCACCTGCATCAGCGTGAACGAGGTCTGCATCGCCACTTTGAGCGGCTGTCCGGAAAGAACCACGCCGGCGGTGGCGAATATCAGCTGTCCCACGATGACCGTAAGCGTCAGAATCGCGATGGGGAGCCAGTACTGAAGCAGCAGGTCCGGATTAATCATCATGCCCACCGATACGAAAAAGACGGCACCGAACATGTCTTTGACCGGTTTGGTGATGTGTTCTATGTGCTCCGCCTCAACGGTTTCGGCCAGGATGGACCCCATCACGAAAGCTCCCAGAGCTTCGCTGAATCCGGCTTTGAGCGAAAGAAGCACCATCCCCAGGCACAGGCCGATGGAAACTATTGTCAGCGTTTCGTCGTTGAGATGTTTCTTGCAGACACGCAGAAACGACGGTATCAGCATGATGCCCGACACAAACCAGAAGAGCAGATAAGAGCCCAGCTTGGCTATTTGTCCCAGCATCTCTACGCCCTCGAATGTCTGGCTCACGGCGATGGACGACAGCAGCACCATCAGCACCACTGCAAACAAATCTTCCACGACCAGGATGCCGAACGAAATGCCGGCAAACTGTTGCTGTCGCAGCCCGAGGTCGTCCAGAGCCTTGAATACTATCGTGGTCGATGACATCGAGAGCATGCCGCCCAGAAAGAGCGAGTTCATCTCGGTCCATCCCATTGCCCTTCCCACAAGGAAACCCGTCGTCATCATTCCCGTCACGATTACCAGCGCCGAGACGATGGCGGTCGAACCCACCTTGAGGAGTTTTTTGAACGAGAATTCCAGGCCTAACGAGAAGAGCAGGAAAATCACACCCACCTGGCCCCAGGTCTCCACGCTCTCCGTGTCGTCTATCCAGGCTTTGCCCAGCACGTATGGACCCACAAACATGCCCGCCAGGATGTAACCCAGCACGACGGGCTGTTTCAGAAACTTGAAAAGCAGACTGACAGCACCCGCTGTCAGCATAATGATGGCTAAATCGTGAATCATTGTTCGTTCTTGGGATTGTTTTTGTCTTTGTGTTCCGACAAGTCAAACACCATCGGGTGGCTCACCTTTTCGGGCAGGAGGGCAAACTCGAGCACTTCGCGCACATCTCTCACATATCGGAAGGAAAGACCTTCGATGTATTCGGGTTTGATTTCCCCGACATCCTTGCGGTTGTCCTCACAGAGTAGGATGTCGGTGATGCCGGCACGCTTGGCCGCCAATATCTTCTCTTTGACACCGCCGATGGGGATTACTCTGCCTCTCAGCGTGATTTCTCCGGTCATGGCCAGTCGGGACCTCACCTTGCGCTGGGTGAACGTTGAGGCCAGCGAGGTCACCATTGCGATGCCTGCCGAAGGACCGTCCTTCGGAATGGCGCCCTCCGGACAGTGGATATGCACATTGTAGTTGTCGAACACCGCCTCCGGAATTTCCAGTTCGTCGGCATGTGAACGCACATATTGCAGGGCCAGCAGAGCACTCTCTTTCATCACGTCGCCCAGGTTGCCTGTCAGCGTCAGTTTCTCGCTCTTGCCCTTGCAGAGTGCCGATTCCACATACAGTATCTCGCCGCCTACCGAAGTCCATGCCAGTCCGGTCACTACGCCGGCTTTGTCGTTGCCCTCGTATTTGTCCGGGTCGTAATCGGGAACTCCGAGATAATCTTTCAGTTCTTCGGCTTTGAGCGAGAGGGGAAGTTTTTCGTCATTGGCCACTTTCCAGGCTACGCGCCGCATGATTTTGGCCAGACGTTTGTCGAGCAGACGCACCCCGCTCTCCCGCGTGTAGTTACGGACGATGGCATGGAGCGTGGGTTTCGGAATCGAAAAACGCACCTTTTTCAGTCCGTTCTCCTCCTTCTGTTTGGGCAGGAGGTGACGGGCCGCTATTTCCACTTTCTCGTCCTCGACATAGCCGCTGAGCGTAATGACCTCCATGCGGTCCAGCAAGGGGGCTGCTATCGTGGCCGCATCGTTGGCGGTGGCGATGAAAAGCACCTTCGAGAGGTCGTAGTCGAAGTCCAGGTAGTTGTCGTGGAACGTCGAGTTCTGCTCGGGGTCCAACACTTCCAACAGTGCGGAGGCTGGGTCGCCGTGAAAATCGCTGCCTATCTTGTCTATCTCGTCCAGCACAAAGACCGGATTGTCCGTCTTGGCTTTCAGCAGACCTGAGATGATGCGTCCGGGAAGGGCTCCCACATACGTGCGGCGATGCCCCCGGATCTCGGCCTCGTCGTGCATGCCGCCCAACGAGACTCTCACATACTCGCGCTTCAAGGCCTCGGCCACACTTTTGCCCAGCGAGGTCTTGCCCACGCCGGGAGGCCCCACCAGACAGAGGATGGGCGATTTCATGTCGCCGCGCATCTTCAGTACGGCCAGGTGCTCCAGAATGCGTTCTTTCACCTGCTCCAGCCCGTAGTGGTCGCGGTCCAGTATCTTCCGGGCATTCCTCAGGTCGAGTTTGTCGCGGGAGGTCTCGCCCCAGGGCAAATCCACTATCGTCTGGACATAATTGAGCTGGACACTGTAGTCGGGAGCCATGTCGTTCAGGCGGGCCATCTTCTGCAGCTCCTTGTCCACGATGGTGCGAACGGCCTCCGAAAGGTGCTTGTGTGCCGCAGCCTCTTTCAACCGGGAGATGTCGTCAGCCGACCCCTCCCCGAGTTGACGCTGTATCGACTCCATCTCGTTGCGGAGATAGGCTTCGCGGTTGATTTGGTCGATTTTGGTTTGGGTGGTGCTACGCACCTCGGAGCGTATCTTTTCGTACTGCAAGTCCCTCGAAACCCGGGCCGCCAACACGTATGCGCGTGTCAGAACATCGTTCTGCTCCAGCAGCAACTGCCGTTCTTTGGAATTGGGCAGATAGCACGAACAGGCGAAGTTGACGGCATAGTGCGGATTGTCGAAAGTCGAGAGGGCAAAGAAAGCTTCGTGACTCACATCGCCTCCCAGATTGAGCATTTCCGACATGTCGTCTTTGATGTTGTTGACCGCAGCTTTCAGCTTCATCATATTGACTCCCCTCCTCGGCATTTTTTCGCTGAATACAACCACCTTTGCAAAAAGAGCCAAGTCCGTCGCTTCGATTTGTTTGATTTTGATGAGACGTTTGCCCGTGACGAGCAGACTCACCGTGTGGTCCGGCATTTCTATCTCCTTCACGATTTCACCCACGCAGCCGATTTCGTACAAATCGTCGGTCTCCGACGGAGTCTCCATCGAGAGTCGCCGCTGGAGCACCACTCCTATATAACTGTTGTTCTTGATGGCCGTGTCGATAGCATTTCTCGAACGTGTGCGATTCACCCTCATCGGCATGGTGATGCCCGGGAAGAGCACCTCGTTGCGCGAAGGGATGATGGGAAGATTGTCCTGGGGGCAACGCTTCGATTCGAATTCACCGTCGAACGTGCCGTCGGAAATCATCGGCACCGTGATTTCGTATGACTTGAGACGTTTCGTCACCGGGCCCTCCGACTCGAAGATTCCGTTATTGTCGCCTTTACCGCCGAAGTCCGGGATGCCGGTATCTCCGCCTCCCTCTCCTCCGGCTCCTGCATTGCCGCCCCTTCTGCGGTTGCGGCTGTCCATCCACAGGGGATTTTTCCGGGCAACCGCTTCTGCCTCCTCCCTTCCCTCTACGGAGGGGCTGGGGGTAGGCTTTGTTCTTTTTTTGCTCATATTCTGTATTTCTAAAATATATAAATCTAAAATAGGTAAATCTAAAATATAAAAAAATCGGCACAAAGATAGCAAATTATTTTGTAATCTCCAAAAAAATACCTATTTTTGCAGCGTTAAAAAACACAAAATCATGAGTAATGCGGTTTTTGAGTTCAGGGAGTTTGCAATTTTGCAAGACAAATGTGCCATGAAAGTGGGCACCGACGGTGTCCTCTTGGGCGCTTGGTGTCAGCCTTCCGAAGGGGGGACTTGCCGCCGGATTCTCGACATCGGAACCGGCACGGGGGTCATCGCCCTGATGTGTGCCCAACGATGGCAGGAAGCTACGGTCGAGGCAGTCGAGATAGACCGAGAAGCTGCCGCCCAGGCTGCCGCCAATTTCAGCCGATCTCCCTGGGGGACGAGGCTCCGCGTCCATGCGTGTTCTCTGGCACAGTTCCATGCATCTTTCGGGTCACAGACCTACGACCTCATTGTCTCCAATCCTCCGTTCTACAATGCCTCGCTCCTCCCCGATGACGGTCTGCGTGCGCTGGCACGCCACACCAATGCCCTGCCGTGGAGTGAGCTCACCGCCATTGCCGCCCGGCACCTTTCCCCCGACGGACGTCTCTGTGTGGTGTTTCCCACATCCGAGTGGGACAAAGTGGCCACAGCCGCCCTCCTCGCCGGCCTCTCGCCCGTCCTGATTACAGATGTCGTCACCAAAACCGGCAAGGCTCCCAAACGCACCCTCGCCGCCTTCTCCTCCCGTCCCTGTGTCCCGCAGCGCACACTCCTGACCGTTCGCGACTCCTCCGGCGCCTACACCGACGACTACCTCCGCCTCGTCCTCCCCTTCTACGAGCACCTTTGACCTTTAACGTCTCCTCTACAGCCCATACACTTGCTCGCGGTAGGCTCTGAGGCGGTCTTCGGGCAGACGGCCCCGGATGGGCGAGGGCATGGTGACGTGCTCGGCC
>CALBPV010000032.1 GCA_937899265.1 uncultured Bacteroidales bacterium
TTAACATCTTTTAGACATGTGTTAAATGCCCATGTACAGGGCGTTTCTGACAATAACCCTTTTTGGAATCCCCGTGTTTAAAAGGGATTCCAAAAGGTGGGAAACTTTAGTTATATCATAAAAACCGTAAGAATTACCCCAAACATTTGGCAGTTCAAAAGAAAATGATTACCTTTCCATATTCTTTGGCTGTGTTGCAGTATATGACTGATTTCTGATGGATTTATATCATGCTGAGCATCAACTTGTTACAAATACCACTATTATGCTATGACTGATAATCAGTATGTTAAGAACGTCATTATAGGTCTTAATCAACCAAAAGTGGCAAAAAATCAGTCATCTGATGCAACAGAGCCTATTCTTTTGCTTTTTAATAACTTTTCGTGTGCAAAGGTAATCATTTTCTGCGATATATTCTGCAATTGCCTCTGCTTTTTTCGACATTTTGGCACACAGGGGCGCTAAATGCGCAAAAAAAGGCAGGCGAAGATGAGCCATTTGTCACCTTCGCCCGCCTCAGACGTATCTGGTATCGTCATTATTCACTCTCCACTTCAAGACCGTTGCTCACCTTTTGCTGGCCTTCACAGATCACCTTGTCGTCGGCCTTCAGCCCTTCGGCTATCTGTACGTTGTCGCCTATGTTCTGTCCTAATGTGACATACGTTCTCTGTGCTTTACCGCGGGCCACTGTCCATACGAAGGGACGGTTGTCGGCATCTATCTGGATAATCTCCGCTGGCAGGGTGACGGTTGTTGCGGATTTCAAATCCGCGACTCGCGAGTCGGGGGATTTCAAATCCCCCTCAGCTGCGGTAGCCCTCTCAACTGCGGTTGTCACCTCCGCTATCATCCCCGGCAACAGTTCGTGATGCGGATTACTGATAATCCCCTTCACCTCATACGACCGCGACAGCGCATCGGCTGTCACACTCTTTTCCGTGACCTTCGCCTCGAATGTCTTGCTGCCCAGGGCCGACACACGCACCTGTAGCGGCTGCCCTGTCCGTATCTGCGAGATTTCCTCCTCGGGGACGCTGATGCTGACCTTCACGCGGTCTATCCTGACCAGCTTCACGATGGGCACACCGGGAGCCACGCTCTGTCCGGACTCTGCCTGTTTCTCGGCTACGTATCCGCTGAAGGGGGCATAGAGCCGGGCATCGCTGAGTGCCTTTTGAGCCATCTTCTCTGCTGCCAGCGCCTGACGCACCTGCGTCTGCACCTCCACCCATTTTATTTCGGGCAGGCTTCCTGCATCGTGAAGCAACTTCATGCGCTGTTCGGCATCCAGAGCCTGTTCCTTGGCCGCCAATGCGGCATCATGTGCACTTTGCAGCGAAGCTTCTTCAATCGTTGCTATCAACTGTCCCTGACTCACCATCTGCCCCTCTTCGACACTCACGTTCTTCAGCGTTCCCACTGTCGGGAAACTCAGAGATGAGCCGCTCTCTTCCTCTATCGTACCGCTGTAGCCCTGCGTTGCTGCAGTCGCAGTAGCCACAACCGTCATTGTCTTCACACTGACGGGTCTGACATTCTGCCCGTCCTTATTGTCGGTGCAACCGGCAGTAAGTATAACCGCCAGTCCGCACGCTGTCCAAGTCCTTGTTCTCATCATACTGTTTTTACTTTAATTCTTCAAAAACGGATGCAAAGTTCGGCATATTTTCTCAAACATCTTTGTTCCTTTTTGAGCGGAAAATGTTCTTTTTTGTTCTTTATTCCCAAGTGGGACAAATTTTGGGTGAAATAGAACGCGATTATTGGGATTTTTTTACTACCTTTGCACTCGAAATCAGAAAAAAAGAACAACAACATGGACAGAGAAGAACTGACACTGAATAAGATTGCAGAGTCGCAGTTGACGGAAGCTGACGCAACGGTGAGCTATTCCGACAGCGACATCATCATGATAGACAATATACGGTTGTTGACAGAGCCGTCACCCAATAGGCTCCAGATGAATATGGTGGTGTTCTGCTGTAAGGGCAAGGCAAATGTGGATATCGACGGCACACACACAGAGTTGGCAGAAAACCGTTTGCTGGTATGTCCGCCCAATACTTCGTTCACCAATTTCATGCTTTCCCCGGAATTCGAATTCAACGCCATCTTCGTCACCAACAGAATCCTACAGACTTTTCTGCGGGAGAAAATGACGATATGGACAGACATGTTCTATATCCAACGCATACATGTCATCACGATAGATGAAGAGGACATCGCCTTGATGAACCACTTTTTCAATATGCTTCGGATATTTATCTATTCCAAGAAAACCTATAATTTCCACAATGAGGTGATGCAGTCGTTTCTGAGTGGAGCCTTCCTGTGTCTCTGCGGACTTGTAAAAGGTATGCAGCCAGCCGATAATAACGTGGATCTCCGGCATAGCAGTTCCGACGAACTCTTCCAGCAGTTTCTCGAGCTGTTAGGCAGTCTCCCCGTGAAGCATCGTCCTGTGGAATGGTATGCCGATGAGCTGTGTGTATCGCCCAAATACCTCACGACGGTCTGTAAGAACAAATCCGGGAAAACAGCCATCGAGTGGATACGTGAGCAAGTGTTGGAGGACATCCGCTACAATCTGAAACAGACAGACCTCAGTATCAAGCAAATCTGCAATAAACTGGGATTCCCCAATCCATCCTTCTTCGGCAAATATGTGAAGGAGCATTTCGGCATGCCTCCCGCACAACTACGCTATGTATAGTAGTATTGGCAGCCTGTCCCCTGACAAAGAGCACAGTCGGTCTTTCCTTTGCCCTCGCAGTGGAAGGAGCTTATTCCTCAACCGGAGCTTCTTGCCCAACAGGGGTTTCAATCGGGTTAATAGTAGTCTGCTTGATATTTTCTATTTGTTTGGAGGAACTCAGAGAACCGGTACATTGACTTACAAAAAGACTTGCTGAGAGGACCATCAGGAAGAGGAAGAGACGTTTCTGTTTGCCCTTAACACCCTTGAGCATTATGACACTGTAGATAAACACGAGAATTGTCACAGCAGCCACAAGGTCGAAGAGAGACCAGGGCGTAATACCACCCTCGCTCACCCGGTAAACACAATCTGCCAACATTTTGCAGCCAACGATGCCCCCAAGCGTGCCGAACAAACCGATAAAAACCAAAAGGAGTGTAAACCACCGGGGTTGACTGTCGGAGGGTTGTTCGTAACCTTCCTTCAGGCGATTGATATTGCGAAGAATGATGGCCGTAATGACACCGACCGAAACGGTCACGGAACCCGTGATGGAATATTTGGCAAACAGAATCACAAACACCATCACGACGGCTATTGCCATATACCAAAACACACGCCGGCGGATGGCTCGGTTCTTCTCCTCACGAGAGCTCTCCGAACTTTTGGATTCAGAGTCAGGCAGCGGCCCATTATCCGGCAACGGAGGTGTAGGCATCGGTTCGTGTTCAATGATATCATCCGGCTCGGTGTCCTTCCCCGCTCTGCGTTGCCGTTCCTTCTGTATTGCCTCAATTTGCGCCTGATTTATCTGTTTGTGCTGCTTCAGATATGAGTCAATCGAATCTCCGGGACTGCCAACCCAACCCAAAGTGACTACACACATTGCAAACTGTTTCAAGCAAGTTACATATTCGTCGAACAAAGGTTTCCATCGTTCGGTTTCCAAGGCAGACTCGTCCAACAAACGAGCCAAAACATGAGAGTCATAGAGGCCTCCGTTGTGGAGCGTATGTAACTCGTTGACTTTCTCCTCAAGCATGCGGCGGGTGGTCTCAAGACGTGTTGTCCAATAACCCCGGGTCAGATGCGCCTCCTTCACCACAGGCAAGAGACGATTGATGGCCTGAACCACCTCTTCAGCATTATAGCGGCATAATGGACGAACACCGTCCGCCCGGAAGGTATTCTTTCGTCTCACAACACGGTATTGTTCCGTGTATTTGTCAAATCCGATGAAATAATGGGTCTCATCAAATACGTACTCATAGTGAACTTCGGGCTGCGGACTTTGTTCATCGTCCTCCCATTCTCCCGTCCAAGGATTATAATAATCGTCTTGTTCGATAGGTATAGGTACATAGGGATGACGTACGCCATTCTCCAAGATATAACCGTAACTCTCGCTATCTATTTTCAACATGATAGCCTCTCGCTTGAGGGTATCGTCATCGTACGGAAAACTGAAATCTGCCGAAGGAAAAGTCAAATAGCCGGAACCTATCTGGTCGCGCAATTCCTCCCACTCTTCTTGGAGCTCGTCATCGTCCTTCAGAAAGTTTTTGGGGAAACGTTGCCACAAGGCGGTTTTGACCATATAATAAACCGGACGGTTGATGTCGGCCAACGGTATCGGGAAAAGTTTGTAATCCATCTTTCAACAAATTCAAGTACAATTAATCAGATAAAGCAACGCAAAATGACGCTCGGCCGCAAGGGAGGCCGTCAACTCTTTGGTTGACTCGAAAAAGGGAGTATCATACCATGAACCCATCCCTGAGCCGGTCTGACTCAGATTGAGAGCACCTACCAAATCTCCGCTGCGCGCCTTTAAGGCAGCCTGGAGAAAGTTCGAGCCCCAATAGCCTCCGGCAAATCGGGAAAGCTCGATTAGCACCTCTGCCAATTGTTCGCTGTTGTCGAACAATTCCGGTTTCTGGTACTTTTTGTCAAACATCTCCCGTTCAACCAGAGAAAGATTATATTGTTCGTCGATGGCATAATTGAAATAGCGTATGTCACCGCCGGAGTACCAGCAAATGACAGCCTGATGGTCATCCGGCTGCAAAGGGCCTGAGGACCATTGGTCAAAGTAGTAATATACATCGCAGAGTCCTCGTTCCTTTTGTTCTTTGTACCAGTCAATGCTTTTATCGTCGTTATACTGAGCTCCCTGCAGCGCCAGGCGCGCAGTCCGGGTGACCGTCCTCAGCCAATTTGTTCCTTCGACAATTGCCTTGGCTTTGAGACGCTGGGGATCGGTCAAATCCCATCTTTTGGACATAGCCTCATTGTGTTTGTTTCCGTCGGCCCCTGAAAACCTCGAGGTAAAGGTTTCGTATTGTTTGGGATCGTCATTGATGGCGTACCAAGGTTGCAATATTTGTTCTTTGTCATTCATAATTATATGGAATTTGTTAGGGTTTCAAATTTGTTCACCAAGTCATGCAGGGACGGACGTGCTCGTCATCGTAAGGAACGGAGGCAGAAAGCGGACGGCGGTTGGTGAGGCCGCACTCGGTGCCATAGAGCATGATGAAGGGGCGGGACCATTGTTTTGTGAAATCCATAGCCCGTTGCAAGAGAACCTTATCACCGTGACAGAGCAAGAGGGCACGGTTCACATCGTGATTGTCGAGGAAAAGCCAAAGATGGAAATCGGGAGGATAGTTTGCAAAATGACGGCGAAGGCGACGATTGAGTTTTTCGTCCCGGAAGACGGCATCATAGTCTTTGTCTCTGCGCACACGTATTCGTGAAATGAAATCGTAGAGGATACCATAGTAACGATAGTCGAGCACTCCGTCGAGCACTCCGATGTATTCCATCTGACGGGCTTCCTGGAGTCCATAACTTTTGGCTCTTTGACGAAAAAGAGTGAGCGTTGTGTCGCGTAAGACAAAATCTTCTGCACCGACCACCTCCCCGATAATCCGGACAGAAGGATATTGTTCGCGGAGCGCCGAACGTAGCCGTAAAAGGAACCCATAGCTCGGACCGGTAGCGTGGTCGATGCGCAGGGCATCGAAACCCCATTCACAAAACCGGAGAGCCATCCCAATCATGAAGTCCGAAGCTTCGGGTACATCAAGGTCGAAGCATGGCATCTCTCGATAACCGAAATAGCCGACGGGTTTACCTTGTGCATCGTGACGGAACCAGGACGGATGATTCTTCACCAGGGGGTTGGACAGATGACAATGGTTGGGCACAAAGTCCGCAATGATTTTCATACCCCGGGAGTGAACTTCTGTGATGAGTTCGAGGAGATCTTCCTCCGTGCCGAAACGCGGTTCGATTTCACAACCGTCGGTGGTCCAATGGTAGCCATGATAGGCTGCCGTACGCAAAAAGGGAGAGAGAAGAACGGCATCGGCACCCAGCTTTTGGATGTAGTCCAAATGGGCGGTTACTCCTGGTAACGTTCCGCCTTTGAACCCTCTCCCCTTCGCATGCGGGTCACCCGTAAAGCGGTCTATCAACAGATGGTAAATCATTCGTCAGAAGAATTATTAGTTTCAGGTTTCAAGTTTCAGGTTTCAAGTTTCAGGTTTCAGGTTTCAAGTTTCAGGTTTCAAGTTTCAAGTTCCACGTGGAACATTATCAAACCAATCCCGCAAAGCCTTCGCCTTGGCAGGACCGACCACAGCCGAAAGTGCAGCCAACGGAGACTCTTTCACTCGTTTCAAACTGTGGAACTCCCGGAGTAATGACTGCTGCGTTTTAGGACCGATTCCGGGAATGGCTTCGAATTCCGAACGCAGTTGGGACTTGGCTCTTTTTTGACGGTGAAAAGAAATGGCGAAGCGATGTACTTCCTCCTGGATTCGTTCGAGGAGATGGAAGAGTGTAGAACCTTGTTTGACATCGACAGCCTGCGGCGGATCTCCGAAGAGCATCTGACGTGTGCGGTGGTGCTCGTTCTTCACAAGACCGCCCACGGGGATGGCCAGCTTTTCACGTATAACAGCAAAACGTTCCTCAGAGAGTTCGCCTTGCAGTTGTTGTTTGAAATATTGGTGCGTCAACTCTGCAAGCCCTTCTTCGATAACGTGCATCTGCCCTACTCCACCGTCCGCCAAAATGAGATCCGGAGGTGTACTGTCTTCCTCTATCATACGTTTGTATCGGCGCATCACAACTTCTCTCATCGAAGCATAGTCGTCAGCTCCTACCACCGTCTGGATGTTGAACTTTCTGTATTGACTTTTATCGGGTTTTCCGTTTGTGAAAACCACACAAGCGGCCACAGCATCGGAACCCGAGATATTGGAATTGTCGAAACTTTCGATACGACGCGGGAGACGCGGAAGACCCAATTGCTGTTGTATCTCGGAAAGCAGACGGGTGGTACGTTGTTCGGGATTGAGTTTGTCGGCTTGTTTGATTTGGTCGATTCTGTATTGCCGCAAATTCTTCTCGGCAAACTCCAAAAGACGACGTTTGTCACCCCGTTGGGGAACCGTCACAACCACTCCTTCAGGAACCATTGAAGGAGCGAAAGGAACCAGAATCTCGACAGCCGTACTCTCGAAACGTTCGCGCATCTCTGCAATACCCGTAGCCAATACATCGGCTTTTTCTTCATCAATCTGTTTCTTGTATTCGATGGTGTAACTCGAAACAACGGCTCCGTGAACCAGATGAAAGAAAGTGATATAAGCCGTCTGGTCGGCCTCTTCGTAGGCGAAAACATCCACATTGTGAATGGAAGAAGGAACGATATTGGACTTCGCTCTGTAGCCTTCTATGAGTTCAATGCGTCTTTTGATATCTGCTGCCTCTTCGAATTTCATGTCGGCAGCTTTCTCCATCATTTCTTCACGCAACATGGAAAGCAGTTCCTGGGTATGTCCCCGCAAAATCTGCTTGATTTGTTCAACGTAAACGTTATATGTTTCACGTGACACCTTCGATATACATGGCGCATCGCATTTGCCGAGGTGATATTTAAGACAGGTTTTATAGCCCTTTGTTGCGACAAGCTGAGGCTTGAGATTCAGACTGCATGTACGCAAACGGAAAGTACGTTCAAAGAATTCTATCAGCACCTTCCCTACCTCGACGTTGGTGTAAGGACCGAAATATTGAGAGCCGTCACGAACAAGATTACGGGTCAGGAAAACGCGGGGAAAATCTTCGTTGCGAACACAAATCCAAGGGTAAGTTTTGCCGTCTTTAAGCAGCACATTATACTTCGGCTGGTGCTCCTTGATCATCCAGTTTTCCAGATTCAGAGCATCCGTTTCCGTATTGACGACCACGTATTTGAGATCCCAAATCTGACGTACCAACCTGGCCGTTCTGGGAGATTCGTGTTCTTTGGTAAAATAGGAATTGACGCGGCGCCGCAGGTTCTTGGCTTTACCCACATAGATAATAGTGCCCTCCTTGTCGTAGTAGCGATAGACACCTGGCAAGTCGGGCATATTATCGACAATCTGTTTCAGATAGTCGAAGCGTGGATTTTGTTTTGCTTGAACCAAATTAATATACTATCAATGAATCAATCTGCACATCCTCGGGGAAAACAGAACGTCCGTTGAGCGCAGCGAGTTCAATAATAAAGTTGATATAAATCTTCTTGACACCTAATTTTTTGACCAAATCATAAGCAGCCCGCATCGTTCCGCCGGTAGCCAAAAGGTCATCATGAATGAGAACGACATCGTCGGGAGTCAGGGCATCCTTGTGAATCTCGATGGAGTCGAAACCGTATTCTTTTTCATACTTCTGTGAATAGGTCTCGGCAGGAAGTTTGCCGGGTTTGCGCAGAGTTACAAAACCTGCGCCGATATTGTTGGCTACTACAGGACCCATAATGAATCCGCGGCTTTCAATGCCGAGAACTTTTGTAATTCCCTTGTTGCGGTACATCTCCGACATTCCCTCAGAGAGTTCGTGCAGGCACTGGGGATTTTTGAAGAGAGTAGTTACGTCACGAAAGAGGATACCGGGCATCGGGAAGTCCGGAATGGTGCGAATGTTGGATTCGAGAAACTTAATGTTCATATTGAAAATAAAATAAAAATGAAATATTCAGAAAATAAATTCATCTGCCCAAAAGTACCAACAAAACATTGATGTCGGCGGGCGACACTCCGGGAATGCGTGAAGCTTGGGCAATGGTGATCGGACGGATACGCGAGAGTTTCTGCCTTGCCTCGATAGTCAGCTGGGAAAGGGCATGATAGTCTATGTCTTTCGGCAACTTGACTTTTTCCAGTCGTGAAATCTTGTCGGCTATGAGACGTTCCCGTTCGATATAGCCCGCATATTTGATACGTATTTCGGTCGCCTCGATGATTTCTTCGCGACGATTGGGAATTTCCTCGAGAAGGGCATTCAATTCGCATATACGACCTTTTAATATATTGAAGGACAGTTCCGGACGTTCAATCAAATTGATGAGCCTACAGCCTTCTTTCAGAGGCGAAGAACCCAATTCCTGCAGAACGGAATTAAAGGAAAGTTTCACGTGAAACGATTTACAGAAATCCAAGAGCTTCTCAATCCACTCTTTTTTGCTGCACATCAGCGAATATCTGTCTTCATCCGCCAATCCTATGGCATATCCTCGGGGCGTGAGACGCATGTCGGCATCGTCTTGGCGAAGCAGAATACGATATTCGGCTCGGGAGGTAAACATTCGGTAGGGTTCATCCACGCCTTTTGTTACCAAATCATCGATGAGCACCCCGATATACGCTTCGTCACGTCCGAGCGTGAAAGCTTCTTCTCCCCTCACCCGCAACGCTGCATTGATACCTGCAACGAGTCCCTGACCGGCAGCTTCTTCGTAACCTGTCGTTCCGTTGACTTGTCCGGCAAGGAAGAGATTGTGTACTATTTTCGACTCCAAAGAATGAGTCAATTGTGTCGGATCGAAGAAGTCATATTCGATAGCATATCCCGGACGATATATTTCGGCATGTTCCAAGGCAGGAATCTTTCTCATAGCTTCATATTGGATGTCAATGGGGAGCGAAGAAGAGAATCCGTTGAGATAATATTCCTGTGTGTCATTGCCCTCCGGTTCGAGAAACAGAAGATGATGGTCTTTGTCGGGAAAGGTGACAAGCTTTGTTTCGATGGAAGGACAATAACGCGGACCTATGCTTTGTATCTGTCCGTTGTAGAGCGGAGAGTCGGTCAAACCGCGACGCAACACTTCGTGAACTTCCCGGTTGGTCTGTACGGTCCAACATGGCATCTGCGGCAAATCGTGATGTGCTTCGTAATCCAAAAAAGAGAATTTATGAAAATCCGTTTCACCGTCCTGACGTTCCGCTTTGCTGAAATCTATGGTACGTCCGTCAATGCGAACAGGAGTACCTGTTTTCATTCTGGCAGTACGTATTCCTTTTTCTTTGAGTTGATTCGAAATGCCGTAACTGGCGGGTTCAGCTATGCGACCGCCTTCTATCATCGTACGTCCGATATGCATCAGACCGTTGAGAAAAGTACCGGCTGTGAGAACGATGGCTTCGGCTTCGAATTCCACACCCATCTGTGTAACAACTCCTGTCACCCGTGTGGCGAGCTCCTCCCCTCCCCCATCGTCTGCGAAAACAAAAGAAACGGCCGTATCCTGCCAAATGGAAAGACCGGGAGTATTCTCAAGAACATGACGCCAAGCCCAAATGAACTTTCCGCGATCGGCCTGAGAACGCGGAGACCATACGGCAGGACCTTTCGAACGATTGAGCATGCGGAATTGAATGGAAGTGCGGTCGGTCACCTCTCCCATCTTTCCTCCGAGGGCATCTATCTCGCGCACTATCTGGCCTTTGGCGATGCCGCCCACAGCCGGATTACAAGACATCTGCCCTATCTTGTTCATATCCATTGTGATGAGACAGGTTTTGGCACCCATACGGGCTGCTGCATGAGCTGCCTCGCAACCGGCATGTCCGCCGCCTATCACAACTACATCGTATCGAAATTTCATTCTGCTCTGGGTTTCTCCCCACTATTCAATCGAAAACATCGAGAGTGCTTTGTCCTCTGCTGCCTCCATCACTTCACGTTCGCCGGGACCTTTGTCGTTGATGCCGCAAAGGTGGAGCACTCCGTGAATAATCACACGGTGAAGTTCCGTGAGGAAAGGCTGATTGTATTTCTTTGAGTTGGATTTGACAGTATCAAGTGAGACAAAGATATCACCTGAAATCAGTTTCTTTTTGGAGTAATCGAATGTTATTACATCCGTGTAATAATCATGTCCCAAATACTGTTTGTTCACCTCAAGAATCTTGGCATCGTCACAGAAGATATATGCTATCTCTCCTACTCGTTTGCCATACTCTTTGGCCACATTGATAATCCAGGCACGAACTGGCGTCTTCTGGATTTCGGGCATTTCGACATTCTCGGTCAAAAATGTTATCATTTCTATTATCTTTAATGCTGAAGTATTTAATTGATTTCAAACAGACACACTTGCGTGTGCAAATTTACTGTAAATTTATGATATAACGGGTAAGAAAGTCAAAATATTTTATTAATAAGGTGTAAAAGGGGATGGATTTGCAACGTGGAGAGTAATTTTTGGACCCAAAATTTGGTGTTTCAAAAATAATTGTTTATCTTTGCAGCCTGAAAAGATTCATTTTTTCGAAAGGTTTCTGTCAGGACATTCCATAACGGCGGGTTTACAAGTTGTGAATAAATAATGAACAACCGTGTTGAAAACTTTTGAAAACTTTTTGCCTTTAAATTTGGAATTTTCAAAACATGTTTCCTATATCGGAAAATTTGAGAAATCCAAAAATTTTAAGAACAAGTTTTCAAAAACTTTTGAACCCTTTATTCATAGAAAACAGGACATAAAATTATTCACACCTGTCAAAACAGCATAATGGTGAATATGTTGACAAAACGGGCACATCCCGGCCTACTGTTGTTAATTTCAGCATCAGAAAAGTGAATACAACCCAGTAAAGCCGGACTAAAAAAGAAAGCTCTTTTGTGGACAAAATGTTGACAAATCGGGATAACTCCCGGCGCTGAAAGTTATTCACTTGTCCACTCCCCCACTATCATCAACAAAATTGGGGTTTGAAGTTAAGATTTTCTTTTTAAAAAATAAAGTATATAAATGATAATGTGTGTATGGATAAATCAAAATTGACGGAAGAAATCCAAAGGCTCCGCAGGGAGAAAAACGCGGTGATTCTGGCCCATTACTATACGTTGGGCGAAATACAGGATATTGCCGACTTTGTGGGCGACAGCCTGGCTTTGGCCCAGAAGGCTGCTCAGACCGAGGCCGACATCATTGTGATGTGCGGTGTGCATTTCATGGGAGAGACTTGCAAGATACTTTGTCCCCGGAAGAAAGTGCTCGTGCCTGATTTGGCTGCCGGATGTTCTTTGGCCGACTCCTGCCCTGCCGAAGAATTCGGTAAGTTTGTGAAGGCTCATCCCGGTTATACGGTACTCTCTTACGTGAATACCACAGCCGCTGTCAAGTATTACACCGACATCGTAGTGACTTCCGGCAATGCCCGCAAAGTGGTGGATTCTTTGCCCGCAGACGAGAAAATCATTTTCGGTCCCGACCGCAACCTGGGAGCTTATCTCAACGAAGTGACAGGCCGCAAAATGCTGCTGTGGGACGGTGCTTGTGATGTTCACGAACGGTTTTCTCCCGAAGCCATTCTGGCTCTCAAAAAAGAACATCCCGAGGCCAAAGTATTGGTACATCCGGAATGCAAACGGCCCGTGGCTCTTCTGGCCGACAAGATAGGTTCGACGGCAGCGCTTCTGAAGTATGCCACTCAGGAAAGCGAAGCTACCGAATTCATTGTGGCCACCGAATCAGGCATCCTGCACGAGATGCAACGTCAGGCTCCGCAGAAGATTTTCTTTCCCGTTCCTCCCGAAGTTGCCGAGGGTCAGATAGGTTGTCATTGCAACGAATGCGCCTATATGCGGCTCAATACGCTCGAGAAACTCTATCACTGTCTTAAGGACGAAACACCCGAAATCAACGTAAATCCCAAAATCATCGACAGGGCACGTTTGCCCATCGACAGAATGTTAGAACTTTCGAAATGATTGAAATCATGGCACCCGTCGGGTGCAGAGAATCGTTGGCAGCCGCCATACAGGCAGGTGCAGACAGCGTTTATTTCGGTATTCAGGGCCTGAATATGCGCTCCGGCTCAGCCAATAACTTCCATAAAGAAGATCTTCCGGAGATTGTCGCTTTGTGTGAAGAACATCACATGAAAACCTATCTCACGGTCAATACCATCATGTATGACGGCGATTTGGACACCATGCGAGCCATCATCGATGCAGCTGCCGAAGCCGGTGTCTCTGCCGTCATTGCCAGCGATGTGGCTGCAATGGTTTATGCCCGACAGAGGAATGTGGAAGTACACTTGTCCACACAGCTGAATATCTCCAATACCGAAGCATTGAAATTCTATGCCCAATTTGCTGATGTGGCTGTTTTGGCACGTGAACTGAATATGGACCAAGTCAAACATATCCATGAGGAAATAGTACGTCAGAACATTTGCGGTCCCAAAGGCAAATGGATTCGGATAGAGATGTTTGCTCACGGTGCTTTGTGTATGGCTGTTTCAGGAAAATGCTATTTGAGTTTGCATGAATATGGAAAGTCTGCCAATCGGGGAGCTTGTGCGCAAGTCTGCCGACATGGTTACACAGTTCATGACAATGCTCACGACATCGATTTGGATATTGACAACCAATATATCATGTCTCCCAAGGATTTGAAGACCATTCATTTTCTCAACAAGATGATTGATGCCGGTGTGGAAGTCTTCAAAATAGAAGGTAGGGCAAGAGGTCCCGAATATGTCAAAACGGTCGTTTCATGCTATCGCGAAGCTGCCGATGCCATAGCCCTCGGAACCTATACTGACGAGAAAATCAAAGACTGGGACGAACGTCTCTCCCGTGTCTTCAACAGAGGTTTTTGGAACGGATATTATCTGGGACAAAAACTGGGCGAATGGAGTTCACATTACGGATCGTTGGCCAAAGAACACAAAGAGTATGCAGCCAAAGTGATGGGATGGTATTCGAGAATAGGTATAGGCGATATGAGATGTGACGCGATGGAGCTCCATAAAGGTGACCGCATCATGATTATAGGTCCCACAACAGGAGTGATGGAACTCACGCTCGACCAGATACAGGTAGATTATAAAAATGTGGAGACCGTTCATCAGGGAGAACGTTTTTCCATACCTGTTCCGCACAAAGTGAGACCGTCGGATAAGATTTTTAAGATTATATCTAATTGACAGAAAAAATTACAATGGAAATGAAATATTTTTGAAATTTTCAATTTTGTTTCAAAAATATTAAATTTATTTCGTGATAAGAAAAAAATTCTCGTTCTTATTGGATTTGTATTGTAGAAGCCTGCATGAATTATATACAGGCTTCTACAGATTTACGTCTTCCGAAACGAACAAATCGTTACGCGAAGTTCGGAGTTCGGTTTGTAAAGTTGCAAATCGTTACGCGAAGTTCGGAAATCGGTTTGCAAAGTTGCAAATCGTTACGCGAAGTTCGGAGATTGGTTTGCAAAGTTGCAAATCGTTACGCG
>CALBPV010000033.1 GCA_937899265.1 uncultured Bacteroidales bacterium
AGACCTTAGACCTTAGACCTTTGACCTTAGACCTTTGACCTTTGACCTTAGACCTCATCTATGAGTCGTATGCCTTCGTCTTCAATCTGAATGCGGCGCTGCTTATAGAGAGCTCCCACCGCCTTTTTGAAATTCTTCTTCGAGCAGTGGAGGATTCCGGCCACAACCTCGGGGTCGCTTTTGTCGGTGAGGTTGAGAAAGCCGTTGTTGAGATGGAGAGCACGCAGCAGAATCTGCTCTGTGGGCTCAATCACGTTGCGATAGCCCATCGGTTGAAGGCTGAGGTCGATTTTCTCGTCTTCACGCACCCCCTTCACCCACGCCCTCAAATGTTCGCCGATGTGGACGTGACGGAAGATTTGGTCGCGATAGATGAGCCCCGTGTGACGGTTCTCAATAATGCATTTGTAGCCTAACGGCGTGGGTTTGGCCACCAGGACATCTACCTCCTGATTGGGCTCGTAGGCCGGAGGCACATTGTCGAGAAAGCGGTCGATTTTGGCCGACCCGACCAATCGTCCCGATTTGTCGTCCACATATATATATATAATGTATCGCTTCCCCACTTCCATGTCTGTCGCCTGTTCCCGGTGAGGGATGAGGAGTTCCTTGCTTACGCCCCAGTCGGCGAAAGCTCCCACAGCATTCACCTGGTTGATTTTGAGCGACGCAAATTCGCCCACAGTAGCGTATGGGCGCTCCGTGGTCGCAATGAGACGTGCTTCGGCATCCTGATATACAATGCAGCGAATCTTGTCGCCTGTCTTTGTGCCTTGCGGCACATATTTCGCTGGCATCAGAATTTCCAAGCCTTCCCCGCCGTCCATATAGACACCGAAGTCCACTTCTTTTTTGACCGTGAGGTCGTTATATTTGCCGAGTTCAATCATAAATTCTGCACAGTTTTTGTGCTGCAAAGATAAGTAGAGTTTGCGAAATGACCAAATATTTCCCAAAAAACATGAAATTATTCGCTAAAATTATCGATAAAACCTTTTTTTTTTGTATCTTCGCACTGCAAAAGTTCAATGTATAACAGATATAAACAACTAGAATTATGGCAATGCAAATCACAGATGCCAACGCAAAGGAACTCTTTGCAAGTGGCAAATTGGTAATGGTCGATTTTTGGGCAACATGGTGCGGTCCCTGCAAGCAGATGGGTCCCATTGTTGAAGATTTGGCCGCCGCTTACGAAGGCCGCGCCATCATCGGCAAGTACAATGTGGATGAGAACGAAGAGCTTGCGGCTCAGTTCGGCATTCGCAACATCCCCACCTTCATCTTTGTCAAGGACAATGCGGTTGTTGACAAGGCTGTAGGAGCTGTGGGACGCGCTGCTCTCACAGAGCTCATCGAAAAGAATCTCTGATTCACAGTCCCCCCCTTTTTTTCTGTATTCATCGTATTAAAAAACAATAAACAAAACTTTCGCTAAACAAAATGAAAATCAATGATTTCAACTTTGCCGGCAAGAAGGCAATTGTTCGTGTAGATTTCAATGTGCCATTGGACGAAAACGGCAATGTAACCGACAACACCCGTATCCTCGGCGCCCTCCCCACCCTCAAGAAGGTGCTCGGCGACGGCGGTGCGCTCATCATGATGAGCCACATGGGTAAACCCAAAGGAAAGGTAAATCCCAAAATGAGCCTCGCCCAGATTGTAAAACCCGTGAGCGAAGCCCTCGGTGTAGAGGTTAAATTCGCTGCCGACTGCGCCAAAGCCGACGCTGAGGCTGCTGCCCTCAAGCCCGGGGAAGCGCTCCTCCTCGAGAACCTCCGTTTCTATCCCGAGGAAGAAGGCAAGCCTGTCGGCATCGAAAAGACCGACCCCGCATACGAGGATGCCAAGAAGGCCATGAAGGCTGCCCAGAAGGAGTTCGCCAAGAAGCTCGCTTCCTACGCCGACTGCTATGTCATGGATGCCTTCGGCACCGCCCACCGCAAACATGCTTCCACGGCTGTCATCGACGAATATTTCGACAAGGACAGCAAGATGCTCGGCTACCTCATGGAGAAAGAGGTACAGGCCGTTGACAACATCCTCTCCAACATCAAGCGTCCATTCACAGCCATCATGGGCGGCTCCAAAGTCAGCACCAAGATTGGCATCATCGAGAACCTGCTCGGCAAGGTGGACAACCTCATCCTCTGCGGCGGTATGACCTATACCTTCGCCAAGGCCCAGGGCGGCGAAATCGGAAACTCCATTGTTGAGATGGACAAACTCGATGTAGCTCTCGACGTTATCAAGAAAGCCAAAGAGAACGGCGTAAACCTCGTGCTCGGCACCGATTCCGTCTGCGGCGATGCTTTCTCCAATGACTGCAACCGCAAGGTATTCCCCTCCAACGCCATTCCCGAAGGCTGGGAAGGCTTGGATGCAGGTCCCGACACCCAGAAGGCTTTTGCCGCTGCCATCGAGAACGCCAAGACCATCCTCTGGAACGGTCCTGCCGGCGTGTTCGAATTCGACAATTTCACGGACGGATCCAAGGCCATCGCCGAAGCTGTCTGCAAGGCTACAGCCAACGGTGCCTTCTCGCTCATCGGCGGCGGTGATTCCGTAGCTTGTATCAACAAGTTCGGTATGGCCGACAAGGTCAGCTACATCTCTACCGGCGGCGGTGCCCTCCTCGAAGCCATCGAAGGCAAGGTGCTCCCCGGTGTTGAAGCCATCAACAAATAAGAGAATCCCCCCTCCCTTCCAGCCCTCCACAGCCTCTCCCCAGCCCTCCCCTGAAGGGAAGGGGGCGGGGAAGGCTGGGAAGGACTGAAGAAAGGAAATAATTCTCTGTTTCTCAAATTCTTGATAAAAACAAATTTGAACCTTCAACTTGAAACTTGTCCCCGTTTTCGTCCCCGTTAATAATAACTTGAAACCTTCAACTTTTAATCCTCTTCCACTTATGAATATCAGTGCATTACAGCAGGCACGCGCTTCCTACCAGCCCAAACTTCCCCACGCCCTCAAGGGCGCGCTCAAGGTCGTGGAAGGCGCTCCCACCGAGTCTGCTGCCGACCAGGCAGAAATCAAGAAACTGTTCCCCAACACCTACGGTCTCCCCTCCATCCACTTTGAACCCATTGAAGGCACCTGGCCTTCTGCCACCGTCAACTGCGGTGTGATTCTTTCGGGCGGTCAGGCTCCCGGCGGCCACAATGTGATAGCCGGCCTCTTCGACGGCCTCAAGAAGCTCAATCCCCAGAACCGTCTCTACGGCTTCCTCCTGGGTCCCGGCGGATTGGTTGACCACAAGTACATCGAGATTACCCGCGATATGGTGGACGAGTATCGCAACACCGGCGGTTTCGACATCATCGGTTCCGGCCGTACCAAACTCGAGACCAAAGAGCAGTTCGACAAGGGTCTTGAGATTCTCAAGAAACTCGACATCAAGGCGCTCGTCATCATCGGCGGCGACGACTCCAACACCAATGCGTGCGTCCTGGCCGAGTACTATCAGTCCATCAACGCCGGCGTGCAGGTCATTGGTTGCCCCAAGACCATCGACGGCGACTTGAAGAACTCCGAGATTGAGACCTCCTTCGGTTTCGATACAGCCACGAAGGTCTATTCCGAAGTTATCGGCAACATCGAGCGCGACTGCAACTCTGCCAAGAAATACTGGCACTTCATCAAGCTCATGGGCCGTTCCGCTTCTCACGTTACCCTCGAGTGCGCTCTGCAGACCCAGCCCAACGTCACCCTCATCGGTGAGGAGGTGGAGGCCAAGAACCAGACGCTCGACGACATCGTGACGTACGTGGCAAGCGTCGTGGCCGAACGTGCTTCACGCGGCTTGAACTACGGTACCGTCCTCGTTCCCGAGGGTCTCATCGAGTTCATCCCCGCTGTCAAGCGCCTCATCGCCAACCTCAACGACATGCTCGCTGTCAAGAAGGATGAGTTCGAGATGATTCAGCGCTCCAAGCGCCTCACCTACATCGCCATCAACCTCAAGCCCGAGAATGCCGCCCTCTTCCTCTCTCTGCCCGACGAAGTGGCTTCGCAGCTCGCCCTCGACCGCGACCCTCACGGCAACGTGCAGGTTTCCCTCATCGAGACCGAACAGCTCATCGCCGATATGGTGGCTGTCAAACTTGCCGAGTGGAAGAAGGAAGGCAAATATGACGGCAAGTTCGCCATCCAGCACCACTTCTTCGGCTATGAGGGACGTTGTGCCGCTCCCTCCAACTTCGATGCCGACTATTGCTACAGCCTCGGTTCCACCGCTTCGATGCTCATCGCTGCCGGCAAGACAGGCTATATGGCCAGCGTCAAGAATACGACCGCACCTGCCGACGAGTGGATTGCTGGCGGTATCCCCATCACTATGATGCTCAACCTCGAGAAGCGAAGCGGCAAGATGAAACCCGTCATCAAGAAGGCTCTCGTCGAGCTCAACGGCGCTCCCTTCAAGGAATTTGAGAAACATCGCAAAGAATGGGAAAAGGAAACCGCTTTCATCTATCCCGGCCCCATCCAGTATTTCGGCCCCTCCGAGATTTGCGACCGTTCGACCAAGACGCTCCAGCTCGAACATCAGAAGAAGAAATAACTCCTTCTTTTTCCGATTTGAACATAATTTGCCCCGAGTCATCCGAAAGGAAGTCTCGGGGTTTTTTCTTCCTTTTTGGGCATGACACACCTTTGCCGAAGGTTCAAGTATGCTTTTTGCCGCTGTGCAACTGAGTTGCAAGGGGGAACATGCAACTTTCCTCTAAAAAAACATAATTCTTTACCCCGACTGGCTTATAATTCGGGAATTTTATCTATATTTGCACGCGAAAAGATGAGAATTATGAATCGACGTGTCATTTTCAGTATCGTTATCATGCTCACAGCATGGGGGGCGGTGGCCAGTGCGCAGTCGCTGGCAGAGTGCATCGCCACGGCGAGAGAACATAATATAGGTATGCAAGTGGCCGACCTGCAAGTGCAGCGAGCCAGGCGGATGGAGGGCAGCTACTTTGAGATGGAGCGCACGGAGCTGTCGCTGTCGCAGGACCCCACGTCGGGCGGCAGTCCCGACAATGCGCTGACGCTCTCGCAAGAGATTGATTTCCCGACCGTTTACGGCAAGCGGCGAAAACTGCTGAAGGCCGAAACTCAGGTTGAGGAAAGCCGGCTCCAACTCACGGAAAGCGAACTGACGAGGGATGTTTCTGCAGCGTATAGCAAACTGCTCTACTGGCAACATGTCGAGGCGCTGCTCTGTCAGAACGACTCCGTGCTGGGCGAGTTTGTCAGGACGGCAGACATCCGGTATAAAAACGGTGAGACCAACCGTCTTGAACTGATGAACGCCCGGCAGATGAAGGCAGAGAATGGTATCAGACTGCGTGAGGCACACGATGAGACAATGGCTGCCCAGATAGAGTTGCAGCAGTTGATGAACACCTCTGAAACAATTGTTGCCACTGACAACTATTTGTGTGTGCAGCCTGCGGACGATGCCTGGTCGTTTGCCGCCACCCCGCAGGGACAACTGTTGGAGAGTGAACAGGTGCGCAGTGAAAGGGAACTGGGCTACATCCGTCAGGGCTTCACGCCGTCGCTCAATGTCGGCCTGCGCCATCAGTTGGTCATTTCCGGCATCAACCCCTACGACGTGGACCGTTCACGCTTCGACAAAGGCAATTGGATGGGCTTTGAGGTCGGGGTGACATTCCCGCTGTTCTATGGTTCCCAAAAGGCCCGTCAGTCTGCGGCAAAACTGGATGTGGAGATTGCGCGCACCAAACGGGAGCTGGCTGAGCGCAAGAGCGGTTCCGAACTGCTGATTGCCAAGAATGCCGTGGAGAGTGCCCGCCTATCTTACGACTATTATCAGTCCGAGGGCTTTCCTGCCGCCCGAGAGATGCGTCACTTGTCGCGTATCGAATATGGTGCCGGAGAGATTACCTATCTGGAGTATATGCAAAACCTCTCGTCGGCCCTTGCCGTCGAGATGGCGGGTGCCAAGGCCACCGATGCGTTGAATCAGGCCGTTATCAAACTGAACTTTATCAAAGGAAGATGAAAGTGAAGAGTGAAAAGTGAAAAGTTAAAAATTTGCTACCGCATTAATTAGACGTTATGAGAATAAAAAGAAATTACAGACAGAAAGGAATGATGAAGGGTTGGGTGAAGTGGCTCTGCGCAGCCTTATTCTTCACTCTTCACTCTTCATTCTTCATTTCCTGCAAAGGCGAGATGAAGCAGACGGAGGGAGAGAGCGAACCTCACGAAGAGAATGTCGTCGAGTTGACCGACCGGCAGATGCAGACCATCGGCATCCGCGTGGGCAAG
>CALBPV010000034.1 GCA_937899265.1 uncultured Bacteroidales bacterium
ACGGCATCAAGGCCATCCCAGTCGATACCAAGCCCGCCCTTGTTGAAGACAATGCTCCCGTCTATAACATCCTCGGCCAGCTCGTAGCCAGCCCCGTTGCCGGCCAGCTCTACTTCAAGAACGGCAAGAAGTACATCGTGAAGTAATCTTCACCTTGTCCCCATTTTCGTCCCCGTTAATAACAACGTGAAACTTATTACAAGGGAGGTCCCTTCCCGGGCCTCCCTTTTTAAGCTCATAACGAAATCTCGAAATATCGTAATCTCGAAATATCGTAATCTCGAAATATCGAAATCTCGTCACAACGAAAAAAAATCGAACCCCAATAAATCCTCCAAAATCATGAACATCCCTTCTGTTTTCTGGCTTGTCCCGCTGGCCTCTGTTGTAGCTTTGGGCATGGCCTGGTATTTCTTCCGTCAGATGCTGAAGACCGACGAGGGAACGCCCCGTATGCGCGAAATCGCAGAGTATGTGCGTCGCGGAGCCATGGCCTACCTGCGTCAGCAATACAAGGTGGTCACCATCGCCTTCGTGGTGCTCGCCATCATCTTTGCCTTCATGGCCTATGTGCTTGAAGTGCAGAATCCCTGGGTGCCCGTAGCCTTCCTCACGGGCGGTTTCTTCTCGGGTCTCGCCGGCTTCATCGGCATGAAGACGGCCACCTACGCCTCCGCCCGCACCGCCAACGCCTGCCGTCAGGGTATGGACGGCGGCCTGAAGATAGCGTTCCGCTCGGGTGCCGTCATGGGACTCACCGTTGTGGGTCTCGGCCTTCTCGACATCGCCCTCTGGTTCCTTATCCTCTCGGCCGTCTATGGCAACGCCCCCGAGACCATGGTCATCATCACCACCACCATGCTCACCTTCGGCATGGGTGCTTCCACCCAGGCTCTCTTTGCGCGTGTGGGCGGCGGCATCTACACCAAGGCTGCCGATGTGGGCGCTGACATCGTGGGCAAAGTCGAAGCCGACATCCCCGAGGACGATCCCCGCAACCCCGCCACCATTGCCGACAATGTGGGCGACAACGTAGGCGACGTGGCCGGCATGGGTGCAGACCTCTATGAGAGCTACTGCGGCTCCATCCTCTCCACCGCAGCCTTGGGTGCCACGGCTTTCCTCATGAACCCCGAAATGCAGATGAAGGCCATCATCGCCCCCATGATTATTGCCGCTATCGGCATCTTCCTTTCGCTCATCGGCATCTATATGGTCCGTACCAAAGAAGGAGCTTCCATGAAGGACCTGCTCCACTCGCTCGGTCTCGGCACCAACACGGCTGCCGTACTCATTGCCGTAGCCACCTTTGCCATCCTCTATCTCCTCGGCATTGACAACTGGCTCGGCCTCAGCTTCTCCGTCATCAGCGGTCTCGTGGCCGGTGTCATCATCGGTCAGGCCACCGAATACTACACCTCTCAGTCCTACAAGCCCACGCAGGATATCTCCGAAGCCTCCAAGACCGGTTCGGCTACCGTCATCATCAAGGGTATCGGCACGGGCATGATTTCCACAGCCATTCCCGTGGTCACCATTTCCGTTGCCATCATGTTGGCCTATTTGTGTGCCAACGGCTTCAACCTCTCAATGTCTGCCTCCAGCCTGTCGCTGGGTCTCTACGGCATCGGCATTGCAGCTGTGGGCATGCTCTCCACTTTGGGCATCACACTGGCCACCGATGCCTACGGGCCCATTGCCGACAATGCCGGCGGCAATGCCGAGATGAGCGCTTTGGGTGAAGAGGTACGCCATCGTACAGATGCCCTCGATGCCCTCGGCAACACCACAGCCGCCACCGGCAAGGGCTTTGCCATCGGTTCGGCCGCGCTCACGGCTCTGGCTCTGCTGGCTTCCTACATCGAGGAAATCAAGATTGCCATGCACCGCTCCGGCGATACCCTTGTCAACCTCAAGGGCGAAGCCATCGATGCCATGAATGCCACCATTCCCGACTTCATGAACTACTTCCAAGTGACGCTCATCAACCCCAAGGTCATCGTCGGTGCTTTCATCGGTGCCATGGCGGCCTTCCTTTTCTCGGGCATCACCATGGGCGCTGTGGGTCGCGCTGCCGAGAAGATGGTCGAGGAAGTGCGCCGTCAGTTCCGTGAAATCAAAGGCATTCTCGAGGGCACAGGCACTCCCGACTACAGCCGCTGCGTCGAAATCTCCACCCGTGCCGCCCAGCACGAGATGATATTCCCCGCCGTGCTTGCCATCGTCATCCCCATCATCGTGGGCTGCACCCTCGATGTGGCCGGTGTACTCGGTCTCCTCGTCGGAGGTCTGGCTGCAGGATTCACTCTCGCCATCTTCATGGCCAACTCGGGCGGCGCCTGGGACAATGCCAAGAAGTATGTCGAGGAGGGCAATTTCGGAGGCAAAGGCTCCGCTTGCCACAAAGCCACCATCGTGGGCGACACCGTGGGCGATCCTTTCAAAGACACCTCCGGCCCCTCGCTCAACATCCTCATCAAACTCATGTCGATGGTTTCCATCGTTATGGCCGGTCTCACAGTCGCCTTGCTCTGATTGCTCAGACCCTCCCATTCCTCCTTATAAATAGAGAGGCGACTTTGTGTCGTCTCTCTATTTTCGTAAAAAAAACACGAAATTATTTGCTTTTTTCAATAAAAAGGCGTATCTTTGCAGGCGTAAATGTGCGTTTAGGCCGTGTTTGGCGCAGATTTATACCTCCCGAAACGAACAAATCGTTACGCGAAGCTCGGAAATCGGTTTGCACGGCTGCAAATCGTTACGCGAAGTTCGGAAATCGGTTTGCACGGTTGCAAATCGTTACGCGAAGTTCGGAGATTGGTTTGCACGGTTGCAAATCGTTACGCGAAGTTCGGGAATCGGTTTGCACGGTTGCAAATCGTTACGCGAAGTTCGGGAATCGATTTGCACGGTTGCAAATGCTTACGCGAAGTTCGG
>CALBPV010000035.1 GCA_937899265.1 uncultured Bacteroidales bacterium
GGTCTAAGGCGCTCTACGGCCTAAAGGACGGTCTAAGGTCTAAGGTCTAAGGTCAGCCTCTCCCCAGCCCTCCCCTAAAGGGAAGGGAGAAGGGAAGCCGACGGAGCGGACTCCGAAGGTCTAAGGTCAAAGGTCAAAGGTTCCCAATGGGTGCGCCTCCTTGGAGCATCTTTCTTTCATCCATAGATTTGCATTTCGCTGATGGGGAGTTTTCAATGTCTGGTAATCAGCGGAGGATAGAAGGCATCGGGAATGTGGTTGATGATGGGATAGCGGGAAAGCTCCTCGGGGGTAAGAGCGTGGGGTTCTTTGGACTTGGTGTCGATGTACGGATGTAGGATGATGCCTATCACGTCGAAGCGCCACTCGAGGGTGGAGCGGGAGACGTGGATATAATGGTTGGCAGCGGCTGCCAGTCGGGACATTTTCTTTCGGTCGATGGCATCAATGGGGTCTCCGAAGAAATCGTCGTCACGGGTTTTGACTTCGACAAAGACGAGCTGGGAGGTGGAAGGGTCCTCACATACGATGTCGAGCTCAAAGTGTCCGTGGCGCCACTGACGTTCGAGAATGTGATAACCGTGCTGACGAAGATAACCTACGGCCAAGTCTTCACCGAAGTTGCCCTGTTGTTTGCTGAAACTGCCCATTGCCATTCCTTTTTAAATATATACACTTATTCGCCTGCAGGATTTTCTCCCTCCGGGGCGGGCAAACCGAGCGAACGGTACTTCTCGTCCAGGAAGCGGAGCGCTGCCTCGCGGTCGTTGGGGATGATGCCGTCGAGAATGGCATCTTTGAGCGAATCTTTGAGCATACCCACTTCGCGCGAAGGCGACAGACGGTAACGTTCCATGATTTCGATACCGTCAACAGGCGGTTGCCAGTTGCGGATGCGGTCCTTCTCCTCTATCTCGACCATCTTCTGACGGACGAGTTTGAAGTTGTCGAGGAAACGGCGTACTTTCTCGGGATTCTTCGATGTGATGTCGGCCTCACAGAGTGTCATCAGTTCATCGATGTCGTCGCCGGCATCGAAGAGGAGACGACGTATGGCGGAGTCGGTGATACCCTCGTCGGCGAGACAGATGGGGCGCATGTGGAGCAGGACAAGTTTCTCGACAAACTTCTCTTCGGGGCCGAGGGGAAGTTTGAGCCTGCGGAAGATGGGCAACACCATGCGCGAGCCAATGTAGTCGTGGTTCCAGAATGTCCAGCCGTTCTTCTCGTCCCAGGCTTTGGCTTTGGCCTTGCCGAGGTCGTGCATGATGGCCGCCCAACGGAGCCAGAGATTCCGATTGCCGGTAGCCGCCACGTGGTCGAGCACGGTGATGGTGTGCCAAAAGTTGTCCTTGTGTCCCCGTCCGTCCTTGATTTCCACACCGGCGAGGGCCTGGAGTTCGGGGAAAATAATCTGGAGGAGGCCGCAGCGCTGAAGATAGGCCCATCCTATGGAGGGACGGGTGGAGAGCTGAATCTTGTTGAGTTCGTCTATGATGCGTTCGGCCGAGATGATGCGGATGCGTTCGCGATTGCGGGCAATGGCCTCGAAGGTCTCTGGGACTATCTCGAAGTCGAAACGGGTGGCAAAGCGGATGGCACGCAACATACGCAAGGGGTCGTCGGAGAAGGTGATGTCCGGATCGAGAGGTGTACGCACGAGACCGTCACGAAGGTCGTCAATGCCATGGAAGGGGTCGAGGAGTTCGCCCCAACGGTCATGGTTGAGACAGAGGGCGAGGTCGTTGATGGTGAGGTCGCGACGACGCTGGTCGTCTTCCAAAGTGCCGTCCTCGACCACAGGCTTGCGCGAGTCGTGGGAATAGGACTCCTTGCGAGCTCCGACAAACTCGATTTCGAGGCCGCCGTGTTTGACCTGTGCCGTACCGAAATTGCGGAACACGGCGAGATGGGTTCCCCTGCGTCCGAGCCGACGGGCTACAGCCTGAGCCAGCTCTATGCCGGAGCCCACGGTCACCACATCGATATCCTTGGAAGGGCGTTCGAGGAAAAGGTCTCGCACCCATCCGCCAATGACATAACACTCGCGGTTGAGACGGTCTGCCTCCTCCCCTACAAGGCGAAGAATTGGAATGTCGAGCTTGCAAAGTAGCTCGTTTTTGGATAAAATATGCATCAATATTGAACTTTTTTGAATTGCAAGATGCAAAAACATGCGAAAAAGGCGTATCTTTGCTGCGTGTTTTTCATGGTATAAGATTTAAGGTTAGTGGATCCAACTTGTCGCGAGACAAGTTGGATTTTTTTGTTTCCTTCCCGCCCTCACAGCCTGTCATTTCCGCAACAACTGACAAGGTCCGGCCGTATGTCGGCATACTTGCCCGAGCGAAGGAACTGCTGCATCTGATGGAGCTGGATGTCGTTGTGGAGGTCGGAGCCGAGGTAATTGACGTAGCCCTGACGGAGCATCCAAAGAGCCGTCCTGCGAACAGCATCGCCATAGTAACCGGCAAAGGAGAGCAGATTGCACTGGAAGTCGAGACCGCGCCGCTTGAGCTCTTTGTATTGGTCGTGGCCGTCGATGGCCCAATAGGGATAACGTTCGGGATGGGCCAATATGGGATGGTAACCGGCGGCCCTTACGCGGTCGATAAGGTCCCCGACGGGTTCTGAGGGTTCTTGCCAAGGGCATTCCACCAGGAGGTGATTGCCCAAGAAAGGACGCAACGGCGAAGAACAGTCTTCATAGCGCGAGGCGGCAAGCATTTGGCGGAAGGTGCTGTCGATGCGATATTCGAAGGAATAACCCTCACAGACCACGGGCGTGGCCTGAGCCCGGAGACGCGAGGTGAGTTTATCGTAGAGAGGCTGAATGTCGGAGGGCTCGTTCATATAATTGGGATAGGCATGATGGGGCGTGAAGACCACACGACGAAGCCCCA
This sequence comes from uncultured Bacteroidales bacterium, assembly GCA_937899265.1. Taxonomy (GTDB): domain Bacteria; phylum Bacteroidota; class Bacteroidia; order Bacteroidales; family UBA3663; genus Liminaster. The sequence continues at coordinate 2,904 of CALBPV010000035.1, forward strand.
GCTCATGGAGGGATTGGAGATAGTCCAGCGACATGGACATGAGTGCCGAGCCGTCATCAACCCCGGGGATGATGTGGCAGTGGATGTCCCGCTCGTAAGGCAGCGGGAGCAACTCATGTTTTCTGAAGAGGAAATCGAACATGACAAACAGTTGTACGAATTGATTTTCGAAATTAAAAAAGATATCTGCCGAAACAGAAAAAACTCCTTCAAGAAGCATTGCAAAGATAGCGAATAAATGGAAAAAAGCGTACAGAAAATGCAAAAAAAAGCACTCAAAAGGCATAAAAATGACAGAAAATGACGAAATTGTAACGGGAAAAGACAAAAAAAATGAATTTTGTTTCTTCCTTTGAATAAAAATGCTTATCTTTGCAAAGTCTTTTTTGACTTTACACAATTGTATAACTATATGATGAGACTAAGAATCATTGCAATGGGAGCCACCGCAGTGGCTACGGCCATGCTGCTGGGCAGCTGTGGCGGCAAAAAAGCACAGCCTGAAGCAGAAGCACAGGCTCCAGTGTTAACATTGTCGGGTCTGAATGTTGCGAATTTCGCAGACACCATAGACGGCAAACCGACAGCGCTCTACACCCTCACGAACGCGGGAGGTGCAGAGGTGTGCATCACCAACTTGGGCGGACGCATCGTGTCGGTGTGGATGCCCGACAGGAACGGCGAGTTCAGAGATGTCGTATTGGGCTTCGACAACGTGAAGGCTTACGCCAACCGTGACGGAAAGACCCCCTCGGACTTCGGTGCAGCCATCGGCCGCTATGCCAACCGCATCGGCGGTGGCAAGTTCACCCTCGACGGCACAGAGTATGTACTCCCCCAGAACAACTACGGTCACTGCCTGCACGGCGGTCCCACAGGATGGCAGTATCAAGTCTATACGGCCACACAGACAGCCCCCAACTCGGTCACGATGGAAATCGTATCGCCCGACGGCGACAACAACTTCCCCGGCGAAGTGAAGGCCAAGGTGGTCTATACGCTGACCGAACAGAATGCCATCGACATTCAGTACAGCGCCGTGAGCGACAAGCCCACGGTCATCAACATGACCAACCACAGCTACTTCAACCTGAGCGGCGATCCCACGCAGACCATTCTCGACGACTCGCTCTATCTCAACTCGACCTCGACGACCCCCATCGACGAGACCTTCATGACCACAGGCGAGATAGCAGCCATCAAGCCCGGCACGCCCTTCGACTTCACAACCCCCAAGACCGTGGGCAAGGACATCGAGGCCGATGACCAGCAGGTGAAGTACGGATTGGGCTTCGACCACAACTGGGTGCTCGACACCAAGGGCGACATCAATCAGGCCGCAGCTGTGCTTAGCTCGCCCCGCTCGGGCATCACGCTGGCCGTCTTCACCACAGAGCCCGGTGTGCAGGTATATGCCGGCAACTTCCTCGACGGCACCGCCGTGGGCAAGAAGGGCATCAAATATGAAAAACGCACAGGCATCTGTCTCGAAACACAGAAATACCCCGACACCCCCAACAAAGAGGGCAAGGCCGGATGGGTGAGCTGTGTGCTGAGACCCGGAGAAACCTATACAAGCCACACAATTTTCCAGTTCGGAACTTTCTGAAAGAACAACAAACTATTAATAAATAACGATTCATGGAAATTATTGAAGCACTTAAAAACAATGGTTTTGAGACAGCGGATTATTTGGTCTTCGGTCTCTACATTGTAATCCTCGTCGGCATGGGCTTGTTCCTGTCGCGTAGCAAGAAGGGCGAAGAGAAAAACTCGACGGACTACTTCCTGGCCGGCAACACGCTGACCTGGTGGGCCGTGGGTGCCTCACTCATCGCAGCCAACATTTCTGCCGAGCAGTTTATCGGCATGTCCGGCTCAGCCTTCAAATCGGGTATCGCAATGGCCGCTTATGAGCTGATGGCAGCTGCCACCCTGCTCGTAGTCGCCAAGTTCCTCCTCCCCGTGATGATTGAAAAGAAAATCTTCACCATTCCCCAGTTCCTGAGAGAACGCTACAATTGGGGTGTGGGTCTGGCCTTCTCGATTTTCTGGCTGTTCCTCTACGTTTTCATCAACCTGACATCGGTAGCCTGGTTGGGCGCCCTTGCCATCAAACAGATTCTGGGTCTCCCCTACACTCCCGGTGTTTTCCTGGGTATGAATGTGGACATGACGCTGCTGGTCATCATCCTCTGCCTCTTCCTCATTGCCGGTATTTATTCGATTTACGGCGGTTTGGCTTCAGTGGCATGGACGGACGTTATGCAGGTGACTTTCCTCGTAGGCGGCGGTTTGATTACGGCTTACGCTGCGCTTGACGTTATCGCAAGTGAAATCGGAGCCCCCAATGCGCTGGCTGCTTTGGGCGAAATCATGGGTGAGCTGGATGCCATTCCGGGCGACAAACATTTCCACCTGATTGTGACGAGAAACGAAGCACTCTATCCCGTCATCAACGGCGTACAGAACGGTCTGGGCGAAGTATTGCAGCCCTCCGACCCCTATTTCGACATTCCCGGCATCGTGGTTATCGTAGGTGCACTCTGGCTGACAAACCTCGGCTATTGGGGCTTCAACCAGTACATCATCCAGAAAGGTTTGGCTGCCAAGAGTCTGGCCGAAGCCAAGAAGGGTATGATTTTTGCCGCCTTCCTGAAGATTATGATTCCCTTCATTGTCTGCATTCCGGGCGTATGCGCGTTCTATATTATGACACAGCGTCCTGACCTCTATGCTACCCTTGCAGGCAGCATCGAACGTTCGGACGACGCTTATCCCTTCCTAATCCGCAACTTCACTCCCATCGTTGTGAAGGGTCTCTCGTTTGCCGCTTTGGCTGCTGCCGTTATCTCGTCGCTGGCTTCGATGTTCAACTCGACTTCGACCATCTTCACGATGGATATCTACAAGCAGTTCATGAACAAGAACGCCTCGGAGAAGAAACTCGTGAACGTGGGTCGTCTGACTTCTGTCTGCGCTCTCGTGCTGGCTCTCCTGGCCGTTTATCCCATCATGGGCGGTGCTGACCAAGCCTTCCAGATTATTCAGGAATATTCGGGCTTCGTTTATCCCGGCGTGGTGGTCATCTTCGGTTTCGGCCTCCTTTGGAAGCGTGCTTCGGGCACAGCTGCCGTTGTGGCAGCCATCGGCACGTTCGTATTCTCGATTCTCTTCAAGTTCATGATGCCCGAGGTTCCCTTCCTGCTCCGCATGGGTTATGTGTTCCTCTGCCTCGTAGTAGTGTTCTTCGGCATCTCGTTCGCTTCGAAGAAAACCGTTCCTGCCGACAAGCTCGACGAGAAGACCATCAAGCAGCAGTTGCTGTGGAGCAACATCCTCGGCGTTTCGGCTGTGATATGCCTGATTGTAGGCGTCGTCTCGATGTTCAACCACGACCTCGTGAACTATGGTTTCGAAGCCATCTTCTTCCTGGCTCTGATGTTCTGCGTGTTGGCCATTTACTTGCGTTCGAACGCTGTGGATAAGGTGAAAGATCCCAACGCCGTGGACATCGACCTCGACCTGTTCCACACCGACAAGACCTTCAATTTCGGTGCCGTTGCTGTCATAGTAATCCTTGCGATACTCTATTACGCTCTCTGGTAATCGGGACGTTCGTCGAAAAAAATGTGTCATTCATCGGAATTTTTCGGTGAATGACTTTTTTTTGCCTATCTTTGCAGCAGAAAATCGGGATGATTTTAATTTGTTACTAAATATAAAGGGTAAGAGCCGCAACCTCACGACGAGGATTGCGGCTCTTTTTTGTTTCTTGCTCTGTGTCGGTATCCAATGCCCTTCCCAACAGGAAAGAGAACAAACAGAGGTCAGGCTTGCCGATGATTCTTGTAGGCCAGGAGCGTGTTCTTCATGAGCGAACAAATCGTCATGGGCCCCACACCGCCGGGAACGGGCGTGATGTAAGAACACTGGGGGGCCACTTCGTCGAAGTTAACGTCGCCCTTGAGACGGAAACCGCTCTTACGGGTGGCATCGGGCACACGGGTGGTTCCTACATCGATGACAACGGCTCCCGGTTTCACCATATCGGACGTAACGAACCAGGGCGAACCGATGGCGGCTATCAGAATGTCTGCCTGAAGCAGTATCTCCTTGAGATTGGCTGTGCGGGAATGACACACCGTGACGGTGGCATCGCCGGGATAAGCCTTGCGAAGCATCAGTTGGGCGACAGGTTTGCCCACGATATTGCTTCGACCGAGAACGACACAATGTTTGCCGGAGGTCTCAATGCGGTAACGCTCCAGAAGATCAATGATACCCATGGGCGTAGCCGACACGAAGCAGGGCAGACCGATGGACATGCGTCCCACGTTGACCGGATGGAAGCCGTCCACATCCTTTCGGTAGTCGATGGCTTCGATGACTTTCTGTTCGTCGATATGACGGGGCAACGGCAACTGTACGATGAAACCGTCCACCTCGGGGTCGTCGTTGAGACGGGCTACCTCGGCCAGAAGTTCGGCTTCGGTGACAGTGTCCTCAAAACGGATGAGTGAACTCCTGAATCCACATTCGGCACAGGCCTTGACCTTATTGGCAACGTAGGTCTCACTGCCTCCGTCATGACCGACCAAAATGGCAGCCAGATGAGGAGGGCGCTGACCCTGAGCGACGATTTGAGCCACTTCCTGTGCGATTTCCTGTTTGATGGCGGCAGCCGTTGCCTTGCCATCTATAATCTGATATTCCATAGGATGATTTAGAATTTACGGGAATTGTTTTTGGCAGCGGAAGCCATACGCATCATCATGCGCGGATCGTGCTTCATGTCGGTAATCTGTTTCATCATCTTGCGCATTTGCTCGAACTGCTTGATGAGGCGGTTGACCTGCACAATATCTGTGCCGGAACCTTTGGCTATGCGCTGACGGCGTGAGGTGTTGAGCACCTCGGGATGATGACGTTCTTCGGGGGTCATCGAATTGATGATGGCCTCCACGCCCTTGAAAGCGTTGTCGTCGATGTCGATGTCTTTGATGGCTTTGCCCACGCCCGGTATCATGCCCGCCAAATCCTTGAGATTGCCCATCTTCTTGATTTGCTGAATCTGGTCGAAGAAATCCACAAAATCGAACTGATTCTTGGCAATCTTCTTCTGGAGTTTGCGGGCTTCCTCCTCGTCATAATTCTGCTGGGCGCGTTCCACGAGCGACACAACGTCACCCATGCCGAGAATACGACCGGCCATACGTTCGGGATAGAACACATCAAGGGCATCCATCTTCTCGCCCGTACCCACAAACTTGATGGGTTTGTTCACAACCGTGCGGATGGAGAGGGCTGCACCGCCGCGGGTATCGCCGTCCAACTTGGTGAGGATGACACCCGTGAAGTCGAGACGGTCGTTGAATTCCTTGGCCGTGTTGACAGCATCCTGACCCGTCATCGAATCGACTACGAAAAGTATCTCGGTGGGATTGACAGCCTCCTTGATGTTGCCGATTTCGGTCATCATGGCTTCATCTACAGCCAGACGTCCTGCCGTATCGATGATGACCACATCATTGCCCTTGCGTCGGGCCTCTTCTATAGCCGCTTTGGCTATCTTGACGGGATCTTTTTCTTCACGGTTGACAAAGACGGGGCAATCCACTTGGGAGGCAACCACCTCGAGCTGGTCGATGGCGGCGGGACGATAGACGTCGCCGGCCACGAGAAGCGGACGTTTGTTCTTCTTGGTTTTGAGCATGAGGGCAAGCTTTCCCGAGTGGGTCGTTTTACCCGAACCCTGCAGACCGGCCATCAGAATAATGGTGGGATTGGGTTTGAGATTCAGTTCCGCTGCTTCGCCGCCCATGAGGACAGCCAGTTCGTCATGAACGAGTTTGACCATCAGCTGGCCGGGCTTCACGGCAGTGAGTACATTCATGCCCAAAGCCTTCTGCTTCACCTGGTCGGTGAATGTCTTGGCTACTTTGTAGTTAACGTCGGCATCCAACAGGGCACGACGTACGTCCTTGAGGGTCTCGGCAACATTAATCTCTGTAATCCGACCTTCGCCCTTGAGGATTTTGAATGAACGCTCCAGGCGTTCGCTTAAGTTTTCAAACATTGTTTCTCAATTACTATAATTTGACCGCAGCAATACAGGAAACGGGTGCAAAGATAGTTTTTTTTTTTGACATAGCCAAAATTTCGGACCAAAAGTTTGGTTTACTGAAAAAAAAATGATATTTTTGCAGTCGGATTTGCAGGAGTTCAGATTCTTTTGAAAGTTTTTTTGACCGAATCAGTCGGCTGAACGACCTGCCTTCCATAAAAACGAAAATGAGCTCAGGACTATACATACATGTTCCGATTTGTGCCTCGCGGTGCATCTACTGCGACTTCTATTCCACTACGTTGCGGGGTGTGGAGGAGTCGTATGCCGATGCTGTACTACGGGAAGCCCGCAACCATCCTGCCCGCACGTCCTGCATACAGGGAGAAATACGGACATTGTATTTGGGCGGCGGCACTCCTTCTCAGCTCGGAGGGCGAACACTTCACCGTCTGCTGGACGGATTGAGCCGAACCTTTGACCTCAGCCACCTGGAAGAAGCCACGTTGGAAGTCAATCCCGAGGACGTGACAGAAACGTTTGCCGATGAACTTACGGCGGGAGGTTCCGCAATCAACCGCGTGAGCATAGGGGTGCAAAGCTTCTGTGACGAAGAGCTGAGATTTCTCCGCCGTCGTCACAATGCCGCCAAGCCGGCTGAGGCCATTCGCATCCTTCGCCGGCACGGAATCGGTAATGTGAGCATCGATTTGATGTACGGTCTTCCGCTGCAGACGCTTCGGAGTTGGGAACACAGCATCGACACCGCTCTTGCCCTCGGCACACAACACATTTCGGCCTACTGCCTCAGCGTAGAAGAAGGCACTCCCCTGGCCCGAATGACCGAAAAGAAAGACGACGCGCTGCAACTGCCCGACGACGAAACATGCATCGCTATGGCTGCTCTGCTCCGAGAGAAACTCCGGGCTGCAGGTTTTGTGCAGTATGAGATTTCCAACTATGCCCTTCCCGGATTCCACTCGCGCCACAATTCGGCCTATTGGGACGGAACGCCCTATCTCGGTCTCGGGCCGGGAGCACACAGCTATGACGGGGTAGCTACCCGCTATTGGAACGATGCCAATCTCTCCCTATATATTAATAAGGAGTGGAACGCCTGCAATTCCTTCCCCGTCCACGAAGAGCATCTCACCCCTGTGGACGTCCGCAACGAACGCGTGATGTTGGGGCTTCGCACCAGAAGGGGGATTTCGGAAGAATGGGTAGAGGGGTTCAGCGACACGGTTGCCCGATATATCGGGAGAGGATTGCTCACCCGCGAAAACGGACACTTACGACTCACCGAAGCCGGACTTAACCTCGGAGACGAAATCACACGCGAGCTGTTTGTTTCCGACGCAAATGAGCGGGAATAAATAAAAATTCAGCCAAAAAGATGGCGAAATGAGGAGCAATATACAAATTTCCGGCTGAAAAAGTTGCAAATTTCACAAAAAAGACCTATCTTTGCAATGTGCATTTGGCATAAAAACAAAATCAGAATGCAATAAATATTATAATTAATACGACAAGTATGGCTAAAGAATACATTTTCCAAATTGAATTGAAAACGCGCGACTACGAATGCGACGTGCAGGGCGTGGTGAACAATGCCAACTACCAACACTACCTCGAAGTAACGCGTCACGAATTTATCCAAAGTTTAGGGACCAGTTTTCAGACGTGGCACGATCAGGGAATCGACGTGATGGTCTCGAAAATCGCCATTTCCTACAAAAACTCCCTGCGCGGCGGCGAGGAATTCATCTCCTGTCTCAATCTGAAACGTCAGGGTGTGCGCTACGTTTTCATGCAGGACATCTACAGGAAAAGTGACATGAAGCTCTGCATCACAGCCGAAGTGCACTGCGTTTGCGTCGTGAACGGAACACTCACACGAGGCGAGGAGGTGGAACCCGTATTTGCCAAATATCTCAACTGACAGACCTGAAACAGACAGAGACCGCAATGGACGAGCTGGATTATCTGGTGGCGCTCACCCAAATGAAAGGCATAGGTTCCATCCGCGCCAAGCAGCTGATGGAATATTTCGGCAGTGCAAAAGCCGTGTTCGAGGCCGATGCCAATACCCTCATGCAGACGCATGCGGGAGAAATTCTCTTGCCACAGATTGACGACCCGAAAGTGATGGAAAAAGCACATCGCGAACGCGAGTGGGCCGACGAAAAACACATCCGTCTCCTCTCCTGCACCGACACCGATTATCCCTCTCGCCTCAAGGATATTCCCGATGCCCCTGCCCTGCTTTACTATCTGGGGGATGCTTCGCTCGAAGCCTCCCACGTGATAAGCATTGTGGGCACACGCACCTCCACCCAATACGGACGGGACCGCGTACGCCAACTGGTGAGCGACCTTGCCCAGGCTCTGCCCGACACTTTGATTGTGAGCGGTTTGGCGATGGGCATCGATGTGTCGGCCCACTCGGCAGCACTCGATGTACATCTCCCCACGGTAGGAGTGTTGGCCCACGGACTCGACCGCATCTATCCGGTACAAAACCGTAACGTGGCCAAAGCCATGATACAACTGCACGGAGGACTCATCACTGAATATCCTTCACAAACGGAACCCTGTCGCGGCAATTTCCTGGCTCGCAACCGCATCATTGCGGCTTTGGCCGACGTGGTTGTGGTGGCCGAAAGCAAAGAACGGGGCGGCGCATTGGTGACGGCACGCATAGCCAACAGCTATTCGCGCGAAGTGACAGCATTCCCCGGACGTGCCACCGATGACCGTTCCAAAGGATGCAATGCCCTGATAAAAAACAATCAGGCCTGCCTCATCACGGATGCGGCAGACCTCATGAAACTGATGCAATGGGAACCCGGCAGCCTTCATTTCCTGAGAGACAACTCAGAGGCTGAAACAACGCTCCATTCTCCGACGGCCCATGCCATCATGAACCTCCTGCGCGACCGGGGAACACTCAAACCGGAAGAGATTGCCGAATGTCTCCACATCGAGCGCTTTCTCCTCACCGACGAACTGCTCCAGATGGAACTCGACGGTGTCATCCGCACCCTCCCGGGAGACATGATTGAAGCGTCCTGTTAATCATCGCTGTGCAGCGTGGGAAGTTGCCAGTGGTTCTTCACGGCCAGCAGACGAATCACGATGACCACCGTGCCGCAGAGCACCTGTGCCACCCAATTGGGAAGCCCGACGAGCAAACAGACCGAAAAGACGATACCGCCGGCAAAACAGGCCATAGCGTATATTTCCGAACGGAAAATAATGGGAATCTCATTCAGAAGAACATCGCGTATCACACCTCCGGCGGCACCCGTAAGCATTCCCATCAGAATCGCCACCCAATGCTGGAATCCGGCATCGATGGTCTTTTGGAAACCTACCACCGTGAACAGACCGAGACCTATCGTGTCGAACAGAAAGATGGTGAGGTCTATCTTGATGAAGAAATGACGGAAACTGGCATAAAGCATAAGAGCCAAAAATCCCACCAGAAAATAGGACCATTGCGTCATCCAGAACGGAGACTGCTGGAGCATGAGGTCGCGTATCGTCCCGCCCCCAACGGCTGTTGCCATCCCCACAATGAAAGCGCCAAAGACATCAAACTCTTTGTGCGATGCCAAGCGGATGCCAGAAATGGCAAAAGCAAACGTGCCGAAATAATCAATCAAATCGACAAAGGTAATCATCCTGCTCAAAGATTCTTCTTGAGGAAACGCCAGAGCGTCTTGTAAAGGTGCGTCCGGGAGTTGCCTCCGCGTATGGAATGATCCTTGTTGGTATAGACCATCATCTCGAAGGGGATATCCTCTTCCACCCACTTGGCCTGCAACTCCAGGGTATTCTGCGGATGTACATTGTCGTCGGCCGTACCGAAGACGAGCAGCACCTCGCCCTTGAGGTCTTTGGCTCTCTCCAGCACCGATGCTTTCATGTAGCCGCTGTGGTTCTCCTGCGGTGTACGCATGTAACGTTCGGAATAGACAGTATCATAGAATTTCCAGTCCGTGACGGGCGCTACGGCCATGCCGCAGCGATAGACATCATTTCCGCCGCAGAGGGTCATGAGCGTCGCATATCCTCCATAGCTCCAGCCCCAGATAGCCATACGCGAGGCATCTACATACGGCAGTTTGCCGACATATCTTCCGGCCGAAAGCAGGTCTTCGGCTTCCATGACACCCAACTGACGGTAGGTCTGCCGTTCGAATTCGGCTCCCCTGCCCCCTGTGCCTCGGGGATCGACACAGGCTACGACATAACCTGCCTGCGTCAGATACTGCTCCCAGCCCATCGTCCAGGTGTCCAGCACTTCCTGTGAGCCGGGACCGCTGTATTGGGTCATCACCAGCGGATATTGCTTCGAGGCATCAAAATTGCGGGGCTTTTGGATATACCCGTTGAGTGTCACTCCCTCTGGCGTGGTGAATTGGAAAAATTCGCGCGGAGAGTACCCGTTTTTGACGAACTCCGACAGACTGCTGTTATCCTCTGCCATCTTCACGGTTTTGAGATTCGAGACATACTCCAAGGTTGTCTGTACGGGTGTCAGCGCATCACTGTAGCGGTGCTGCATGAAGACAAATCCCTGAGAGAAGGCAGCCGAGTGGATTCCCCGGCATCCCTTGCCGTCCTTGCCCTGGTTGAAAAGGGGATGCATTACGCCTTTGGCATCGACCCGGTAGATGCCGCGCACGAGCGCATTGGGCAATTCGGCTCCTTCTCCCAAATAGGCGCACTGGATATAGGCGTTGCCCGTCTTGGCATCGTAGCCGTAAACATTTGTCACGTCCCACGCGCCTTTCGTGATTTGACGCTGGAGCGTTCCGTTGATGTTATATAAATACAGGTGTCGGTAACCGTCCCGTTCGCTCACCATCGTAAAACCGCCCTCATGGAAACGGATCAGGTCGAGATTCCCCTCGTTGATATAACTCTCGTTCTTGTCCTCCATAATCAGCTTGGCCTCGCCGCTGTAGGCATCCGCCAGATAGAGACGCAAGTCGCTCTGATGGCGGTTGAGGGTCATCAGCGACAACTGTCCCGGGACTGTTGTGAACTGAATGCGGGGAAGATAACCGTCGGCTTCCTGCGGAACTTTTATCCCGCGTATTTTGCGCGTCTGCAATTCGTAGGTCCAGACCGTCACCTGGCTGTTGGCCTCTCCCGCTACAGGATATTTATATTGGTAGTTTCCGGGATACAGTTCATATTCAGTACGGGCCGGCTTCTCGCCTCTGTAGAAGGGAAGGCAGTACTCCCTCACTCCGCTTTCGTCCCATCGCAGCCAGGCCAACACCTTCGAGTCGGGACTCCATGTGATGGCTTTGTTCATCGAGAACTCTTCTTCATAGACCCAGTCCGGCACTCCGTTAATCACGCTGTTCTTCTCTCCGTCTTTGGTGATTTGGCGTTCTGTCGTTTCTATCGTGGCCGTCATGACGGAGGTCAGATAGAGATTATTGTCCCTGACGAAGGCAACCTTCCTCCCGTCGGGAGCCAATGTGGCTGCCTGTATCTTCCCCTCCGTAAGTCGTTTGAACTTCGGTCTGCCTATCACATAATAGAAATAATCGGCCTTGAACGAACGGCGGTATATGTGCTCCGTGTTGGCCCACACAAGAATGCGTTCTTCGTCGGAACTAAGTACGTATCCGTCGAGTTTCAAATCGCCGATTTCCGTCTCTCCCTCGGCTTCCACTTCATCCAGAGACAGTAAGGTCTCCACCTTCTCGCCATCGGCATAACGGAACTTTTCGATGCTGCGTCCGTCAGACGACAAGGCCGTGTAATGCTTGCCGTCGGCTGTACTGCGGAAGGTCGGAACCTGTCGTGCTGAATAGCAGCCTGACTGGATGTCTTCTATCGTCAGAGTTTCTTTCGCCTCGCCCGTGGCACTGGCCAGTGTGGCTGCCGCCAATGCGGCTGTAAATATTCGGTTCATTTGATAAACGTATTTGATACAATATTTAATCGTATTTTTGTTGCAAATATGGCAAAAAAATCCGAATCCTCCAAACAAAAGGGTTAAAATCTGACTTTTTTGGTGGAATATTATACATATTTAAACCTCTTTGTTTGTAAAAATCGAAAAATATCCATATCTTTGCACCATATAAAAATTTAGTAACACATACGAAATGAAAAAACTTTTTTCCCTCCTTTTCCTCCTTGCCGGAACTGTTGTCGGCCTCTCGGCCCAACAGCTTCTGCCATTCCAAAACACCCGTTTCTCTCCCGAAGTACGTGCTGCCGACCTCTGTTCGCGTCTCACGCTCGAGGAGAAAGTCAGCCTCATGATGAGCGATTCCAAACCTGTGGAACGTTTAGGTATTCCCGGCTATAACTGGTGGAGCGAATGTCTCCACGGTGCCGCCCGTGCCGGTATGGCCACCGTCTTCCCCCAGTCCATTTCGATGGCTGCATCCTGGGATGATGAACTCGTCGAGAAGGTATTCGACATAGCTTCCACCGAACAGCGCATCAAGTTCATTCTCGCCCGTCAAAAGAATCCCATGGAGACTCCGCGTTATTCCGGTCTCTGCGCCTGGACACCCAACATCAATATCTTCCGTGACCCCCGTTGGGGACGCGGACAGGAAACCTACGGCGAGGATCCCTGGCTCACGATGAAGATGGGTTATTCTGTGGTTCGGGGCTTGCAGGGACGCACCGAGGGTGCCCGCAAGTTGCTCGCCGACCTGGGTTACTACACTCCCGGGACCTATCCCTACGACAAACTCCACGCCTGCCTCAAACACTATGCCATTCACTCCGGACCCGAGTATGAACGCCACAAATTCAATGTGACCGACATTTCGCTCCGCGACCAGGCCGAGACTTATCTCTACGCTTTCGAACGCCTTGTCCGCACCACCGATGTCAAGGAAGTGATGTGTGCCTACAATGCCATCGAAGGCAAGCCTTGCTGCGGTCAGGACACCTATCTGCAGGGCATTTTGCGAGACGAATGGGGCTACAAGGAACTCGTCGTCAGCGATTGCGGTGCCGTACGCGACTTCTTCAACGGTGAGGGAACCCACAACATCTTCCCCGGCGACGGTGCAGCTGCTTCGGCCAACGCCGTGCTCGCCGGAACGGATGTAAACTGCGGTGCTTCATACGCCAAACTTCCCGAGGCCGTGCGACGCGGTGCCATCACCGAGGCACAGATTGACGTTGCTGTGCGACGCCTGCTCAAGGCTCGTTTCGAACTCGGCGAACTGGATGACTTCGACCTCAATCCCTGGAACCGCATCCCCGCAGACTCGTTGGCCACAGCCTACAGCAATTCGGTGGCGCTCCGCATTGCCCGCGAGAGTATGACGCTGCTTCAGAACAACGGCAACACCCTTCCCTTCCGTCCCGGTGCAGGTAAGGTCTATGCCGTCGTGGGGCCCAATGCCGACGATTCCACTACAATGTGGGCCAACTACAACGGCACGCCTTCCCACACTGTGACGGTTCTTGAAGGCATCCGCCGTATCGTGGGACCCGAGGATAAGGTCATCTTCCAAAAGGGCTCCGAATGGTGTGTGGGCGAGGTCTTCGACTCCCGTTTCTCCCGCTGCTGGAACGAAGGCGGCAAGGGTTTCACTGCCACCTACTGGAACAATCTCCGTCAGGAGGGCAAACCTGTGGCTGTCACACAGATGTCCACTCCCTGGCAACTCTGCACCTCCGGCAATACGGTCTTCTGTCCCGGCGTTCAGCTCGAAAACTTCTCAGCCCGCTACACCACAGTCTATCATGCCGACAAGACCGAGAGGATTGAGCTCTCGATGTTTGTCTGTGGTCAGGGCACTGCGGTTATAGGCACCGATACGCTTTCAGGGTTCCGCACCGGTCACGGCCCGCGCAACTATGTCAAGTCTTTCCGCGTCGAGGCCGGCAAAGACTACCCCATCACCATCTTCTTTGCCTACACGATTCCCGATGCTCAGTGCAATCTCGACCTCGGTGTGAAGGTGCAGGAAACACCTGAGTCTCTCATCGCCAAGACCGCCGAAGCCGATGCTTACATCTATGTGGGCGGCATTTCTCCCCGCCTCGAAGGCGAAGAGATGAAGGTCAATTTCGAAGGTTTCAAGGGCGGTGACCGTACCGACATCGAACTGCCCCGCGTCCAGCGTGAGACACTCCGTGCCCTCCATGCCACCGGCAAACCCGTGGTGTTGGTCAACATGAGCGGTTCGGCCATTGCGCTCGAACCCGAGACGCAGTCTTGCGATGCCATCCTTCAGGCCTGGTACGGCGGACAAGAGGGCGGCACAGCCGTCGCCGAGGTACTTTTCGGACGTTACAATCCAGGAGGCAAACTCCCCGTCACTTTCTATCACAGTGTGAACGACCTTCCCCATTTCAATGACTATCACTTTGTCGGCCATACCTATCGCTACTTCAAGGGCGAACCTCTCTGGGCTTTCGGTTATGGTCTCAGCTACACGACCTTCCGGTTCGGCACTGCCAAGATGCCTAAAACGTTCGGCATCTCCGACCGTTTCGACATCACGGTTCCCGTCACCAACACCGGCAAGACCGATGGCGACGAAGTGGTTCAGGTGTATATCCGCCGTGCCGACGATGAGGCCGGTCCGACCAAGACGCTGCGTGGCTTCAAGCGCGTCAGGGTGGCTGCCGGGCAGACAATCAACGTCTCCATCCCCATGGATGAGATAGCGTTCCGCACCTTCAACGATGCCACCGGCCGCCTCGACACCCGTGCCGGAAAATACTACGTCTGGGTCGGCAATTCTTCACGCGAACAGGATTTGAAGCGGTACGAGATAACCTGCCGCTAAGCCTCCCTCCTCGCATTCTCCTCTGCACCCTGTGCCCTCCTCAAAACGGCACGGGGTGCTACGAATTCTTTCCCAAGCGAATAAAACCATTCTTGACAAAAATAAAAAACTTTTCTGAAGGTCATGCTCTTTTCAGACTGTATGATTTCATCGGCCTCCGATATGGAGAAGGCCATTCGTGCTGCCGGGATTATCCCCTTCTTCCGTAACGGCATTCCGGGATTCTCGGTTCAGGATCTCACCCGACCAGGCTATTGGTTCGATGACGGGGATGACGTGCTCGGCCCTTGGGATTGGAAGATTGACTGCCTCCTGAGCGGTGACATCGCCTACGGCAAATTCCTTTGCGGCGGCAAAGCCGCGTTTGCCACCCTTCCGTTCTATCGCGAGTTGGCCAACCTGCGGCGTGCCACCACCCAACCCGATGATGACGGCAAGCGCATCATGACCCGACTCCTCGATCAGGGTAGCATCACCATCCGTGAGATACGTTCCCTGCTCGGAGTGAAAAAGAGTGCGGCCGATGCCGCCCTCTCCCGACTTCAACACCAATGCCGCGTGGTCACCGGAGTCATCGAGCGCGTCCATAACGGACCCGACCAAACCTACAAGGGTTGGCAGGTCTCCACCTTTTGTACGCCCGAATCTCTCTTCCTGAATGACGATGCTCTCCGCACATCCCATACACCCGAACAATCCCACGCCTTCCTCTCCGACCACCTTCTCCGCATCTCCGGCGGCTCCCTCTCCCCCCGCCAAATTCAAAAGCTCCTGAAATAATCAGGCCGCATAACATCATACACCATCCCTCATACTTCATCTTGGATTACCCCCGCGTTATGTCATTGTCCTGTTTGGAAACCCCTGTGAGGGGCAGGATGCATGGTTATACATAGGGATAAGCCCCCAGCGAGGTTATTTGCCCCTGCTGGGGTCGTTAGATGTCGATGAAGTCTTCGGGATGCCAGAGGCAGCGGGAGAGATCGACAAAGCCGTTGGGACGGAAGGAGATGCCCTCGCGAAGAAGAAGTTGCCTTTGGTCGGGATGACCGGGAGCAAGGCGTCCCCGGCTGTTGACCACGCGATGCCAGGGAAGGTCGGGGAGCGAGGAGGTTTTGAGCACATACCCCACCTGCCGGCTGCAGTTGAGATAGCCGGCCAGGTCGGCCACACGACCGTAGGTATAGACTTTGCCGGGAGGAATCTGTCGCACTATGTCGCAGACGGCATCGCGGAATTTATCGGATGTCATAAATCTGAACGGTAAAACGGCGGAGAAGGAAAGGTAAAGAAAAAAAATAACGCTGTGACGGAGGTGAGGGAAACAGTAAAGGGGTGTCAATCGAAAGACTGGCACCCCCTCTGTATGAAAATAAAGTTTTTTTTCTAATTAAAATCGGGTCTTTACTTTACAAGAACCCAAGAAATGTACATAGCGCCAAGGATATAAGCTACGATGGCAGCAATCTGGAAGTAACGATTCTTAAACATAGTCAATTCCTTTCTTGTTAATGAGATGAATGAATAAATAATTTAACTTTGCCTGAAAAAAGAAGATTTCTTCCCTTTTGGCACTGCAAAGATAAAGCAAATTTCGGAACTGCACAATCAAATGCACAGTAAAAGGAATGAAAATGTTATAAAAAGTCGTATTTTTTCGATTTTTGTTAATTGAACATATCAAAAAGAGGCCAACAAAGCCTTCAAATAAGTCCAAAAACGATCGACAGATTCGATTTCTACACTTTCGTTGGGTGAATGGGGATGGTGAACGGTAGGGCCGAAGGAAAGAATTTCCATGTCGGGATATAGGGCGGAGAGGACTCCGCACTCCAGTCCACAATGTACCGAAGTGACGAGCGGTGCTTGTCCGAAGGTCTCCTTATATATATCACGCGCGCGAGAAAGCAGCTTAGAGTCGGGTGACAGCTCCCATCCCGGATAGGCAGCTCCGAACTCCACACGGGCACCGCCGAGTTGGAAGGTGCTTTGGAGTGAGGAGGCCAGCCAGCGTTTCATCTCCTCTGCCTGGGAGCGTACGAGGCAGAGAACTACGGTCTCCCCTGCCGGCGTATTGCTGTCGGCAATGGGTTGGGTGGTGACGGATGCCAGGTTGGAGGATGTCTCAACAAGACCTGGATAGTCGGGAGAATAGCGGAAAACACCGTTGCAGGCAGCCTCGACAGCATTGAGGATGTCATCCTGAATCTCCTCGGGCAGAAGAGCCCCTGGAGCAGTACAGGCTTCGGCCACAAACTGTATATCAGGTTCTATGCCGCGGTATTCGTCGCGGAAGAGTTCTCCATAGTAGGCCACTTCGTCAATCACCTCGCTTAAAATCTCGCCGGGCACTGTGATGACAGCCTCTGCATCGCGGGGAATGGCATTGCGCAAAGAACCCGCATTGAACGATGCCACACGAGCCTCAAAATTGACGACAGCGTGTTTGAGAAAACGGCATATAAGTTTGCAGGCATTGGCACGTCCCAAATGGATATCCATGCCGCTGTGACCGCCCTGAAGGCCCGAGAGACGGATGCGTACTGCCTTGTCTCCCTCGGGAATAACGGTGGCAAGTCCATAGCGAAAGCGTGCCGTCAGATCGACCGCACCCGCGCAACCCGTCATGAGGACACCTTCCGACTCGGTGTCGAGGTTGAGCAGATACCGGGCCCGAAGCCAATTGGGACGAATCTGGTTGGCTCCCACCATGCCCACCTCCTCATCGACTGTGAAGAGACATTCCAGGGCGGGCAGCGATTCGTTTCCCGCCAACAACTCGAGCATGGCGCACGCTCCGATGCCGCAATCGGCACCCAGAGAGGTGCCCTCTGCCTTGAGAAGTGTAGCTTCGGGGAACTCGGCATCTTCGCCCTGGGGAACGAGACGGGTGACCACAGGCTCACGAGTCCAGTCCCTGCCTGTCAATGGTTGCGGCACCATATCGATATGGGCCTGCAAGGCCACAACGGGTGCTGCTTCGCGTCCGGGAGATGCCGGTTTACGGATGAGCACATTGCCTGCAGCATCGGACTCACATTCGAGACCCAACGAGGCTGCCTGACTGACAAGCCAAGCCTGCATGGCTTCGGTGTGGCCGGAGGGATGGGGAATCTTACACCAAGATTCAAATCGGGATAAGACAGGATTCATAGGGACAGATTATTTCTTTTTGAGAGCGACAACAATGAGTGCATATACACCGAGCAAGAGTACAAACCCCTGTTCGATGGCCCATGAAACGAGGGCGAAAGAAAAGGCTTCGGTCTCGGGAATGCCGTAACACGTGAGCGTGAAGATGACTGCCGCATGCCAAGCTCCCAGTCCGCCTTGGACGGGAACCAACAGAGAAAGCGACCCCATTACGAAGACAGTCAAACCGGCCGCAGGCGACAAATGGGATGTGAAATCGAAGAAGAACAACTGAGTGTAGGTGCTCACATAGTAGGCTCCCCACAGCAACAGGCTCCACACGACAAACAACCAAGGACAACGAAGCGAACGAATGGAAACCACGCCCTCCCAAAGGTTGCGGAACAGACGGGAGACATACTGATAGAACCGGTTATTGCGGAAGAAATGACGGCTCAAGAAAAATACCAGCACCACAACCGCCACACCTGCCCACAGCCACGGGGATGCCAGAAGATTGGCAATATTGGAACCCGCATCGCCGTGGGTGGCGAAAAAGTCGAGGAAGACCTGATGTTCAAGCGCAAAGGCCAAAACCATCATCAGAAACGCTATCACCATGTCGGCCAGCCGTTCGGAAATCATGGTGCCTATGGTTGTGGAAAACGAAAGTCCATAGCCATGGGCGATATAATTGCAGCGCCACACCTCCCCCAAACGAGGGAAAATGAGGTTGAGACCGTAGTTGCCGAAGACGGAAACACACATATCGTGGGCCGAAGGAGTGACACCGAGCGTAGAAATCTGCATACGCCAGCGGATGGCACGGATAATGTGGGACAAGAGGGCAAAAAAGAGTGAAACAGCCACCCAGGTCCACGAGATGCCTTGGCTCACGACCCCCACGACTGCATCGAAGTCAATTTTGGTGAGCATGAACCAGATGATTCCGATGCCGAAGAGGAGCGGCAGGAGGAATTTGACTGTTTTCTGAAATAATTTCATTTGCGCAAATAGGAATTCTGAAAAAAAGAAGGGTCACTGAACCATGTCGCAGAAGTCTCCGTAATAGCCGAGAACCGCTTTGACATAGTCGGTGGTCACGGCACCGTTGAAGCGACCGAGTTTTACCGCAGGATGGTTATAATAGGCCGAATCGGCTTTCAATTCGAGACAGTTGGCCACACTTCCCTCCCAACGGGCCACATCGTAACCAAGAGAGTCGGCAAGATTGATGGCATCGATGATATGTCCCACGCCGGAGTTGTAGCCGGCGATGGTGAACTTAAGGATGTCGGCATTGACCCGTTCGCGAAGTTCATCTTCGGCCGCAGCATAACCGCCCTCACATCCCAGAGAGCGTGTAATCTTGTTGCGAAGCGTCTGCTGAAGATAGGCCAGCAGATTGGCTCCGGCCATCACACTCGTCTCGGGGTCGCCCGTGAGTTCCTCGGGACAACCAAAACGCACAGCCGTAGAAGGCATAAGTTGCATGAGCCCGCGAGCTCCCTTGTGTGATTCTACATAAGGGTCGAATCGCGATTCGACATAAGCCACAGCAGCAAGGAGACGCCAGTCCCATGGAATCTTGGTGCAATACTTGCGGAAGAGGTCATCATAGACACTCAGCTGTCCGCCGCCCAAGAGATATCGGATGCTGACATCATGTCCCCGAGACTGCTCGTAATACCTTTTATTGATAGCCGCATATTTGGGCTTGACACGCCGTCCGCTACAGAGGGAATCGACAAGAGAGGCCAAAGTGTCCTGAGTGTCAATCACCACCCACGAGACGGTGTCCGAAGAGGTGAGAATGGCAGGCGCAAGACGCAACTTATTATAATAGGTAATCATCAACTCTCCGAAATTGCGATCGACCATTGTACCGTCCCAACGAGCGTCGGCCACACCGGCCACGAGGTCCTCGACGGTGGCCGAATCGCCGGGCACGACAACCACCTTCCACGGGAGGAGAGAAAAGTCCCTGTGTAGTGAATCGGTCAAGGCAACCTCTTCCTGTCGCGATTGGGCAATCACAGCAAGCCGATAGCAAGCCGTGTCGCGTTGGGAAATTTGGAGACGGCGGGGATAGAGTAGCGATTGGGGCACTTCATAACGATAGCCGCAACGGAGGAGCCTTGGATAACGGGAGGCCACCGCCGAGGACACAGGCCACATAGCGATATCGGCAGCACCGCAGAAGAGGGAGTCGAACATCGCCTGCTCGGAAGGAGCAAAAACCATGACGAGCCTGAGCCCCAACAAATCGGCTACTCGGGAACCGTCCTCGAACTCCCGTCCCCGCCACTTGCCGCTGAAGCGAAAAGCCGAAACGGACGACGGAATCGTGACCGCGCGGAGGGTATCGCTCTGTCGAATCTCACTCCACGAACGAGCCTGAGGCTGAGGTTCCTCGTCCTCAAGGGGCACTTTGGCCACAATGGTGAGAGCGACAAGCACCACAAAGGTGCCTGCCGAAATCATAAACAGATAGCGTTTACGATGCCAAAGAACGCGTAGGATGCGAATGATACGATGAGGACGGCGCATGACAGAGGAAGATGTGATTACCCTCTCAGAGTTGCTTCTGGATGAACTGCTTGAGCACATCAATGGCTACGCTGTTGCTGCCGCCCTGAGGCACAATGATGTCGGCATAGGCCTTGGTAGGCTCGATATGGAGATTGTGCATGGGTTTGATGATGCGCTGGTAGCGGTCGATGAGGTCCTCAATGGTACGTCCGCGTTCGATGCTGTCACGACGGAGCACACGAATGAGACGTTCATCGCTGTCGGCATCGACAAAGACCTTGATATCAAGGATGGCACGAATGGAGGGATCGACCAGAGCCATGATGCCTTCGAGAATGATTACGGGACGGGGATGGACTATATTGACCTCCTTGAGACGCGAACAGGTCACATAGTCATAAACCGGTTCCTCGACCGAATTGCCGTCGCGGAGCAGCATGAGATGCTGGAGCAACAAGGGCCAGTCGAAAGCACGGGGTTCGTCAAAGTTCTGTGCCCGACGTTCCTCCCACGGAATATGGCTGGAGTCCTTGTAGTAGGAATCCTGGGAAATGACAGCAACACTCCCCTGCGGGAGACTCTCGATAATCTTGTGGACAACTGTGGTCTTGCCAGAGCCGGTGCCACCTGCGATACCTATAATCATAGAGAAAACAGATAATATTGAAATAAAAGCTTAATCATCTTCGCCACGTAGTTCGAGAAGTTCGCGATACTCACGGTTTTCGGGATCCTGCTCTGCATAAATACTGATGGGGAGCTTGGGATATCCTTGGAGGGTGTCGTTGAGACGCTCTCCGAAGGCGGGCGTATTGCGACAAATCCAAATCCACTGGCGACTGCCCTGGCCAGTGTAGATGCCTGTCAGGATGGCGAGTTTGTCTTTCTCCATCGCCCGTCGCAACTTTTCCTCCACTTCCTCCATGAGTTCAGCCTCACGGTCGTTGGCAGGAAGTCCTTTGTTGTCGGAGGTGTATTTCCAAGTCACCTCCAAGCGTTCTTTGAGTTTGCCGGAAGCGATGAAATCATCGATGCCCGACCGACCGGAAATGAATGTGAAACTGCCGTCTTCGTTCTCGGAGAGGGCTGTGAACCATTTGTCGGTAAGAACCATAGAAATTATTTTACGGATATTCTGAACACAGAGAAAGAATAGGCCGGCAGAGAGGCTTGGAGGGTCATTCCTTCGAGTTTCGCGCCTTCGAGAGGAACAGGAGCCACCTCGACGGCATCGAGTTGGCCGGTGAGCGTCTCAGCTGCCTTGAGAGCCACTCCCTCGGGCAGAGAGACAGTCACTTCATTGCCCACGGGCAGAAGATTGGCCACCTTGACGATAAGGTCTCCGGAGGCCTCATCGCGCACGCAGGAAGCCGCCAAACGCCGCAATACCTTGGGGTCACGTCCTTCGACGGTGACGGAGGAAGGCAGATAGGTCTGACCTCCATAGTTGCCAAAGAGACGCTGTACCTGATAGCCGGCAGTGAGGGTGACAGACGTGTTGTCGAAATAAATCATGTCGGGATTCCAGCGGGTATAGCCCCGTTTGGCAAAGAGCGGTGCATAACTTATCATCGAAACCACATCAGCGTTGCGTTCTACATTGCAGAGATAGTGGGCCTCGGCCAATGCGGACTCCAAGCAATTGAGCTTCTTGGGCACTTGGGCTGAATATTCTCCAAGATAGACACGTGTGCCGCCCCGGGCATAGGAATCATAGAAATCGGAGTGGTTGAGGAACCAGCCGAGCGGACAGTAGTAATGTTCGTCAACGACATCGACCCCCAGCGACTTGGCAAAACGCCAGCCTTCCTCGTAGTCGGAACCTTCGAAGAAAGGACCTACAGTACCCACAACCTCCATCTCGGGATAGCGGGCTTTGACAGCCTTGTAAATATATTCGAAACGTTCCTCGAAGACTCGGGTAATCATATCCTCGTTGCCGATGCCTATCATCTTGAGATTGAAAGGTTTGGGATGGCCAGCCTCAGCACGGAGTTTGGCCCAGGGAGAGGTTTTGGGGTCGCCGTTGGCATATTCTATGAGGTCGAGAATATCCTGGGTATAAGCATCCATTTGGTCCATCGGAATACCTCCCTGCTGCCCCAAGCCGCCTTCTGCCGAGTTTTGACAAGGCACACCGGCTGCAAGAACTGGAAGCGGTTCGGCACCGAGATCCTCACATAAGAGGAAATATTCATAATAACCCAGACCCATGGACTGATGATAACGCCAGATGTTGAAATCGGGTTTGCGTGCTTCGAGCGGGCCTATGGTGTTTTTCCAACGATAAAGATTGCCGAGACCGTCACCGTGACTCACACAACCTCCGGGGAAACGGATGAAGCCGGGCTTCATGTCGTAGAGCACCTGCATCAAATCCTTGCGCAGGCCATTCTTGCGACGGTTCCAAGTATCCTGCGGGAAGAGCGAGACGAAGTCGAAATGGTAAGTTCCGGCAGAGAGCGGAGTGAGACGAAGATGCGCCTTGTCGCAATCGGCATTGGCCCGCAAAATCGTCTTGGCTTTGCCCCAAGTGTCACCTTTGCGGACGGATACCTGAGCCGAAGCCAGAATCTCTCCCCCGTCGGACACCAGTTCCACACGAACCGCAGACTTTCCGTCGGCTGTACGACCGAAAAGCGAAAGGTCGTAACGGGCACCCTTACGCACGACAATTCCGTCCCAACCGGTGTTGGTCAAAGCTCCCGAACCGGTTACTTTGACGACGGCATAATGGGGATTGTTCTCATGAATGGGATTCTCCTCGGCAATGTCGAGCACAGCATCACCTTCAACGGCCCACGCTTTCTTTGCATTCCAATCGGGGTCCCGGCGATTGTCCCGGGGAGAATATTCGAAATCACGATTCTCAATAAGTTCGGCATAAAGACCGCCGTCTGCAGCATAGGAAATATCCTCGAAGAAAATACCGAGGAGTTTGTCGGAGATGGCCTTGGAGTTCTCTCCGGAGATTCCGATGGAGGTTTTCAAGGGTTTGAGATCCGGGAAACGGGACGCATCGTCAACGAGACGTTCACTGTTGGCCGCATTATTATATTGTACGCGGGCATACTCGTTGAGCAGTCCCTGAACCAAGGACATGGGGACACGATGGATTTCTCCGCCCACTTTTCCTGCCGAAGGCAAAACGAGGGAATCGCGACGTGCAGTCCAAAAATCCTTTTCATAATAATCCTGGGGCAACCAATGGACAAGGTCGCGAGAAACGGTATATCCGCGTTTGCGAGGTTCACGTTCATTGACGTTGAAGATGAGTTCCCATAAGCCGTCGGAAGTTTGACGGAGGGAGGGATTCATCATCCGCTTTTGAGGTCCCCAATTGCCGTAGTCTGATTGGACAAAAGCATGCTCGGGACCGATTTCGTGCCAAGCGATGCAATCTCCACTCCATGCGAAATGAAGGCCGTTGTGGTCTTTGTTTTTGTGGGTGGAATAGGCAAAAAGCCATGCAGAATCGGCAGCCGACGAGGGCACAAATGTCCGGGCATTTACAGCCGAAACAACCGCTGTGCCCAAAAGGGCGGTCAATAGGATTTTATTCATATTCTTTTATTTTGGAAAAAGTCTTTCATCAGTCCGATACATTCCTGTTCCAAGACACCTCCAATGCACTCTGTGCGAGGATGGAGCGCCCGAGGAGCATAAAGCCGAAACCCTCGTTTGGCATCGGGAGCCCCATAAACGATGCGGGAAATCTGACTCCACCCCAGTGCCCCGGCGCACATGGTGCAAGGCTCGACGGTGACATAAAGCGTGCAATCGGAAAGGTATTTCCCGCCCAAAGAGACGGCAGCGGAAGTGATGGCCTGCATCTCGGCGTGAGCCGTCACATCGCGCAGAGTCTCTGTGAGGTTGTGGCTTCGTGCAATAATATTGCCCTGAGCCACGATGACGGCACCGATGGGAACCTCGTCCTCGGCGGCAGCTTTACGGGCTTCGGAGAGTGCCTGACGCATGTAATAAGTATCGTCCAGCATAAGGGATTGTTCTTAAAAAAAACTTAATATTTGCCACTTCATTTGGAAATGTCGGAAAATTGGATTATCTTTGCACTGCCTTACTGAATTGGCGAGGCAAATATAGTGATTATTTTTCACAAAAACAAATCTGCGGCAAAAAAGTTGCATTTTTTTGCAAAAATTGCCCTAAAACCCAATAAAATTGCCCTATGAAGTTCATCCATTTGCCCTCCGTGGGCTCAACCAACAGCGAAATGTTGCGAAGACTGGAAGCAAACGAAACAATGGAAGAAGGGACCGTCA
The DNA here is from genome assembly GCA_937899265.1 of uncultured Bacteroidales bacterium. GTDB lineage: Bacteria > Bacteroidota > Bacteroidia > Bacteroidales > UBA3663 > Liminaster. Next base: position 27,716 of record CALBPV010000035.1, read on the forward strand.
TCTGGACGACCCGACAGACCGCCGGCCGCGGACAGCCCGGCAACTCGTGGGAAAGCGAAGCCGACAAAAACATCTCTTTTTCGATGCTTCTCCATCCTACGTGGCTCTCCCCCGCACGACAATTCTGTCTCTCGGAAATCGCGGCTCTGGGCATCGCAGAAGCCCTTGACGAGTATTTTCCGGACTTCGAAATCAAATGGCCCAACGACATCTATCACGATGACAGAAAGATAGCCGGAATGCTGATAGAAAACAGAATTGTGGGCAATCGTCTGCAAGATTGCGTGACGGGAATCGGCATCAACATCAACCAGACGGAATTTCTCTCGCCGGCTCCGAACCCCGTTTCGCTGAGACAACTGATGCTGGAAAAAGTATTGGAAAACGAAGGAGCCTATCCCGACACCCTGCAACCGCCCGGCTCGACAGTGACCCTCAGAGCCGTCGATACCGGTCTGCTCGAACGGCTTGAAGCCTCGATGGACGAGATTGCTCCCGAAGCCGTCTTGCAAAAAGTCTGTGAGCGCATATTCAGTCTCTACCGGGAAGTCAGAGACCGGGGAGCCGAGGCTGTCGGCAAAGCTTACCGCGACCGGCTCTACCGTCGCGACGGATTCCATCCCTACCAAGACACCGAAACAGGCGAGACCTTCAACGGTCGGGTGGCAGATATCGCTCCGGACGGACGAATAACACTCGAAAAAGAATCGGGCGAAAAACGCCAATATTGGTTCAAGGAGGTGAAGTTTGTGCTCCCCTGCGGCATCACAAAAGAGTAAAAAACAGAAAAAACGACCCGTTTTGATACTTTTTAGAATAAAAAGGGGAATAAATGAGAAAAAATCATTATCTTTGCACCCTGAAATGTATTAAAAGAATCGAAAGTGAAAAAATGGCATATCGAAGACTCCGCCGAGCTGTATAACATTCACGGTTGGGGTGTAAATTATTTCGACATCAACGAGAAGGGACACGTAGTCGTAACCCCAAAGAAGGACGGCACGCAGGTGGACTTGCGTGAAATCATGGACGAATTGGCCCTGCACGACATCACGGCTCCCGTGTTGTTGCGTTTCCCGGACATCATCGACAATCGTATCGAAAAGATGTCGGAGTGTTTCCGCAAAGCCAGCAAAGAGTACGGCTTCAAGGGCACATGCTATTCGGTTTTTCCCGTCAAGGTGAACCAGATGAAACCCGTCGTGACCGAGGTAATCAGTCACGGCGAGAAATTCAACCTGGGTCTGGAGGCCGGTTCGAAGCCCGAACTTCATGCAGTGATAGCCATGCAGCCCGACTCGGATGCCATCATTATCTGCAACGGTTATAAAGACGAGAGTTTCGTGGAATTGGCACTGACGGCCCAAAAAATGGGTCGCAGAATCTATCTCGTGGTAGAGAAACTGAACGAGTTGGAGTTGATAGCCGAAATCTCGGAACGTCTGCACGTACGTCCCAACGTGGGCATACGCATTAAGCTGGCTTCGTCCGGCTCCGGCAAATGGGAGGAGAGCGGAGGCGATGCTTCCAAATTCGGACTCACGTCGTCGGAACTGCTGGAAGCCCTCGACATACTCAAAGAGAAAGGACTGAACGATTGCCTCAAACTCATCCATTTCCACATCGGCTCGCAGGTGACCAACATACGCCACGTGAAAACGGCCATACGCGAAGCTGCACAGTTCTATGTACAGCTCTGGAAACTGGGCTTCGAGGTGGAATTTGTGGATGCCGGCGGAGGATTGGGCGTAGATTATGACGGCACACGGAGTTCCTCATCGGAGAGTTCGGTGAACTACTCCATTCAGGAGTATGTGAACGATATCATGTACACCCTGATGGAAGAAGCCGACAAGAACGAGTTGCCGCACCCGAACATCATCACGGAAAGCGGACGCAGTCTGGCAGCCCATCATTCTGTCTTGATTTTCAATGTGCTCGAAACAGCCACCTTGCCCGAGATGCCCGAAGAGTGGGAAGTGAGCGAAGGCGATCACCAGCTCGTGAAAGATCTCTATGAAATCTGGGATAACATCAACCAGCGCTCAGCCCTCGAGAACTGGCACGATGCCCAGCAGATACGCGACGAGGTAACCCAGCTCTTCTCTCACGGTCTGATAGACCTCAAAACAAGAGCTCAGATAGAGAAACTCTTCTGGAGCGTGACCCGGGAAATCAACCAGGTGGCCCAGTCGATGAAACGTCCGCCTGAAGAACTGCACCAGGTGAGCAAGCTACTGGCCGACAAATATTTCTGTAATTTCTCGCTCTTCCAATCTCTACCCGACTCGTGGGCCATTGACCAGGTCTTCCCCATCATGCCCATCCAGCGATTGGACGAAAGACCCGACAGGCAAGCCACCATTCAAGACATCACGTGCGACTCGGACGGCAAGATACTGAGTTACGTTACAGCCAACAGCATTACCAACTCGCTCCCCGTCCACAGTATCGGCAAGAACGAGGTTTACTACTTTGGAGTCTTCCTGGTGGGCGCATATCAGGAAATTTTGGGCGACCTTCACAATCTGTTCGGCGATGTAGCGGCTGTACATATCTCGGTCGATAAAGACGGATATCACATCGACCAAACCATCGACGGCGAAACCGTGAGCGATGTGCTCAACTGGGTCGAATACGACACCAAAAAACTGGTGCGCACCCTCGAAACCTGGGTCACCAAGGCCGTCAAGCAAGGAAAGATAACCCTCCACGAGGGCAAAGAATTCCTCTCGAACTACAGGTCAGGGCTTTACGGATACACCTATCTGGAACGTGACTGAGACAACAGGATTTGATATTTTATTATTTCTTTATTTTAGACTTAGATATTTATCCTTATTTTAGATTTAGATATTTATCTTTTAATCAGAAAATATAATACAGAAAATCAGAAGACATAAAATAAAATGGCTCGAATATTACAAATCGGCTGTGGCGGTGTAGGTACCGTAGCAGCACACAAGCTGGCACAGAATGCAGACATCTTCACCGACATCTGTATTGCTTCAAGAACTCAGGCAAAGTGTGAAAAAGTGAAATCCGAAATCCTGGCCAAATGCAAAGAACGCGGACAGAAGGTGATTCCCAACATCACCACAGCGGCTGTAGATGCCGACAATGTGCCCGCTCTGGTGGCTCTGATGAAGGAGTTCAAACCCGAGCTCTGCATCAACCTCGCTCTCCCCTATCAGGACCTGACCATCATGGATGCATGCCTCGTGGCCGGTGTCAATTATCTGGATACAGCGAACTACGAACCCAAAGACGAGGCTCATTTCGAATATTCCTGGCAATGGGCTTATCGCGAGAAATTCGAGAAAGCCGGCCTCACGGCCATCCTCGGCTGCGGCTTCGACCCCGGAGTGTCCGGCGTATATACGGCATACGCCGCCAAGCATCACTTTGACGAGATTCATTATCTCGACATCGTGGATTGCAATGCCGGCAACCACCACAAAGCCTTCGCTACCAATTTCAATCCCGAAATCAACATCCGTGAGATTACCCAAAAGGGACTCTACTATGAGAACGGCAAGTGGATTGAGACCGAACCTCTCGAGATTCATCAGCCCCTCACCTATCCCAACATAGGTCCCCGCGAAAGCTATCTGCTCCACCACGAAGAATTGGAGAGTTTGGTCATCAACTTCCCCACCATCAAACGCGGACGTTTCTGGATGACTTTCGGTCAGCAGTATCTCACTTACCTCGACTGCATCCAGAATCTCGGCATGAGCCGTATCGACGAGATTACCTACGAAGCCCCTCTGGCCGACAATCCGGACCAAAAAGTGAAGGTAAAGATTGTGCCTCTTCAGTTCTTGAAGGCAGTATTACCCAACCCTCAGGATTTGGGAGAGAACTATGAGGGAGAAACCTCCATCGGTTGTCGCATTCGCGGCTTGAAGGACGGCAAAGAACATACCTATTACGTCTATAACAACTGCAGCCACCAAGAAGCTTACAAAGAAACCGGTATGCAGGGCGTAAGCTACACAACGGGTGTGCCCGCCATGATAGGTGCAATGATGTTTGTAAAAGGCATCTGGAAGAAACCCGGTGTGCACAATGTGGAGGAATTCGACCCGGATCCGTTCATGGAGCAACTCAACATCCAAGGTCTCCCGTGGCACGAAATTCACGACGAAAATCTCGAGTTATAAGATTTGTCACGTAAATTCTATGATTCTCAAATTCTCGATATAGAACTATGACAACCACAGCAGAAAATACAGAAGAAAAAAGGAGTCTCAACTTTATCGAAGAGGCCATTGAAGCCGACATTGAGGCCGGCAAAGTAAAGAATTCTCCCACTCAGGTGGTACACACCCGTTTTCCACCCGAGCCCAACGGATATCTCCACATCGGACACGCCAAAGCCATCTGCATGGACTTCGGTGCTGCACGCAAGTACGGCGGAAAGTGCAACCTCCGTTTCGATGACACCAACCCTTCTAAAGAAGACACAGAGTATGTTGATGCCATCAAGGAGGACATCCACTGGCTGGGCTTCGACTGGGAAGACCGCATGTACTATGCATCGGACTATTTCCAGCAGCTTTGGGACCTGGCAGAAGAAATGATAAGGCGCGGACTGGCATACGTTGACGAACTCTCGTCCGAAGAAATTGCGGCCCAAAAGGGAACGCCCACTACACCCGGTCAGGAATCGCCCTACCGCAACCGCCCCGCAGAGGAGTCGTTGGACCTCTTCCGCCGCATGAACAAGGGCGAATTCCCCGAAGGAACGAAGACCCTGCGTGCCAAGATTGACATGGCCAATCCCAACATGCACTTCAGAGATCCCATCATGTACCGCATTATCGACCATCCTCACCATAAGACGGGCACAAAATGGCATGCCTACCCGATGTACGACTTCGCCCACGGCCAGTCGGACTTCTTCGAGGGCATCACGCATTCTATCTGTACGCTCGAGTTTGAGGTGCACCGTCCACTCTACAACTACTTTGCCAAAGTTCTGGCCGACATCAAAGGTACGACTTACGTTCCCCGACAGATTGAGTTCAATCGCTTGAACCTGACCTACACGATGATGTCGAAGCGCAAACTGCTGGCCTGTGTAAAAGAAGGTTTGGTGCGCGGTTGGGACGATCCCCGTATGCCCACACTTTGCGGCTTGCGTCGCCGAGGATATACGGCCGATTCCATCCACAGTTTCATCGACACCATCGGCTACACCAAGTACGACGGTATGATTTCCATCAAACTGCTCGAACACGCTGTTCGCGAAGACCTCAACAAACATGCTCTCCGTGTGATGGGCGTGGTGGATCCCGTCAAACTCACCATCACCAACTATCCCGAAGGACAGGTGGAATGGGTGGAAATGGAAAACAACCCCGAGGATGCCGAATCGGGCACACACAAGATGCCCTTCTCGAAAGAACTGTATATCGAACGCGAGGACTTCCAGGAGGTGGCCGAAAAGAAATTCTTCCGCCTCACAATCGACAAAGAAGTGCGTCTCAAGAGTGCCTATATTATAAAATGTACCGGTGTGGTCAAAGACGAAAACGGTACCATCACCGAAATCCTCTGCACCTACGATCCCGAAACGAAGAGCGGAATGCCAGGAGCCGACCGCAAGGTGAAAGGCACACTCCACTGGGTGAGCCGCAAGGAGGCTGTCCCCGTCGAAGTGCGTCTCTACGACAATCTCTTTACCGTAGAAGATCCCTCGAACGACGAACGCGATTTCCGCGAACTGCTCAATCCACAAAGTGAAGTGGTACTCCCCTGTGCTTATTTGGAACCTTGGGCAGCCGAACAGGCCCGCAAACGCGTGGGAGCCTCAAGCACCTCGACCGCGAACCGCTACTATCAGTTCCAGCGTATCGGCTATTTCTGTGTCGATTACGACACTACAGAGGACCACATTGTATTCAACCGTACCGTCTTGCTTCGCGATTCAAAATAATGACATTACTGGAAGATCGCAATCTGCGGGCACACGACCTGTGGTGTCAGGCTTTGCAACTGTCCGACAGGGACGAACAGATACAACTCCTGGAGAAATCCGTTGAGCTCGATGCCTATCGTCCCAACGTTTGGCTTGCTCTGGCCAAATGCTATTTAAGAAACCACCGCTATGATGACTGCAAACGTGCTCTCGACATGGGACTCCTCGCCGATGAGCACGACAAGTTCCTGCTTCAGGAAAAGCTGATGCTGGAGCTTCTCTGCGGCAACCATCCCGGTGCCATAGCTGCGATAGACAGGATGCCCGTGCCGGACAACCCCCGCGAACGCAACGAACTGACCAGACTCAAGGTGTCGATACTCATAGACAGCAGCCGCTACGACGAGGCCATCGCCTTGCTTCGCAAACTGACCCTGCGGTCTCATCCGTCGATGAAAGATCTGATAAGTCTGGGATTGCTGGCCGAGCAGACAGGCGATATTCCGTTGGCCACACAAGCCTTCACGCGCCTCAGGAATATGAATCCGAAGGACAAAATCTACGCCCGACGTATGGAAGACTTTTTCCTCCGACATCCCTGAATGAAAATTACAACGACATAACTCCTCCCCGTTCATGGAAGAATTGTATCAATGGATTAGTGAAAATATGAACTACGGCGTGATAACGTTTTTCATGGCTGTAGAAAGTTCGTTTATTCCCTTCCCCTCCGAAATCATCATGATACCGGCAGCCTATTTGGCTGTGACCGAAGAATCAATGAGTCTCCCTCTGGTAGTGTTTTTCGGCACACTGGGAGCCATCATCGGAGCTTTGGTGAACTATGTGCTGGCCTGGTGGTTGGGACGCCCCATCGTCTATAAATTTGCCAACTCAAAGTTGGGGCACGTATGTCTCATCACTGAGCGCAAAGTGGTCAGTGCCGAACAGTACTTCGACAAACACGGTGCCATCTCGACCTTCATCGGCCGCCTGATACCCGCCATCCGTCAGTTGATTTCCATTCCTGCCGGCCTCGCCAAGATGAAAATCAGCATGTTTCTGCTCTTTACTTTCCTCGGAGCCGCTGCGTGGAATACGGTCCTTGTAACTTTGGGCGCTGTGTTGGGCAAATCCATCGGTCCCGATGCCGTGATTGCCAAAGTGGAACAGTACAGCGGCTATTTCAAAACAGGGCTGGCAGTGCTGATTGTGATAGGACTGGTCTGGTGGATTAAAGAGATAGTAAAAGCAAATCGCGAAACCGAAGCAAAACAATGACGTTCGAACTGCAAGGAACTGACTCCAATTCATGGGCTCGTGCGGGACGCATAGTGACCGACCACGGCACCATACTGACCCCGATATTCATGCCCGTCGGCACGGTGGGTAGCGTCAAGTGTCTTCATTTCCACGAACTCAAAGAGGAAGTGAAGGCACAAATCATACTCGGCAACACCTATCATCTCTATCTCCGGCCCGGCCTCGACGTGCTCTCTGAAGCCGGTGGTTTGCACAAGTTCAACGGATGGGACCGTCCCATTCTGACCGACAGCGGAGGATTTCAGGTATTCTCCCTTGCCGAAAATCGCAAACTCACCGAAGAAGGAGCCATTTTCAGAAGCCATATAGACGGTTCGAAACATACGTTTTCGCCCGAACGCGTGATGGACATCGAACGTACCATCGGTGCCGACATCATGATGGCCTTCGACGAATGTCCTCCCGGGCAATCGGACTATAACTATGCCCGCAAATCTTTGGATTTGACCGAACGTTGGCTGGATCGGTGCATTACCCGTTACAACGAAACAGAATGTCCCTACGGATACCGTCAAAGTCTCTTCCCCATCGTACAAGGTTGCACCTATACGGATCTCCGTAAAAGGGCCGCAGAGAATGTGGCCGAGAAAGGTTGTGACGGAAATGCCATCGGCGGACTGGCCGTGGGCGAACCCGTCGAAAAAATGTACGAGATGATAGAGGTCGTGAATGAAATCCTGCCCAAGGACAAGCCTCGCTATCTGATGGGCGTGGGCACTCCGGCCAACATCCTCGAAGGAATCGAACGCGGTGTAGATATGTTCGACTGCGTGATGCCCACCCGCAACGGACGTAACGGCATGCTCTTCACCCGACATGGAATCATGAATATGAAGAACGCCAAATGGGCTCATGATTTCTCCCCGATTCAAGAAGACGGTCCGGCCGAAGTCGATCGCCAATATTCAAAGGCCTATTTGCGACATCTGTTCCACGCCGAGGAATTTTTGGCTCTGCAGATTGCTTCCATCCACAATCTGGCCTTCTATCTGTGGCTGGTAGGTGAAGCACGCAAACACATCCTCGAAGGCGATTTCAAATATTGGAAGAACCAAACATTAGAAGAAATAACAAGACGCTTGTGATAAGTCTAAGGTCAAAGGTCTAAGGTCTAAGGTCAAAGGTCAAAGGTCTAAGGTCAAAGGTCTATTGACAACACAATATAAATGACGCACAAACGTTATATCTTAAAATACAACACCACAACAAATGAAAATCCGAATCATCTCACCGGCAGGTCAAATCGACCAGCATATCATCGCCGCAGGAGCCGACACATTGCGCAGTTGGGGCTTGGAAGTTGATTTTTCGCTCCACGCCAAGGGTCAATACGGCCGCTATGCAGGTACTCCCCAAGCTCGTGCTTTCGACATCATCGATGCCCTCAACGATTCTTCGGTCGATATACTGTGGTGTTCGCGCGGAGGTTACGGCTCCCAGCAGATTCTCGACATGATTCCGCTGGATTTGATAGCCCATGCCAACAAACCTGTGATTGGATTCAGCGACATCACCTGTCTTCATGCTCTTTGGCAGAAAGCCGGTGTGACCTCGGTTCATGCGCCGATGATGCGACATTTGGCCGAATTTCCCGACCACCGCACCACCCAGACACTCCACAACATGCTGCTCTTCTATCAGGGCAAGGGAGTTTGGCCCCGCCAGAATGACTTGTTACGTTTCAGCCGTCACTCTCTCAATCTCTTGCCCGACCAACATGTGACTGCCCCTGTCATCGGCGGCAACTTTGCCAATATCAGCGCCCTCCACGGCACTCCGTTCGACTTCGACTATGAGGGGAAAATCCTCTTTATCGAAGACATCGGCGAATCCCCTTACAAAATAGACCGAATGATGAACAGCCTCAAACTCGCCGGTATCTTTGACGATATCAGAGGTATGCTCATCGGTCAGATGACCAGTTGTGACGAAGACCCCGAAATGCCGCGTCCTCTTCTCGAAACCATGCGCGACATGCTCCAACATTACCAAATTCCGGTTCGTTTCGACGTCCCCATCGGACACGTTTCAGAAAATTATCCAGTCGTTGAAGGAGCCCTTTACACAATATAAATGACGCACAAACGTTATATCTTAAAATATAACACCACCACAAATGAATACAAAACATCTTCTGATAGCCGTCGCAATAGGTTTCATGTTGAGTGGAACCTGTAGTATGTATGCACAGAGCACGATGACTGACAAGCAGGTGCTCGAATACGTACTCAATGCCCTCAAGAGCGGTAAAGACCAACAGACCATCGCCATCGAATTGGCCCGTCGCGGTGTGACCGAAGAGCAGGCTATGCGCGTCAAAAGTCTCTATGAAGAGCAAATGGCTTCAGGCTCCGTGCAAGGCAATAACAGAAATGCCGGCAATGCTTCCAGAAGCCGCAGCCGTTCCCTCTCCGGACGTACCGACGAGTCCACATATCTGGGTCGTGATTTCGATTTGAATTCGAGACAAAGGTCAAAGGTCAAAGGTCAAAGGCCAAAGGTCTCAAAAAACAACGGTTTTCAGAACGGAACGAACGGCAATGCCGGATACAACAATGCCTACACGAATCCCTACGACTACAGTGCCATGGGCGGTCAGCAATCCCAATATATGCGTCAAGGGTACAATCCCAACTACGGAAACAGACTGCTGACTCAAGAGGAACAGTTGGCTCAACAGGGAAACAACCTTGCCGACAACATCTTCGGCGAAAGCGACAACTACCCCGGAGATGAAGAAACCGAAGAAGAACAGATTTGGGGTCGCAATATTTTCAACAGTCCCTACCTTACATTCGAACCGTCTCAGAACCTCGCCACGCCCAAGAATTATGTGATGGGGGCCGGTGATGAAGTGATTATCGACATTTGGGGCGACAACGAAATTACGATTCGTCAGGAAATATCCCCCGACGGGAACATTACGGTCGAAAATCTCGGACCCATCCAACTGGCCGGCAAGACCATCGAGGAATGCCAGCGTTACCTTCGCGGACAACTTTCCAAAATATACTCAGGCCTTGACAGACAGGACGGTACGACACAACTTCTCGTATCACTCGGCCAAGCGCGTACCATCCAAGTCAATGTCATGGGAGAAGTTGCCATGCCCGGCACTTACAACCTCTCGTCGTTCGCTACAGCCTTCCATGCCCTTTACAGCGCAGGCGGTGTGAGCGACATCGGAAGTCTCCGCAAGGTCAGCATCATCCGTAACGGACACACTGTAGGCACCATCGATGTCTATTCATTCATCTTGAAAGGGAAACTCGACGGCGATATCCTTTTGCAGGAAGGCGACGTGGTCATTGTTCCGTCCTACGAACAGTTGGTCGAAATGAAAGGCAACATCCGTCGTCCGATGCTATATGAAATGAAGGAGGGAGAAACGCTGAGCGACCTTATCCGCTATGCCGGCGGATTCGGCAAAAAAGCCTACAACAAGACTCTCCGCGTCGTACGCGAGAACAACCAGGAGATGGAAATCTGTACCGTCAACCGCAACGAATACTCCACCTTCAAAACCCAGGACGGCGATGTGGTGGAAGTGGAAGGCGTGTTGGACCGCTACACCAACAAACTCGAAATCCGCGGTGCTGTCTGTCGGCCGGGCCTCTATCAGTTGGGAGTCATCAATACCGTGCGGCAACTCATCGAGGCGGCAGACGGCCTGATGGGCGATGCATTTACCAATCATGCCGTGCTCCAACGCGAAAATGCTGATTATACCCGCTCTATGATTTCCATAGATGTCGCCGGCATCATGAACGGCTCTGTAGCCGACGTTCCGCTCCAGAAGAACGACATGCTCTACATTCCCTCGATTCACGATCTCAACGACATGCCCATTGTTGCCATCCACGGCCAAGTGGCACGTCCCGGCAACTATGTATTTGCCAAGGGCATGACCATCGAAGACCTTGTAGTGCAGGCCGGAGGTCTCTTGGAATCGGCTGCAACCTCGCGTGTCGATGTGGCTCGCCGCATCAAGGATCCTTCGGGCGAAAACGAATCGGAAGTCCTTTCGGAAACCTTCCGTTTCAAACTCGGCGAAAACTTCAAGACAGACAACGACTTTGAACTCGCACCCTACGACGAGGTTTACATCCGCCAGTCTCCCCGCTACAGCGAACAGCAGAACATCACGGTCAAGGGCGAAGTGCTGTTCCCCGGCGAATATGCCCTCACCCACAAGAACGAACGACTATCATCCGTCATCGAAAAAGCCGGAGGTCTGACCTCTTTCGGCTATGCCAAAGGTGCACGTCTCACCCGCCGTATCAGCGAAGAGGAGAAACTGCGTCAGGAAGATGCCATAGCGATGGCCCGAACTGCACGCGACTCTGTCGATTTGACACGGCTCGGTACCAGCTCACAGTATTCTGTCGGTATCGATCTCGAGAAAGCACTTGCCAGTCCCGGTACGGATATGGATTTGGTGCTTCGCGACGGAGATGTATTGGAGATTCCGGAATTCACCAATACCGTCAAGATTTCAGGCGCAGTGATGTATCCCAACACCGTTTCATACGTCGAAGGCAAAAAGGTACGTTATTATATCGAACAGGCCGGCGGTTTCGGCAACGAAGCCAAGAAGAGCAAAGCCTACATAGTCTATATGAATGGCGAGGTGACCCGTGCCAAACTTCGCAAACGCGGCATCATCGAACCCGGATGCGAAATCATCGTGCCGATGAAGAACCAGTCCAACTGGAACGTTCAACAGACCATGTCGGTGGCTACAGCTTCCGCCTCTTTGGCCACAATGGTCGCCACAATTGCCAACATGTTGAAATAAGGTGGTTGAGCGCCTTTGACCTTGCCCCCTTCCCTTTAGGGAGGGGCTGGGGGTAGGCTGAACTTTGACTTTTGACCGTCCTTTAGGACAATTGACAACTCTAATCAATACAGAATGGCTAATAAGAAGAAATTTGACTGGGAAGGGTTCTTTACAAAACTATGGCTTGGCCGGAAGACCATGCTGTGGTGGATTGTAGGCTGTGCTGCTTTGGGTGTATTCATTGCATTCACCAAACCATACGAATATACAGTACAATCCTCTTTGGCACCCGAACAAACAGGTCTTTCCAATCTGTCAAGTCTGGCAAGTATGATTGGCATGAACGTCGGAGGACTGGAATCCACCGATGCCATTGACCCTTCGATGTTTCCCGACATTGCATCGTCCCTTCCCTTCCTTATCCAAGTGACGGAAACGCCCGTGCATTCCGCAAAGGACACGACGATGATACCCTATCTGGCGTGGTACAAGAAGCAACCTACACCACTGTATGTTTATGTAGTCAAACTTCCGGGCATCATCATGCAGAAGATACGAGGCTACAAACCTCTTCCGGCAGCAGTTTCTGCAGATTCAGCCAAAACACCGCCATACATATTGCTCAGCGAGAAAGACATGGCCCGATTGGGGCAGATTGGCAAGAACATCAGCGTCACACAAAACATCAAGACGATGACGATTACCGTTTCTGTGACTGAAACCGACCCCATGGTTGCCACGATGCTCAACGCCGCGATTTTGGACATTCTGCAGCAATCCATCATTCGGTACAAGACCTCGAAGGCAGCAGCAGACTTGCGAGGCTACAAGAGTTTGTCGGATTCTCTCTATGCCGAATATCGTGCCAAACAAGCCGACTATGCAGATTTCGTAGGAAAAAACCGCAGCATCTCGAACGAGTTGATAAGTGCCGAAAAAGAACGACTGCAGTCTGAGATGGAACTTACCCTTCGCTCCCTTCAGCAAATCACGCAGCAGCGTTATCTGGCCGAAGCCACACTGCTCGAACAGAAGCCTGCATTTGCTGTCCTGAATCCTCCCGCATACCCGACAGAGCCTGATTCTTCGCGAAAGAAGATTGTCTTGGTATGGGCTTTTCTCGGTTTTGTCATTTCAGCCCTGTGGCTTGCCTACTGCAAAGACTATTACAAAAAAAGCATCCTCTTTTTTCAAAAATTCACGGTTGAGCGCCTTTGACCTTTGACCTTGCCCCCTTCCCTTCAGGGAGGGGCTGGGGGTAGGCTGAACCTTTGACTTTTGACTTTTGACTTTTGACCGTCCTTTATATGAACCAAACATCATCTAAACAAATAGCTAAAAACACGTTAGCGCTCTATATCCGAACGTTTTTCGTGATGGCTGTCAACCTCTACGCTGCCCGTGTAGTGTTGGCAACGTTGGGTGTGGATGATTATGGTATCTATTCTCTGATAGGTCAGTTCGTGGCTATGTTCTCCATCGTCACCATCACCCTGACCATCGCCTCCCAGCGCTTCATCACCTACGAAATCGGAGCGGGCACGCCAGACTCCATCAGCAGGGTATTCTCCACTTCGCTCAATGTTCACATCATTGCAGGTCTTTCCGTCGTAGTGCTCTGTGAAATTATCGGCGTGGAATATATCGACAATTATGTACATAACATCCCGGCTGACCGCATCAGTGCGACCCATTGGGTATTGCAATGTTCGTTGATTGCTCTTGTATTCCAGTTTTTGAGCATCCCTTACACTTCTTTGGTCATTGCTTACGAGAAGATGACCGCCTTTGCGTATATTTCCATCCTCGAAGCAGTACTGAAACTCGGAGCCGTCTTGATTCTCCCCTTCCTCGAAGGAGACTCTCTCAAGATTTATGCAGTACTTATTGTCATTACCTCAGCGATTGTACGTTTGGTCTATGGCATTTATTGCAAACACCGGTTCCCCGATGTTCACTACTCTCGCAAGCTGGACAAAAAGACACTGCGGGAATTCTCGTCATTCCTGGGATGGAACCTTTTGGGCACCGGTTCTCAGATTGCATCCAACCAAGGCATCAACCTGCTGCTGAACCTCTTTTTTGCCCTTTCGGTGAATGCTGCCCGAGGACTGGCCTACCAAGTGGAGAATGCCGTTTCAAACTTTACGCGCAACGTGGCCATTGCGCTCAATCCGGCCATTGTAAAGAACTATGCATCCGGCCATATTGCCGACATGATTACCCTTGTCAACAAAGGAGCCCGATTCTGCTATTACCTCTATTTCGGCATTTCGCTTCCGCTGATTCTGCTCATGCCACAAGTGCTGCACATCTGGCTGAAAGACTATCCTTTTGAACTGATAGGCTTCGTTCGTCTGGCGCTTTTGAACTGCATGATACAGTCACTCACCTACACGCTCGACACCTTCATCTATGCTACGGGCAAAATCAAATGGTACCAGATTCTGACAGGTCTCTGTCAAGTGATGATTCTTCCGCTCTCATGGGTTGCCTACAAACTGGGATGGGCGGCATCGTCATGCTACAATATCGCCATCGTTGCATCGCTCATTATTACAGTCATAAAAATTCGCATTGCCCAGAATGCACTTTCGCGTGGCGATGAGTTTAATTTCACCCGCGACGTGATAGTGCGTGTCGTGGCTATCACCATTATGGCATCCATCGTGCCTTACACGGTCAGCCACTACCTCAGCTTGCAAAGCGAGTGGGGAACCATCATCGTGGTAACCCTCACTTGTGTGCTGTCAACCGCATGGACTGTATATGAAATTGGACTACACAACGATGAACGCGTCGTCATGCTCAACAAAATCCGGGTGACACTGCGCCGGCTAAAAAAAACATTCAAGCGATGAAGACTCTGACCATCGTCACAGTGACATACAACGCGGCGGCATCCCTACAGACCACCATTGACAGCATCGCATCGCAAATCTGGAAGGACTGGGAATGGATTGTTGTTGATGGAGGTTCACACGATGCCACGGTGGAAATAGCCCGCAGCAGCGGCATTGCCTCACAAATCATATCGGAGAAAGACAACGGCATCTTCGACGGTATGAACAAAGGCATCCAAAGGGCGGAGAGCCGCTGGATTGTATTTATGAATGCGGGCGACACCTTCTACGATTCAGAAACATTGGCCTCATTGCAATTGGATAGCAGAGAACCCAGCTGCATACTTTACGGAGACTGTGTATTGGTGACAACCGGGGGACATATACTCCGAAAGGCCAGACCCTTCACGGAACACCCCGACAAACCTTGGGGCATCGGCATCTGCCATCAGTCCATCTACTGTCCGACAGCCTGGATGAAGGCGCATCCCTTCCTTTGGAAAGAATATCCCATTTGTGCCGACTATCGGTTCGTGCGTTCCTTATGGGAGGAGGGAAAGAAACTCGAACATATTCCCCGTCCGCTTTCTTATTATGAATATGGAGATGGCAATTCGTCCAAACCCGATAACTATCGCCGCACGCTCAAAGAGAACGCCCGTATAGCACACCTTTATCCCTCGCTTACATACGTGATTGAATGGATTAAAAGTTATTTCAAATGAATATTCTTCGCGAGACACTTTTCTGGATTCCACTGCTTTGGCACTGGCCCTTCCTGATGCTCTGCCGTTTGTCTTCACGGCGCAGCATTATCGAGAAGGACCGTCTGCAATGGTATATCAAGGTACTGAGAACGCAACGACAACCCAATTTACGGGACGATTTCCAACTCTCCCTGCTGCCCGAATACCGTTCGTTATGCTATAGCCGCATGGGAGGCCTCCGAAGACTGACTCAGTGGTACTTGCCGGGGCAGTCCCTCTTGGCACTTGCGAGACCACAAGAATACTATGGAGCCGGACTTGTGATTCATCATGGAGGCAATACTCGCTTGGGGGCCGTCCGCATGGGCGAAAACTGTGAAGTCTGGCACAATGTGACCTTGGGTGTCGGCTCTCATGACAACGATGACAGACCCACCATCGGCAACCATGTCAAAATCTTCACGGGTGCAACCATTGCAGGCAAGGTAACCATAGGAGACTATGCGGTAATCGGAGCCGGGTGCGTCGTTTTGGAGGACATCCCCGCCAATGCTGTTGTTTATGCTGAAAAACCTAAAATAAGAATCAACCAAAGTCGCTGAAATGGAGCCGTTTCTCATATATTATGGCTTACAAGTTTTGCTGACCGCCCTTTCGTTCTTCTTGAGTCCGGACAACAAGAAACGAGTCTTCTGGGTTTCGGCCGCACTGCTTGTTGCCTTTGTGGGACTACGAGCCACCACTGTGGGAACAGATACCGACAACTATATTGCTTCTTTCAATCACCCCGAGGGAGGATACGGCACCGACGTGGATTTCGGATTTCTCGTCCTTCTGTATATCACTAACTTTTTGTATGCCAATACCGACTGGCTCTTTATCCTCACTACCGGCATTCTCTCTCTTTGGGGCATTCTGAACCTGAGCTACAGGACATCCCGGAATCCCGTATTGTCCATACTATTGTTTTCCATCGGCAGCACGAGCGTCTGGTTCCTTTTCCATTATATGAGCGGTATTCGTCAATCCATGGCAGAATCCATGGTCTTGCTTGGCTTCTACTATTGGATGGGCAACGATTTCGAGATTGACACACCGGCCGATCAAGAGGCAACGTCGGACGATGAATCGGAAATACCCGTCCCCCCGGGCAGAAATCCAATCAAAGCTGTCATCTTCATGCTTTTGGCACTGAGTCTTCATGCCTCATCCCTTGTGACCATTCCCCTGCTTTTCTTCAGTTCACGCATCCGGATCTCACGGTACCTGTGGGTGGGGATTCTTGCCTTGTCCTACGTCATCGGTGTTCAAAGTTTTTTCTCGTTCCAAGAACTTGTTCTGAGCATTTTCGATTTCTTGGGCCAAGGCATTGGCGTACTGCGCCGCTATTCGCTCTATGCCGTCCAGAATATGGAAACGGCTGCTGCCTCCGGCTTTTTCAATCCGAATCTCTGGCCCTTCACTTTCATTGGCATCTTCTGCTGTCTGTTCGGCAACGACAGGATATTTCGCTCCGGATACTTCGTGATTCTTATGCTGAGCATCGTCATTTGCAATCTCTTCAATGACTCATCTATCTGGGGGCGACTGTTCCTTTACGGTATGTTGACCATGCCCGTTGTCTTTGCCAACGTTATTGAGTATCGCAAAAACTGGATTGCCTTTGGTTTTCTCTTCTTTATTTCTGCCTATTTCATTTATCGGAATATCACGGTTCTGACAATGCAAGTGTTCCACCTTGACAAAGGTAACGTTGTCGTTCCGTACGAAACTTTCTTTTATGCATTCCCGTCATTCTTTTAGGATATGAAAATTCTGATTTGCAATAAGTATTGGTACAACCGAGGCGGTGACTGCACCTATTCCATCGCCCTCGAAAAGATGCTGCGCGAACACGGCCACGAGACAGCCATCTTCTCCATGCAGTATCCCGACAACTTCGACACTCCCTGGTCCTCCTATTTTCCCTCGCGCGTGTCGTACCGCAATGTCAAGCATCCCATGGATGCCATCTTGCGTCCGTTCGGTTGTGAAGAGGTCAAGGAGCGATGGTCCAAGATGCTCGAAGATTTCCGTCCTGACATCGTCCATCTCAACAATATACATACCCAATTGTCACCGGCTCTGGCTGTCTTGGCCAAACGGCGTGGCATTCGTGTGATTTGGACGCTCCACGACTACAAACTCATCTGTCCGCGCTACGATTGCCGTTGCCGGGGCGAAGAGAATTGTTCCGCCTGTATCCAAAAACCCGGCGAAGTCGTTTGGAACTGCTGTGTCAAGGATTCTTTCTTTGCCAGCCTCTTGGGCTATTTCGAACAGAAAAAGTGGAACCTCGACTATTTGAAATGGGCTACCGATGTGTTCCTCTGCCCTTCCGAGTTCATGCGCGACATGATGCATGAAGCCGGCATTCCCGACTCGCAGCTCGCGATGATTCACAATTTCCGCGATATCTCCGAGATGCCGCCCGTCAATGCCAAGCCCCGCGAAGACTATCTTTTCTACGGCGGACGTCTCTCCCCCGAGAAAGGCATCCGCACCCTTTGCAAAGCCGTCCGTTATTTGGGTCTCCGGCTCAAAGTGGCCGGCGACGGCGAACTTCTGGAAGAACTCCGTGCCAAATATGCGTCCGACAAAATCGAGTTTTACGGACTTCTCCCCTATCACGAGGTTCTGCAACTGGCTTCCCGGGCAGCCTTCTCTGTCGTTCCTTCCGAGTGGTACGAAAACAATCCCCTCTCCATCGTCGAGTCGCTCTGCATCGGAACCCCCGTCATCGGTGCCTACATCGGAGGTATTCCCGAAATGATTGACGACAACAACGGAATGCTCTTCCGTTCCGGCGTGCAGCACAGCTTGGAGTCCGTGCTGCAAGAGGCCATGACCCACAAGTTCGACTACGCCGCAATTGCCGAAAGGGCACGCCGCGAGTTCGATGCCGAACAATACTATCGGAAACTGATGAAACTCTATCAGCCCGAACGAGGCTGAAAAGCTGACATCTATGTACAAAGTTCTCTATATCTGTCACGATCCGCACCGCCTGGCCGGTTCTCCCCTCTCGCTGGCAAACCTTATTTCTGCCCTTGGCGAAGAGGTGGAAGCTACTGTCCTACTCAGCGAAGACGGCGTTGTGGCCGATTATTTCCGCAAGCGGGGCATCAGCGTCCTTATTCATCGTTTCGAGAACAATGTGCGTCATCCCAAACGTTGGGTACATTGGCTCCACTATTGGCCCAAGCGTCTGAGAAACTCTATATATAATAAGGAGTGTATCAGTTATTGCGCCCGGAAACTGCACCATGCCGATATCGTCCATACCAACACCTCTGTCATCGATATGGGCGTGGATATGGCTCATCGTCTGGGAGCTAAACATGTCTGGCATCTGCGCGAATATCAGAATCTTGATTTCCGCCTCACCCCCTTCCGCGGATGGAAGCGGCTTCTGGCTCAGATTCAAGCTGCGGACGGAGTCATTGCCATCACTCAAGCCATCTACAATCACTGGCATTTGGAAAAGAGCTCGAGGGCATTGGTTCTTTGGGATGCCGTCAGAAAAACTTCTGACGTATGCCTCATCCCTCGAAAGGAGCCGTTTTTCTTCTTCTGCTCGGCCATCATTTCTCCGGCCAAAAGTTGCGAAACCTCTATCCGTGCTTTTGCCCTTACAGGGTTGGCAGAACAAGGCTACAAACTCAAGATTGCCGGCAAGTTCGAAGACGAAAACTACCGTCGGGAGATTCTCTCGCTCATCTCTCAGAACCGTCTCGATGACAATGTAGAGTTTTTGGGATATGTGTCTGACATCAAACCCGTCCTTTCCCGTGCGACGGCATTTCTGATGACCTCGCAGAACGAAGCCCAGGGCCGTGTGACCATTGAAGCGATGTTTTACGGATGTCCGGTGATAGCCAGAAACACGGGCGGTCATACCGAGTTTGTTCTTCATGAAGAAACCGGGCTTCTCTTTGACACAGACCGGGAGTGTGCTGACCGAATGACCGCAGTCACGCAAACAATGCCTGTAAAAATGATAAAACAGGCGCAAGAGTACGCGGTCGGTCATTTCTCAGAAGAATGCTACAAACAAAAGTTATTACAATTCTACAATACAGTATTAAATGAAAAATAAATCTTTGACGCTGTGTCTTGGCCTTTGGATGCTGGGAACCTCGCTGCAGGCCCAAAATGCAATTACTTTCTCCATAGCTGCCGAAGGAGCCGCAGGCAGTGGTGACTTCACGCCCTACTACCTCACGGCCAACCGGCATGGCATCCTGTCGGCCGACAAGAACACCGGCTATCTCCGCGCCGCTGCCGAATATACCCGGGATTTCGGGGCTACCCGTCTTTGGGCCGTGGCCGACATCCAGCTGCAGAAGGATGACTACTCCAAGTTCTATCTCCAGCAGGCAGCCGTCGGAGCTTCATGGAAATATGCCTTCGCCAAAGCAGGTGCGTGGGAACAGGAGCCGATATTGAGAAACCGTCTTCTGTCCTCAGGTTCAATGGTATGGTCGGGCAACAGCCGTCCCATCCCCCAAGTGCGTGTCGGGACCAATGGATTCATCGACTTTCCGTGGACCAAAGGGTGGCTCCAAGTCTATGTCGATGCCAGCTACGGCAGGTTCATGGACGATGACTGGATGGAGACCCGTTTCGGCGAGTTCATGGACTTTTATGCAGCCCGGGGCATCGACATGCATCGTCGCCCTTACGCCGTGATGACCAACAAAATCTTCTACCACCAAAAACAGATTCATTTCCGCTCGAATCCCGAGAAGATGTTCGTCATATCGGCGGGGCTGGAACACGCGGTGCAGTTCGGAGGTACAACCCACAACAATATCGAGTCCGATTTCCAGACATTCTCCGACGATGTGCGGTTCAAGGATTTCTTCAAGGTCCTCATTCCCAAGTCCGGTGATAACACCGACCTCGCCGGTGATGCCAATTTCTCCTATGGCAATCACCTCGGTTCTTTGGATGCCATGCTGACCTACAATCAGGAGCATTATTACGACGATCGTTTCGCATGGTCTGTCTCGGCCTACGTGGAAGATTTCTTCGAGGATGGTTCCGGTATGGCCAAACGCAACGGCTGGGACGGTCTTTGGGGCTTGGAGTGGAAACACTGCGACCCGGACTACATCGACGGTGTTGTCGTGGAATATCTACAGACTACCGACCAGAGCGGCCCCATCCACTGGGCTCCCGCCGATTTCTCCCGCGACATTTCGTCGCAGCTTCCCCATGAAGCACGCGGTGCCGACAACTACTACAACAATTTCTACTATTCCGGCTACGCCCATCGAGGTCAGTCCATCGGCACGCCCATGCTCAAGTCACCCGTCTATAACAGCGACTTTTATCTCTCCTTCACCGACAACCGGGTGCGGGGATTCCACATCGGAGTTACCGGTCACATTCTGGCCATCCAAGGTCTCTCCTACCGACTGCTCTGCTCCACCCGCACAAGCTATGGCACGCCGTTCATCCCGTCACCCCACCGTATGCACAGCAACAATCTCCTCGCAGAGGCCAACTACCTCTGGAAGATTCGCCCGCAGCAACAGCTCCGTTTCTCGGTAGCCTTTGCCATGGACCACGGTTCGCTCTATGGCGACAACACAGCCTTCGATATAAAAGTGTCTTATCACTTCAACCGAAAACTTTGAGACTCATGAGCTTCTGCTTCTCCCTGATGAAACCCTTATTGGCGGGGTGTCTTGCAGCTTGCTTGGCTGGCTGCGAGGAGAACGATTTTATCCCTCTGTCTGACTTCCCTGACGAGACGCATACCAATCCGCCTATTGTGCTCCGCAGTGACACGTTGCGTATCCTCGCCATTGGCAACAGTTATACAAGGATAGCAATCGAATGGATTGATACCATTGCCGCCCATCTGAACGCAGATTATGAAAAGTTCTGTATTTATGCAGTCACTGTCTCCGACAAAGGGCTGGACTATTGGGCTCAAGCTTACAGACAGCACGAAATCCTTCACCTCGAACGACAGGCCGGTGCTGTGACCGTCCCCTCCGACTCGGGGACGTTGGAGGCGCTTGTCAGGCAGCCTTGGGACATGGTCATGCTCCAGCAAATATCTTCTCGAGCGAATGATTCGCGTTCTTTCCATCCCTACATTGATACGCTTGTGAATGTGCTCCGCAGAGAGTGTCCCAACCCGGACGTTATCATTGTATGGCACAATGTATGGGCAAGGCTGAGCGATGAAGACGAAACCGGAGACATGAATCAACGCTGGAACATAGCAGCCAGCCTCCACCTGTTGAACAGCGGATATGTGGATGTGATTGTTCCCGTTTGCCAGGCGGTTCAATACGCCCGACATTCCCCCGTCAATACGCCCCACTACCTCACTCGTGACGGTTCTCATCTCACCGAGGCTGTAGGTACCTATATCGCATCGGCAACGCTGTTTGAGACGCTTTTGGCTCCCGTCTTCCACTGTTCGGTAACCGATGACAATACAGTTCATATCGTTACCGACTACGAGAAGAGCTGGCATAAATACGAAACTGTCAACTTGGACGATTCCACCCGAAGTGTTGCCCTCGGCTGTGTACTCAAGGCCGTAGCCGCACCTTTCACTCCCTTCAAACAATAATTTCACGACTCATGCGTTATTCTGATATGAGAAAATATTCAGTGTTTTTCCTTGTCGTTGTTAACTCATTGCTGCTCTTCTGCAGTTGTACCAACGATGGAGACATCGGCGATTTGTACGGTCGCTGGCAGTTGACCGATATGCAAGTTTCGGACTCAACCAGTCAGCCCGACGATCTCTTTCTGTCGTTCCAGAGCAGCGTGGTTTTCTTCTCCGTCTCGCAATATGAACTGCATAATGCGACCGACTACCGAGGTGGATTCCAACACCGAGGCGACAGCCTCATCATGAAATTCGTACCCCTTGACGGTATCGGCGACAACCTGTCGGCCGAACTTCGCAATCGCTTGGGCTGGACAGACCGCAACAATGTGCGTCTCCACATTGACCAACTCAACAAGAGCCGGCTTCGCCTCTCCCGGGGCAATGATTATTGGTCGTTCCGTGCTTTCTAAATGAAACTTTTAACTTGAAACTTTTAACTTGAAACTTTTAACTTGAAACTTTTAACTTGAAATAAGTCTCTGCCGATGAAACGAAAGTTTTTCGCAATCATAGTATCGCTCCTAATTTCCGCTCCGTGCGCCCCCGAGGCTGCTACCTTGGGCGAGTGGAAGGTTTGGCAGTCCTATTCCTACTACACCGACATGCAGCGGGTGGGCAACAAGCTCTACACCCTCTCGGTCAACCATCTCTTCGTGGCGGATATCGAGGGCGACAGCATCCTTGCCCGGTCGGTCACACGCCTCGACGGGCTGAGTGGCACTGAGATTTTTTCCATTCATGCCTGTGATGAACTCTCGGCTCTGGCTATTGTTTACGCCGACGGCAATATCGACGTGATTGACGAGGACGGCTCTGTATCCAACATCCCCGACCTGGCCAACAAGGTCATCTACGGCGACCGTACGCTCAACCGGACGCAAGTTCAGGACCACCGGCTCTTCATTTCTCTGGGTTTCGGTTTCGTTTGTGTCAACTTGCTTGACAAGGCATTTGACTACTCTTGTTCCGTAGCGACGGGCATTTTGGAAGCTTTCGAATACGGAGGCTACATCTGGTATTCCACCACGTCGGGACTGTTCCGTTGCGCCCTTACAGACAACATCTATGTTCGCGACAACTGGAAGCAAGTGTCCTCGGCTGTCCTCTCACAGGCCATTGTATTCCCATACGGGGAAAATACCCAAGCTTGGTTCAGCACAACAGACAAACGTCTCTACCGTTTCAGCTCTGCTGGTGAATTCGAGGCTTACGACAATCGGCAGACCTACACCTCCCTCTACCACGTCGGCAACTACATATTCGCTTCGGGTAACGGCATTCAGCTGATAAATCTCTCTGACCTGTCGCGTGCCGTTGCGATGAGCGAACCTGTCACGATAGGACAGAATTTCACACAGCTCAACGACACCGTATTCTACATGGTTCATCTCACCGACGGCATCTATCGTCTTTCGGCTCCCGAGATATCGGCTTCAGGCTCAGCCACATTCCGCTGTGATGACACTCCATTGGCATTCTCTGAGTTGGGGGCTGCTCGCATGGGCAATCTCACCTGGGAGGACGGCATGTTGACCGCCGTCACCGGAGGCCTGATGAGCGGCGGCTACTATGCAATTGCCAACCAGACGGGTGTCCTATCTACACTTGATTCCGATGCTGACTCTTGGGAAAATATCACCCAAAAAACAATTGATTCCCAACTCACGTCCCGCTCTTTGGGCGGCTCGTTCCGGGGACTTACTTCCTTCGCCCGCAATGCCGAGGGCGACACCGCATACGTGGGATCGCTCAACTACGGCGTTTACGTCCTTGCCGGCGACTCTGTGGCTCATCGGTTGGACTACAAAAACAGTCCGTTGCCCGAATTCTCCGGTGCCTCCATCACTCGCTGTACGGCTCTCTGTCGCGACTCCTACGGCAACCTCTGGTTCGGCTGTGCAGGCACTTCCTGGCCCCTCACCTGCCTCTCTGCAGCCGGAGAATGGCATCGCTTTCAGGCCTTCAACGGCAATACCGGCGAGAGCATTCAGCGCATCATTCGTGCCGAAAAGGATCCCTATCACATCGTTTGGACGATATCCAACTTCCCCTACAACGGCTGCCGCGTCGGAATGGTCTATGACGCTTTGACAACGTCCGACACCTCCGACGATGCCATTGCGTCCTTCTCGTCGCTCACCGACCAGGACGGCAACACGCTTTATCCCTACTACTACAACGACATCTGTGAGGACCGCAACGGTGCCATTTGGCTCCTCACTTCGTCCGGTCCATTTGTGATTGATTCGCAGATTGACGGCTTCAACAATCCCGGCTCGGTGCGCCGTCCCAAGATACCCCGCAACGACGGCACCAACCTCGCCGACTGGCTTATGGCAGGCATCAACACCACATGCATCGTTGTCGATGCAGCCAACCGCAAGTGGATAGGCACCTCCGACAACGGACTCTATCTCCTCTCCGAAGACGGATTGACGCAGATTGAGCATTTCACAACGCTCAATTCTCCCCTGCCCTCCGACAACATTCTGGCACTGGCCTACGACGAGGCCACCGGCACGCTCTACATTTCGTCCGACGGAGGTATATGCAGTTATGTCACCGACGGCGTGGCCGGGGCTTCCGACTACAGCCATGCCTACTGCTACCCCAATCCCCTGCGTCCCGAGTTCTCAGGTCAAGTCCACATCATGGGCCTCATGGACAATACCGTAGTGCGCATCACCGACATTCGCAACCACGTCCTCTTCACCACCCGTTCTTCGGGCGGCATGGTCACATGGGACGGCTGCGGTCCCTCCGGCTCGCGTGTGCCCTCCGGGGTCTATTTTGTCTGGGGCATTGATGCAGACGGCAAGGAGGGTTGCGTCACTAAACTTTTGGTGATAGAATGAAACTTTTCACCTTTGACTTTTGACTTGAAACTTGAAACCTGAAACCTGAAACCTGAAACTTAATGGTCAGCATCGTCATCGTCTCCATGAACAATGTCAGGCAGTTATATCCCTGCCTCGACAGCATCCGACAGTTCACCCATGTTCCATACGAGATTTGGGTAGTGGCCTATATGTTCTCCCCTGAGAACCTTCTCGATGCGAAACAGAAATATCCCCGCGTGCATTGGATTGAGAGCCACGAAATCAGAGGCTTCTCCGAGAATAACAATCTCGCCCTGCGACAAGTGACGGGAGAATACACCTTCGTCCTCAATGACGATACTTACTTCACCATGCCCGTCATCGATCAGCTGGTCGATGATTTCTCCCGTATAGAGAACTTTGAACTTGGAACTTTGAACTTGGAACTTAGACCGAAGCGTGTTGCCATCCTCTCCCCCCGCCTCGACAATCCCGACGGCTCTGTCCAAGTGTGCGGGCGACCTCCCTACCCTTGGATTTCTTTTATCTTTGACTTCCTCTGCAATCCCACCGTCCGGGTCTCCGACTATGTCAATCAGAAAGGGCTGTTTCAGTCCTACAACATCATCGGAGCCGCCTTTCTCATTCGTACGGAGGTTTTCAAGTCCATGGGATGGTTCGACGAAAACTACTTTTTCACCCCCGAAGACATCGCCCTCTCCACCCGGCTCAACCTGCAGGGCTGGCAATGTTGGGTGGATGCCGATGCAAGCCTTGTCCATCTCGGTGGTATGTCGGGCAAATCGACATCGATGACCCAAACCGCCCTGATGCCCGCCGCTGTCAGGGGAACGGTCCTCTTCTACACCTCCGGAAAGCCTCTGCTACGCTTTGTCACCCGGTGCCTCATCGCCCTTCGAAGTCTCTTCAAAATTCTGTCCCACGGCCTGCGCTATCTCTTCGGACGCAGTCAACACCACCGGATTCTCATCATCGGCAATTGGAATATTTTCCTTACAAGTTTCTCTTCGCGAAGTCCCAAGACCCTTTTCCTTCATTACTATCAACGGCTTTCTCACTGAAACGTCCCGATGCCTCTTCCTGCGGAATGGGTTTCGGTGCCGGAACCGGATTTGGGGTCCATCGATAATCGATGGCGGCTCCCGGAACTTTTTTCAGGTCCATCGATTATCGATAGAGGCTCGGAAAACTTTTTGAGGGTCCATCGTTCGACGATAGAGGCATGGAAAACTTTTTGAGGGTCCATCGTTCGACGATAGAGGCATGGAAAACTTTTTGCGGGTCCATCGTCCGACGATAGAGGCTTGGAAAACTTTTTGCGGGTCCATCGTCTGACGATAGAGGCTTGGAAAACTTTTTGCGGGTCCATCGTCCGACGATAGAGGCTTGGAAAACTTTTTG
>CALBPV010000036.1 GCA_937899265.1 uncultured Bacteroidales bacterium
GCTATATAAGATATGCCTTCTTGCATTAATGCAAGAAGGCATATCTTATATAGCAGGTGATGAAATACCATGCGTTTTAGTAAGCGTTATGAGAGGTGGTCCCGGTTTAGGCTATATATATCCTTCACAGGGTGACTATTTTCAAGCTACAAAAGGCGGAGGAAACGGCGACTATAAACTTGTTACATACGCTCCTTCAAGCGTTCAGGAATGTATTGATTTGACTTATAAATGTTTCTATGTATCTCAAAAATATAGAACGCCTGTTTGCTTGCTTGCAGACGGTCAGTTAGGTCAAATGATGGAACCTGCGGTTATTAATGAATATCCTTATCCTGAGATTGACCAGTCTTCTTGGGCATTAACAGGTGCAAAAGGCAGAGCTCCAAGATTTATTGCTTCTATTGAGCGAGAACAGGAATCTTTGCAAAAAAGAGTAGAAAAGATTTTCAGAAAATATGAAACTATTTTGGAAAATGAAAATATATTTGAAAAATATGAAACGGAAGGCGCAAAACTTATGATTACTGCGTTCGGAAGTATTGCAAGAACGGCAAAAGCAGCGGTAAAACTTGCGAGAAAGAACGGTATGAAGGTTGGTTTATTCAGACCTATCCTTGTTAATCCGTTCCCCGAAAAAATTGTAAGAGAAATTGCAGAAAAAGTTGACGGAATACTTGATATTGAGCTTAACTGCGGGCAAATGCTTCAGGATATTAAAGCAAGTATTGCAGGTGCGGTTAATATTCCGATTAAGTTTTACGGCAGACCCGCAGGTTTTATGATGACTGTAGAAGAAATTTATAAGCAAATAGAAAATTGTTACAAGGAAGTAGTAGAGAATAAATATGGAACAGCTTGTATATAAAAAACCCGAATCAATAAAAGATGATTTTAAAATAACATTTTGTTCTGAATTTTTTGTCTTGATTACGTTTAGTTCAATATTGAACGGTGCAAAAGTGATGTTTTTTTTTGAATCTGCCAAACTTTTGGCCGAAAAAATGACATTCAAGGGCTAAAAAAGTTTATTTCCGAATATTGATGCGGAAAATATACAGAAATTTCACAATTTAGCCAACAAAGCCTCGGCACATTTCTCACCGTCGAGGGCAGCCGACACGATGCCTCCGGCAAAACCCGCCCCCTCTCCTGCCGGATAGAGACCGGCCACGGAAGGGTGGGTAAAGAGGTCGCGGTCTCGGGGAATTCGCACCGGAGACGAGGTGCGTGTCTCGGAGGCCAAAAGGACGGCATCGTTGGTCAGGAACCCGCGTGCATTACGACCGAAAACGGAGAAAGCCGACCGCAGCCGCTGACCGATGAAGCGGGGAAGCCAGAAATGGAGCGGAGAGGCAACAGCTCCAGGCGCATAGCTCACGGCGGGGAGAGTGTCGGAAAGACGTCCGTCAACGAAATCCTGCATGCGTTGGGCGGGACACTGCTGTGAGCGGTTGCCGTTGAGCCACGTGACACGTTCCAACGCTTCCTGGAGAGCCAGAACGCTCAACGGTGTGTGGAGAAGAGCCGGGTCGAGTTCTATCTGTGCCGAAATGGCAGCAATATCCTCCGGACGGATTTCCACCACCATTGCGGCATTGCAGAAACGTCCGCTGCGCGTCGAGGCCGACATCCCGTTGACAACGACCTGTTCGGGTCCGGTGGCCGAAGGAACGACAACACCGCCCGGACACATACAGAAACTATAGACTCCGCGCCCGTCAATCTGGGTGACGAAACTGTACTCGGCAGCCGGAAGGTATGAGCCCCTCCCCTGCGGCGAATGATATTGAATGCGGTCGATGAGTGCCTGAGGATGTTCGAGACGCACGCCCATTGCAATACCTTTCGGCTCGAGAGGAATAGAATGGCTGAAGAGCATGCGATAGACATCGCGGGCGGAATGCCCCGTAGCGAGAATCACTGGGCCGTGCCACTCGCGTCCGTCCTGAGCGACAACACCGTCCACCCGAAATTCTCCGGGATGAGGACAGGTGAGCAGCAAATCCTGCATGGCCGTTCCGAAATGAATCTCACCGCCGCACCTCAGAATTTCTTCACGCACAGCCTTAATAATTCGGGGCAGGCGATCTGTGCCGAGGTGAGGATGGGAAGCCGAGAGGATGGCTGTGTCGGCTCCGAATTGGCACAAACGTTGGAGGATGCCATAGACATTGCCCCGTTTCTTGCTGCGTGTGAAAAGCTTTCCGTCGGAAAAAGCACCGGCACCTCCCTCTCCGAAGCAATAGTTGGAATCGGAATCTACAGCCTGTGTACGCGCTATGAGAGCCACATCGCGCCTGCGTTCGACCACATTCTTGCCGCGTTCGAGAAGGACGGGCTTCACGCCGCCCTGAATCAAACGGAGAGACGCAAAGAGACCGGCAGGACCGGCTCCCACAACGATGGCCTGCGGGGCATCGGAAGGAACGGGACGATACGCTACGGTCTCGAAACGTTCGACGGGAGGCAGTTCGTTGATGTAGGCATCGACCTCCAACTGAATCATCACTTGGCGCTGTCGGGCATCGATGGACTCGTGGAGGATGCGGAGCCCGCAAAGGGCACGGCGTTCGATGGCGTTCTCGCGTGCAATCAGCTCTTCGAGACGCTCGGCATCGTGCCACACTTCCGGGCGAACGCGCAGACGTATGTTTTTAATCATGATGTGCCATTATTTAAAAAGGAGACGGAACGCCTCGTCCACCCGTCCTACCGGACAAACCTGAATCTTGAGACGGGCAGGATCGAGTGCCTTGAGTGCTACCTGCGGAACGAAAATGCGACGGAATCCGAGTTTTTCGGCTTCGCGAATACGCTGTTCGAGACGGGCCACAGGACGAATCTC
Source organism: uncultured Bacteroidales bacterium (assembly GCA_937899265.1). Lineage (GTDB taxonomy): Bacteria > Bacteroidota > Bacteroidia > Bacteroidales > UBA3663 > Liminaster. Next base: position 2,849 of record CALBPV010000036.1, read on the forward strand.
GCCGGAGAGTCCCACTTCGCCCGTCATGCAGGTCTGCATATCGACGGGCATATCCATATTGCTTGAAAGGATGGCTGTGATGACACTGAGGTCCATGGCGGGGTCGTTGATGCGAAGTCCGCCGGCAATGTTGAGAAAGACATCTTTCTGTCCGAGTTTGAATCCCACTTTCTTTTCGAGCACAGCGAGCAGCATGTTGAGACGACGGGAATCGAAGCCCGTAGAGGAACGCATAGGCGTGGCATAAGTGGCCGTAGAAACCAGACTTTGGGTTTCGATGAGGAAGGGACGCACGCCCTCCACAGCGGCCGCAATGGCAATGCCGGAGAGCCCCTCGTGGCGGGTGCTGAGCAGAAGTTCGGAGGGATTGGTCACCTGACGGAGACCGGAAGCCAGCATTTCATAGATACCCAATTCGGAAGTCGAGCCGAAACGGTTCTTGACGGCACGCAGAATGCGATACATATACTGCGGGTCTCCTTCAAACTGGAGGACAGTATCGACGATATGTTCCAACACTTTCGGACCGGCGAGCGCTCCTTCCTTGGTGATGTGTCCAATCAGGATGACGGGCGTACCGCTCTCTTTGGCAAACTTGAGGATACGGGACGCACACTCACGAATCTGTCCCACCGACCCGGCGGACGATTCGAGGTCGTTGGTCGCAATGGTCTGGATAGAGTCGATGACAACCACATCGGGATTGACGTTGGCGATGTGGGTGAAGATGGAGTCGAGCGATGTCTCGCAAACAATATAGCAATCCTGGGGCATCGGAGCGCCGTTGGAGAGGCGTTCGGCGCGCATCTTGAGCTGATAGGCACTCTCCTCGCCCGACACATAGAGCACTTTGCGGTCGGTGATGTGCATGACGGTCTGGAGCACCAAGGTGGATTTTCCGATACCGGGGTCACCGCCCAAGAGTACCATACTTCCGGGCACCAGTCCGCCGCCCAACACGCGGTTGAGTTCTTCGTCGTGAAGGTCCATGCGAGGCTCTTCGACTCCCTCAATCTCGGAGAGCCGACGGGGTTTCTCTTTTTGTCCGGGCAATTGGAGAGCACCGGCATGACTGCCTTTGGCATCGGCCTTGGCCGAAACGACTTCTTCGACACAGGTTCCCCACTCGCCGCACGAGGGACAACGTCCAAACCACTTGGGTTCTTCACATCCGCACGAACTGCAGAAAAAAGCTGTTTTGGTTTTCATATTGAGTAACAAAAGCCTCAGGCTGGGAAAGTCTGAGGCCGTTATTTGATGGGAGAAATGCTCAATTCCGCTTGCGGAACACAAGAGCAGTACGTGCAGGGATGTAAAGCTTGAGCCAACCCTTGCCGTCGCCTTCATAGAGCGGGTCGTAGTTCGTCTCGTAGTCGGCCTTGGGGTCAACGAAACCGAAGCCGCCGTACTTGGGAGAATCGGTGTCGAGTACGAGGTCGTACTGACCCTTGGGACAGAGGAAGCCGTACTCGGTGAACGAACGCTGACCGTCGAAGTTGAAGACAAAGAGCAGATTGCCGCGCATGTAGGCTATCACATGGTCGCCGCGATTGTCCCAAATGGGAACCAAAGGCTGCTCGTTGAACTTCTTGACCTCCTGGACCAGATGAATCTCGTCCTCGTCAAAGCGGTTGAGGAACTTGTATTTCAACTCCTTGCGATCCACGAGATCCCACTGACGACGAGCATACTTGTAACTCCATCCGTTGCCTTCACGGGGGAAGTCTATCCACTCGGGATGACCGAATTCGTTGCCCATGAAGTTGAGGTAACCGCCGTTGATGGTGGAGAGGGTGATGAGTCGAATCATCTTGTGAAGTGCAATACCGCGGTTCACATCGAAGTCGTCATCGTTCTCCATCATGTGCCAGTACATTTTGGCATCGATGAGACGGAAGATGATGGTCTTGTCGCCCACCAGCGCCTGGTCGTGGCTCTCAACGTATGAGATGGTCTTCTCGTCGGCACGGCGGTTGGTCATCGTCCAATAGATGTCGGTGGTGTTCCAATCTTCGTCGCGCTTCTCTTTGAGGGTCTTAATCCAATAGTCCGGAATGCCCATTGCCAAACGATAGTCGAAGCCCATGCCGCCGTCTTCAATCTTGGCGGCCAAACCGGGCATACCGCTCATCTCCTCGGCAATTGTGATAGCGTGAGGATTGAATTCGTGAATGAGTTTGTTGGCCAGCGTGAGGTAACAGATGGCATCGCCGTCCTGAGTTCCGTTGTAGTAGTCATCGTAGCTGCCGAAATCCTGACCCAAACCGTGACTGAGATATAACATCGAGGTCACGCCGTCGAAACGGAAGCCGTCGAACTTGAATTCGTCTAACCAATACTTACAGTTGGAGAGCAGAAAATGGAGCACTTCGTTGGAAGCATAGTTGAAACAGAGGCTGTCCCATGCCGGATGTTCGCGACGACCGCCGGAATAGAAATATTGGTCGGGCATGCCGCAGAAGTTGCCCAAGCCTTCGATTTCGTTCTTCACGGCGTGGCTGTGGACTATATCCATGATGACGGCAATGCCCATCTCGTGGGCTTCGTCGATGAGACGCTTGAGTTCGTCGGGAGTACCGAAACGCGACGAGGGGGCAAAGAAATTGCTCACATGATAGCCGAACGAACCATAGTACGGATGTTCCTGAATGGCCATAATCTGGATGGCCGTGTAGCCCAGCTTCTTGACGCGGGGCAGCACATTCTTGCGGAATTCATCGTAGGTTCCGACTTTTTCTTCGCTGGTAGCCATACCGATGTGGCACTCATAGATGAGCAGCGGCTCGGTCTTGGGCACAAAGTTTTCAACCTTGAACTTATAGGCGTGGGAGGGTTCCCAAACCTGGGCCGAGAAGATTTTTGTCTCATCGTCCTGAACCACACGGTTCACCCATGCGGGAATACGTTCTCCCCAGCCTCCGTCCCAATAGATATGGAGCTTGTAGAGATCCTTGTGGTGCATCGCTTCGGCGGGCAGAATGATTTCCCACACGCCTCCGTCACCCAACTTGGTCATCGCATAATCTTCGCGTTCCTCCCAGTCGTTGAAGTCGCCCACAAGATAAATCTTTGTGGCATTGGGAGCCCATTCGCGGAAAATCCACTTCGCCCCTTTCTTGTGGAGACCGAAGTACAAATAACCGGAAGCCATAGCCGAGAGGGAACCGGCCTCACGCGTGAGTTCGTGGTCCTTCCACAGCATATATTTATAGCGTCCTACGATGGCTCCGCTGTAAGGCGAGAGATAGGGGTCGCGCTTGATGATACCAAAACGATCGGGTTGCAAACCGTTCATCCATTCCGCAATCAGATTGTCGTCACCTGTGGCGAGTATCTGTTCTGCATTCTTGGGAATGGAAATGATTTTACGTGTCTTGGCAGGAACTTGTTTTTTCATCACGACACAATTTTAGAGCTTGACTTTGACGATAACTTTTTTCCACTTGCCTTCGCCAATGCCGGGCTGGTGTCCGTCCTCGGGGAAGAAGATGGCAAACTGACCCTTCTTGACGGTGAGCATCACCTGGGCGGGGTCTTTCCAGAACATCACGTCCTTCTCGGGATTGTAGGCATCACGCACTTCCTTGAGGTCGCAGACGGGAGTGTAGCCCATCTGCTCGTCCTGCTCGATAGCAACCTGGATGTCGATGTAATCCTTGTGGCTCTCCATCTTGGCGGTCTGAGCGTCCTTACCTGTGATTTCGGTAAAGTTCACGAACAAATCCTTCTCCTTGAGGTAAATTTTCTGAGGCTCAAGTTTGGAGAAATCTGTTGACTTGATGTAATCAAATGCTTCTTTGAAAGCGGGATGCAGGCTGATGTAGAGATCAGCATTTGCGAGCGAATCTAATACCATAGCTTTAAGTTTAATGCGTGAAAAATTAATACCTTGAGTGTTGCGTTCCCAAAACTTTAAAACGCAACAGCGAGATTCCCGGCTTGGAATCTCGCTGCAAATATAAGGATTATTTTTCAAACCACCAAAATTTTCTTGCAAATATTTCAGTTTTGGGGGATAAATCGTTGAATTTTTCTGTTTTTGTCGTCTGACAGCGCATAAATTTGAACAAAATCCGACATCTGCTGAAATGGTTCTCGGAGTCTCAAAATCGCGCAATCATTTACGTCTGTTCTCTCCTTTGCGCACGTTCTGATTATCTTTTCCATTGGGTTGTTTGCCCTTGTTCCAGAACTGCGCTTTGAAACGTTTCTCGGCCTTCACGTAATCGTAGAGCTGTTTGGGTGTCAGCACCATCTCGAACTTGTTGAGATAGTCGCGATCCAAGAGGGCATCCTCGTAGTTGAGCTGTGCGTCGTTCATGACTGCCTTGAGATAAAGTTCGTCCGATACGGTACCGTTGTTCTTCTTCATCTCACGATGCAATTCGCGCGAAGACTGTCCGTATTTTTCGAAGAGGGCTCCTTTGGCTTTCTGCAATTCCTCATAGAGAGGGCGGAACTTCTGGGCCGTTGCCTCATCGAGTTTCATTTCGTTCACAATGTAGTCGGTCTTGTTGCGAAGGAATTGCTCGAATGAGGGCCGTTCTCCGCTTGGATTCTGCGGGTCTTCCTGTGCTATGGCCAAAGTAGAACTCATCAGAAGGGCCAATGCGAATGACAGAATAGTTTTCATAGGGATTTTTTTGTAATTGTCAATTCTGTTAAAAATCACAATTCTTCGCTGTAGAGAGCCTCGTAGATATCATAATCCGAGACAGAGGCCAACATCATCGATTCGCTCAGGTCTGAGGTTTCGGAGATTGCTTCTGCTGTCACAGCCTCGCCCGCCAAGGTCTCGTTGTAAGCAGCTTCGCGAGGAGAGAACCAAACGAAGAGACCCGTAATCAATGCGACACTGGCAGCGATGCTCCACCAGAGAATGTGGTGGCTACCGGCGGCTGCCTGCGGCTCCAATGGAAGAGTAGGAGCTGTGCGCTGTGCCTTCTGCGCTTCGAGTTCGTCGATTTTAAGCTCCAGATTCTTCTGGAAGTCGGCGAAGAAACCCTCGGGCACCGTCATTCCTGTTTCGTAAGTCCCGAAATCAGGTTCGTTCCAATCGTTCATCTTAATCTGTTTCATTTTGTTTCATTTTTTGTCCTTATGACACCTTCTGCAGAGGAAGGTTTAAAAGTTTATCGCATTTTTTTCACACTTCGTTTTTGTGGAAATAGGCTGCCACTTTTTCTGCTGCGAAATGATAGCTGGCCTTGAGGGCTCCCACCGAAGTATTGAGAATGGCCGAGATTTCCTCGTATGGCATGTCGTCGAAATACCTCATATTGAAGACCTGTCTCTGCTTGGCGGGCAGCGTAGCTATCGCCTTGAGCAGTGTTCGCTGGGTCTCGTCTCCGTCGAAATATTTGTCGGCCTGGAGCTGGTCCATCAGGAATCCTTCGGGGTCGCTTTGGGTCATCTCCTGCTCGGCCTGTCTCTTCTGGAGGAAGGTGATGGATTCGTTGTGGGCAATGGAGTAGAGCCACGTTGAGATTTTGGCTTCTCCCCGGAAATTGTCGAGATTGGTCCAGGCCTTGAGGAAGGTATTCTGCAAGACATCGGCCGTATCGTCGTGGGAGATGAGGAGTTTCCTTATCTGCCAATAAAGTTGTTCCTGATAAATGCCCACCATCTCTGTGAAGGCGGCTCGGCGCGTGTCGGGATTTATCAGTCTGGCTGTCAGCCGGGCCTCTTCCGATGGATTGAGTGTTTTGGACATGTTGTTCGTTTTGCTTAACTTGTTTTTTGGACGATGGTTCTGTTGAAAAGTTTAAAATTCACGAGGGTTCCGTTGGCAGAGTTCTGTAAACGGACAGAAAGTACAATGTTTGATGTCGGCCTGAACGAAGGGCACTGCGGGGTCATAGAGTTCGTTGACCATCAGGCGGAACTCTTCCTCGAAGCCGTCCATTTGGGTGCGCAGTTCTCTCAACTGACCCTCCTCTCCCGTCAATGCCGTCGAGACATCGGGGTCGGTAAAGCGGCGCACATGGTAGAGATGTCCTTCCAGCCTATAGTCCTGCAAATGGATTTGAGGCCCTAAAATGGCTTGGGAAGGAAACTTCAGCAGCATCATTCCGTAGAGCATCACCTGGAAGGCTTCGTCCGAGGCTGCGAGTTTCAGTTTGTTCTTGGGATTGGACGTTTTGTAATCGACGATTCTCAGAGCTCCGCGACACACATCGATGCGATCGTAGATTCCCTTGAGATTCACTTTCAGGTGGGGCGATACCTCATAGGTGAACCGTTCGCTTTTTTCCAATGCGACGATTCTCAGAGGCGAGAGTTTGGCATCGTGTTTCAGGGTATTCTTCACATACGTCACGATGATGTCGGCCACCAACTGGTGATAACCTGTCAGATCCGTCACCCCGATTTCCTTTCGGAATTGGTCGCACACCATATTATATATATAGGGTTCGTTGGCGAGTATTTTTTTTAACACGTCGCTCTGCACCTCCTTCCCTATGAAGGGACGGTACAGCTGCTCCATCACACCGTGATAGATATTGCCGAACACGTTGCTGGCCATTTCCTCCTTCACGGTCTCTTCTTCGCGAAGGTCTTTGATGTAACTGAAGTAGAATTCCAACGTGCAGTTGCGATAGATTTTAAATGCCGTAGCCGAGAAATGCTTGTCTCCTCCCATGCGATATCTGTCCAACAGGGCTCTCACCTCGGGTGATTTCTCTATCTCTATGGGATCCACATTCACCACACCGGGCTCGTATTGTACAAAATGCGTATGGCTGTCCAAATCGATGTGATAGAGATAGCGCAGCTGCTTCAGGTAACGGGACTCCTCGCCCGACAACAATCCTTCGGAACGCGAGTCGTAAATCAGCGTCACCTGTTTGGCACGTGAAAGAAGTCGGTAGAAATGGTAGGCAAAGACGGCATCCTTGTGTTGCTGGGTGGGCAAGTGGAACGCGTGGCGTAGCGACATCGGGATGAACGTGTTGACCGACGTTTTGGCCGGAAATACGCCTTCGTTCATCGAAAGCAAAATCACGCGGTCGAAGTCCAGACCTCGTGTCTCCAACACACCCATCAGCTGCAATCCGCTCAGAGGTTCGCCCGAGAAGGGCACGGAGAGTCCGCGTGTGAGTTGCTGGACGAGGCGGAAGAATGTCTGCACGTTAAAGGTCCAATCCACTCCCCCGATGAGGTCTGCCAGTTTTTCGACCACATCGATGTATGCCTTCAGAAATTCGCGGTCGAAGACGGTGAAGCGTTCCTCTTCCTTGTCGTCTATCACACAATGGGTCAGATATTTGAAAATTTTCAGCAGATAAACGACAGCTTCCCCAACGGTCTCCACCGGCTGGAATATCAGACTCAGCCAACTGTCGTGGGTCAACATTTTTTGGGGCACGATGTAGCGGTTCTGCCGGTTGATTTCGTGGGTCAGCTCCAGCGCCGGGTCGCCTGTGATACTGAGTGTGAAATGATGGGTAAGCAAGGGGAGTACGCTCTTGTAGAAGAACGAGGCCTCTCCCTCGCTTGTCCGCTGTGTCTGCTGGAGACCGGCGAGGTGATCGACAAACGCCGACACCGCTGTTCCTTTGAGGCTGTAACCCATCGTGATGTTGTAGGACGGGATTTCGGGAGGCAGGGCATAGACCATCGGCAGCATGAGATTTTCTGCCGGCAAAACCACCGCTGTGCGGAACGCTTCTTCCGGGGTTTCGATATGCCAGTCTTTGAGCTGACGGGCGGCCACTTGTGCCTGTCCCACGCCCGAGGGAACCACATAGACATTGAACTCCCTGTCCGAGTCTGGCACAAGACTTCCCTGCCTTTCTTCTTCGGGAATGGCATCGGGGAAATCCTGCAGGTTCCTCCGTGTGAAAAAGGCTCCCTGCGACTTCATTTCGCCGTCGTGCAGTCGGGGGTCGTCATAGTCCCAACAGAACTCGGCCACGCCTTCCTTTTGGAGCCAGCGCATCAGGGCACGTTCGGTCTCGGTGATGGCAGTCAGTCCCACGAAAACTATCTTCTCCGTGTGGAGCAGCTGACGAGGGTCGCCGCTGTTCCAGATACCGCGTTCGCCGTTGCAGTATTCTTCTATCACTTCCCGCTCCAACATTCCCTCATAGGCCAGACCGTCTCGACGCAATTCCTCGCGAAAGGTTTTGTAGAGGTCGTAGAGAATGCTCCACGTCTCCTCAAACACCTGCTTCTTTCTCTCCTCGCTCAACTGGGCCACGCTCTTCCAGAACCTTTCCACCACAGCCCGTTCTTCATCGGTCATTGTGCCGTAGCGCAGGTCGATTTCTTTGAGGTCGCGGATGTTGGTGAACAAGCGGCGGGCATCCGTCAAGTATTCGTCCACATCGTTGAAATCGCCCAACAGTATGTCGCCCCAGAAGACGAAACTGTCAAACGACTCTCCGCTCTTCGACAGTTTCCGGTAGAGGGTGTAGAGACGGAACAGAAGCTCCGTACGATCCAGTACTCTTAGGTCGGAGAATTGGGTGAAAATGTCGGCAATGGTCGTGGTGCGCGGTGCGAAAACCGGCGCTGTCACAGACTGCGTCAAATAGTGTTCCATGAAGAGTCCGCTTCTTCGGTTGGGGAACACGAAAAGGTGCGAGGCCAAATGAACGGCTCGCCGGGCGGGTGTCATGCCTTCACTCTGTCGCAAATAATGTTCTGCAACGATTCTGAGGAACTCTTTCATGCCACAAAGATAAAGTTTTTTTCTGAATCTTTGTCCTAAATCGAAAAAAAAATCAACATTTCTCGTTTTTCTCGCCAAAATTGCTTATCTTTGCAGCCGGAAATACAAAAGAAAACGTCCTTTTCGGCCTCTTTTGCACCCTTCCCGCTATTCAAAAATGACTCTCAATTTCACACCCCATCCGCTTCGGTTGAAGCATACATTCACAGTAGCCGGCTCTTCGCGGACCGAAACTCCCGATGTGCTCGTCACCGTCTCCTGCGACGGACTTACCGGTTACGGCGAAGCTTCTATGCCTCCTTACCTCGGGGAGTCTGTCGAAAGCGTTGTTGCATTTCTCTCGCGCATCGATCTCTCGGGATATGAAGACCCTTTTGCGCTGGCAGAGATTCATGCCTATCTCGACACACTTTCTCCCGGAGACTGGGCTGCAAAGGCGGCTGTCGATATTGCGCTCCACGACCTTCAGGGGAAGCTCACTGGACTGCCTCTTTGGCGTCTTTGGGGACTTCCTCCGCTTCCCGGGGGTGAACAGGGACTCCCCACGACCTTCACCATCGGCATCGATACGCCCGAGACGGTACGTGCCAAGACACTCGAAGTCGCTGGCCGCTTCCGCAGGCTCAAAGTGAAAGTGGGCGTTCCCGGCGACCGCGAACTCATCGCCTCCATACGCTCGGTGACCGACACTCCCCTCACCGTCGATGCCAATCAGGGATGGACATCCCGCGAGGAAGCTCTCGACCGCATTTTTTGGCTCCGCGAACAGGGTGTTGTCATGATAGAACAGCCGCTGCCCAAGACCCGGCTCGATGACCTCGCCTGGCTCACCGAACGTTCTCCCCTGCCCGTCATTGCCGATGAGAGTTGCCAACATCTCTCCGACCTCAAACGTCTCCAAGGCTGTGTCTCCGGCATCAACATCAAACTCATGAAGTGCGGAGGTCTCTGGGAAGCCCGCCAAATGGCTGTCACGGCACGTGCCCTCGGCCTGCAGGTCATGTTGGGCTGTATGACAGAAACTGCCTGTGCCGTCTCTGCCATCGCCCATCTTGCTCCAATCGCCGATTGGGCCGACCTCGATGGCAACCTGCTCATCTCCAACGACCCTTTCACGGGCGGCCTTCAGGTCATCGACGGCAACATAGTCCTGCCTTCAGCTCCCGGCATCGGCGTTCAACGCTCCTTTTGATATTATTCTTACCTGTTACATACATTAATTAATTTATAAATGGAAAAATTGACTGGTTTTTTCTCGCCCGAAATGCTCGCCATGTTTGAGCAGTGGGCTATCACTTTCTGTAAGAATGTGGTCGTTGCCATCATCGTCTTCGTGATTGGCAAGTATCTCATCAAATGGGTCACCAAACTCTTCGGCAAGGTGCTCGAAAAGCGCAACACCGATCCCGGTGTGGAGAGTTTTCTCAAGAGTGTGGTCCGCGTGTCGCTTTGGCTTTTGCTCGCCATCGTGATTATTTCGATTCTCGGCATCGAGACCTCTTCGTTCATTGCACTCTTTGCCTCTGCAGGCATGGCCATCGGCATGGCTCTCAGCGGAACGCTCCAGAACTTCGCGGGCGGAGTGATGATTCTGCTCTTCAAACCCTTCCGTGTGGGTGACTACATCGAAGCCCAAGGCTTCCAGGGAACCGTTCGTGAGATTCAGATTTTCAACACCATCCTCACCACCGTTGACAATCAGACCATCATCATCCCCAACGGCGGTCTCTCAACGGGAGCAATGAAGAACTATTCCAAAGAGCCCTACCGTCGTGTTGATCTCAAGTTCCAGTTTTGCTACGGAACTGACTTCGACAAGGTGCGCGACAACATTGCTGCGCTCCAGAAGGCTACTCCCGAAATCTTGCAGCAGCCCATCGAGGGCACCCCTGTGGCTGCACCCTGGATTGGTCTCATCTCGCTCGACGAAAGCGGCGTGAGCGTTCAGACCCGCCAGTGGGTCAAGGCTGCCGACTATTGGACGGTTTATTTCGGTTTCAACGAGACCGTTTACCAACAGCTCAAAGACAAGGGATTCATGTTCCCCTTCTCCCGTGTCGATGTCACAATGCTCAATAAGTAATCCCAACGTACTTCAATCGAGCAGGAGGTAAACACCACTACTCACAGGTGTTTACCTCCTTCTTTCATTTTTGCCGATTTCTCACACCACCGCACGTGCCGTTCGGCATACAGCTTTTGCGGCGGCACTTTTTATCCAAATGTTTTCAGGGCCTCAGTTGCATATACCGTCCGCACCGACAAATAAATTTGCAGCATGTTTGTACGCAAGAAACCTCACAAGTCAGACTCGGTCAGTGTCCAAGTGGTGACAAAGACCGGAAGCCACAGGCAGAAGGGCATCAAGTCCATCGCTTTCAGCAATCTTCCTCGTCGTCTTTCTTCTTTTTGGAACTGAAAACACCGACAACAGCATCGACAATCCAGCGACCTATCTTATTCTTGATACCGCTTTGGGTGGTGGGAATACCGGTCTTTTTGGTAAACTCGCGTTTTCCGATACGCTTTAGGTCTTTGAGCACTTCTTCGCCCACGGACTCTTCTTTTTTCTTGCGCGTCGAGGATTTCTTTGCGGTGGTCGTTTTCTTTGTCGTCGTTGTAGTTGTTGTTTTCTTCGTCGTTGTTGTAGTTGTTTTCTTCGTTGTTGCCATAGGGAGTGGATTTGTATTTAATGGAGGGGAAGTGTTCAAATATTGAAATAACGGGCTCGGGGATTACCGATATAAATGCCGCAGACCGAAGCCTGGGGATACATGGCTCCGTGTTCGGTGATGCTTATGCCCAAATCGTCGAACCCGATGAGTTCGCGCAACTTGAAAATCTCGTTTAGGTCAGGCCATGAAGGATAACCCACTGCCGGACGGATGCCGGGCCACCCGGACTCGCGATGCATATATTCGCCGGCGGCTTCGGCCAATCGGTCTCCAAGGCTTTGCATCAACAGCGAAGCATAGTCGTCCGACCCCTGTTTCAGGGCTTCCAGTTCGTCGATGAACCGCTGACTCACGGTACAGGCAAAGACTCCGATGTGGTCATCTCCGCGAGCCGACACCCAGTCGCACAGCGACAGTCCCTCGCCTGCTGTCTGGCGGGCAGTCTGCAAATAGACATTCTTGGTACAGCAGGGACAATCCGATGGATGTCCTGTCTTCCAGGCCGTCACCCGAATGCCGTTACCGTCGCTTTTGGCCGGATAATAAGCCACCGCTGCACGCATGGCGTATGTTTCGTCATCGGCATGTGCCTCCAGCCAAGCCAATGCATCGGCTTGGAGCTTGCTGGCTTCTTCCGAACCGGGTTTCACTCTCCACGTCCAAAAAAATGGAACCCAGTCGGTCAGCGGAATCAGTTCCCTGACGGGGATGGGTTTGTGACGCACCCTGCCCATGAAAGGCGGAACCGACAGCCGGTCGGGAATCTGTACCGCAGGTTGCGACACTTGTTTTTCCTCTTTATGGGAGGAGGACATTTCTTCTTTTCTCTGTGCGCGGAGTGCCTCCTGTTGACGGCGGTTTTCTTCAATGAAAGCATCCCGGGTCTCTTTATCCGTCAGTTTCTGACAAATCACAGGGTTCATGGCGGCATCCCTCACATGGAACACCGGTCCGCTGTACAGGGGTGCTATCTTCACGGCCGTATGCAGCGGAGAGGTCGTTGCTCCGCCCACCATTATGGGAATTTTCAAACCTGCGCGTTCCATCGCTTCGGCCACGTGGCACATCTCTTCGAGCGAGGGGGTAATCAATCCGCTGAGGCACACAAAGTCGGCTTTCTCCCGGATGGCAGTCTCCACAATCTTTTCGGGGGGAACCATCACGCCCAGGTCAGTCACGTCCCAATTGTTGCAAACCAAAACCACTGCCACTATATTCTTGCCAATGTCGTGCACATCGCCCTTCACCGTCGCAATGACTATCTTGCCGTTCTTGAGCGAGGCGACTTGGTCCCCACTGTTATCCTCCATGTAGGGGTTGAGCAGCTCGACAGCCCTCTTCATCGTGCGTGCTGTCTTCACCACTTGCGGCAGAAACATCTTTCCCTCTCCGAACAGTTTGCCCACATGGTTCATTCCGTCCATCAGCGGACCTGCAATGATGGACAACGGAGTTCCGTATTCGGCGATGGCGACCGGGATGTCTTCTTCCATGTGAGACGGGTCTCCGTCGGTCAGCGCTTTCTTCAGTTTCTCCCCTACCGTCAGTCCCTCGCGGGGGTCGGCAACGATTCGGGTCTCCGCATTCTGCATCTGTTCTTTATTCCGGGTAGAATAGTCGATGAGCCTTTCAGCTGCATCATCCCTGCGGCAGAGTATCACGTCTTCGAGTCTTTCTCTCAACTCCGGTTCTATGTCGTCATACTGCACCTTGGCGGCAGGATTCATGATGGCCATTCCCATCCCTTTCTGTATGGCATGATAGAGGAAGACGGCATGCATTGCCTCACGCAGGGTGTTGTTGCCTCGGAACGAGAAACTCAGGTTGCTCAGTCCTCCGCTCACCCGCGCTCCGGGCAGGTTCTTGCGAATCCACGCTGTGGCTTCGATGAAGTCGAGGCCGTATCTGTCGTGTTCCTTCATGCCCGTTGCTACGGTCAGTACGTTTGGGTCGAAAATGATATCTTCGGGCGGGAAATTCGCCTTCTCTGTGAGGAGTTTGTAGGCTCTTTCTGCGATTTCTATTTTACGCTCATAGCTGGTAGCCTGTCCTTCTTCGTCGAAGCACATCACCACTACAGCGGCACCCATTTTCCGTATCTCGCGGGCATGATTCAGAAAACGTGCTTCGCCTTCTCTGAGCGAGATGCTGTTGACAATGCTTTTGCCCTGTACGCACTTGAGTCCTGCGGATATCACCTCCCAGCGCGACGAGTCTATCATCACGGGCACACGGGCAATGGCGGGGTCGCTCATCAGGAGATTGAGAAACGTTGTCATTTCCTTCACTCCGTCCAGCATCCCGTCGTCCATATTGATATCTATCACCATCGCTCCGTCTTCTACCTGCCGGCGAGCTATGGCCATTGCTTCGTCGTAGTTCTTTTCGCCGATGAGACGCAGGAATTTCTTCGAGCCCGCCACATTGCACCTCTCGCCTACATTGACGAATGTGCCTTCTCCAGGAGCAGTGAGTTCCAGACCGGAGAGTTTCAGCCCGGGGGTTTCCACCTGTGTCGTTTTGCGGGGCGACAGGTTTTGTATCAGCTCTCCAAGGGCTGCTATATGCTGAGGTGTCGTTCCGCAGCATCCGCCCACGATGTTTACAAGACCTTCGTCTGTCATCGCCTTCACCTCGTCCCGCATCTTCTCGGGCGAATCTTCATATTGACCCCATTCGTTGGGCAGTCCGGCGTTGGGGTGGCATGAAATCCGACACCCGGGCATCGCTTCGGCCATCTGTCTCAGCCAAGGAAGCATGTCCTTGGCACCGAGTCCGCAATTCAGTCCTATCGACAACGGGGCTGCGTGGCTCACCGAAGCCGCAAATGCCTCTATGGTCTGTCCCGACAGCGTGCGACCCGAGGCATCCGACACCGTCATCGACAGCATCAGTTCCGGACACGGTCCTTCGGTCGCGTCTCTCACGGTCTCGAAAGCGGCGATGGCGGCTTTGGCATTCAGGGTATCGAACACGGTTTCCACCAGAATGGCATCGACACCGCCTTCTGTGAGGGCAGTGATTTGTTCTCGGTATGCGGCCTCCAGTTCGTCGAACGTGATGGCTCGTGAAGCCGGGTCGTTGGCATCTTCGCTCATCGAGAGCATCTTGCCGGTCGGTCCCACCGCGCCGGCTACAAAGCGGGGCTTCTCCGGTGTCTCACGGGTCATCCGGTCGGCTTCTTCCCTTGCCAGACGAGCTGCCGCCAGATTCATTTCCCTCACGGCATCTTCCGTCCCGTACTCTCCCTGCGTCACACGTTGTGCTCCGAAACTGTCGGTTTCGATGATGTCGGCTCCCGCTTCGAGATAGAGACGATGTATTTTGCTGATGATGTCGGGACGTGTGAGCGGCAAGAGGTCATTGTTGCCTTTCAACAGATTTTTTGTGTCACGCCACCTCGACCCGCGGAAATCGTCTTCCGTGAGGTTTTCGGCTTGAATCATCGAACCCATGGCTCCGTCCAATAAGAGGATTCTCTTCTCTGATGCTTCGCGTATTGTCATTGATAAGTGAGAATTTCGGGGTACCTGTGAAATAACAACAATTCTGAATCTATAAAAAAAGTCTCAAAACCCCGGTTTCCAGAGATATTGAGACTCTACATCTGTTGCCCTACCGGGACTCGAACCCAGTCAAGCAGAACCAAAATCTGATGTGCTACCATTACACCATAGGGCAGAATTTTCTGATTTTGCGGGTGCAAATATAAAGCAAAATTTCCGAATTTCCAAATTTTTATCAAAAAAAATGCACCTCAGGCATGTTTTTTCTTCCGCCTTGCCTTGTTTTCAAAGTTTTATTGTATCTTTGCGGTCATATTATTGAGAGCTTATTGCTCGTCATGCAGTGCCGCAAAGCTGACCGAGTGCGGCTTAAAACAGGAAGAGGGGTGTGAATCCTCCGCTGTCCCGCAACTGTGATGTCCCTGTGGTCCGGTGTTGCCCTTGTCAATGCGATACCCCGACCGGGACTAAGCCAGGAGACTTGCTGCGTGATGCCTGCCACCCAAGTCCCGCGATCGACGGGATGCAGACGAACATCTTTATAGAACGAACCATGCGTTTCTGCGCATCTTTGCTTATTGCCTTTTTCTCGGCGACAGGGGTCTTTGCCTCTGTCAGGTCGGACACTCTGCGTGAAGTGGTTGCCGAATCGCGGCGCCCCGAACACAGCGTGAGCCTCTCTTCGACCTCACCCTCCGAATCCGTCTCCGCTGTCGCCATGAAGCGTCTCGGGCTCCGGGGAGTGAGCGATGTGCTCCGCCTCATGGGAGGCATCTCTGTGCGTGACTACGGAGGGTTGGGAGGCATGAAGACGGTTTCTGTTCGCGGCCTCTCGCCCCACCATACCGCTGTCCTTCTGGACGGTCTGCCAGTCTCCAATTCACAGGCCGGACAGATTGACCTCTCGCGATTTGCAACCTACAACATGGAGTCGTTGCGCCTCCACATCGGTGGACCTTCCCGCATCCTGGCTCCGGCGCTCCTGGGTGCCTACTCTGGGTCGGTGGCTATGGAATCGCACTCCGAAGGTTGTGAAGCCGTTGTCGAATACGGTTCGTGGAACACGCTCAGTGCCGATTTCTCCTCGCCGTGGGCCTCTGTGCTCTATAACCACACCGACGGGGACTATCCCTTCACGCTAAGCAACGGACAGCATTCCTCAAGACTGCATCGTGACCACGGACGCGTCGATGCTCTCCAGGCCGCGTTACCCTCCTTCCTCCGCTGGACCTCCGGGCCTTCCTGTTCATTCTCTCTTCGCAGCTCTCTCCAGGGGTATTATTCCCATCGCGAGTTGCCCGGCTCGGTCGTCTATTACACCAACGAAGGCACCGAGCAACTGTGGGACCTCAACCTCTCGGCCCGCACGCGTCTCGAAGGAATGATTTCCGAAAAATGGTCCCTTGTGGCTGGTCTCCAGTATAACTACGGGTGGAACAAATACTTCGATGCCGCTCTGGTCACCGACGGCTCAGACGGCACTTCACGCTATCGTCAGAACGAATACTATCTCACGGCAGGTCTCGCCTACCGTCCGCTTCGCTCGCTCTCGCTGGCATTGGTCCACGATGGACAGTGGTCCTCCCTGCGCACCAATCTCACCGGGGGAGAACAGCCCGACCGCTGGATTTCGTGGAATGCCCTCCGCGTTCGTTACCGCACCTCCCGGCTCAACATCGAAGGCGAACTGCTGGCCACCGTCCATCGTCTCCGCGAGACCTCCGGCCTCCATGCCTCGCCGTCTGCCTCTTGCCGATGGACTCCCTCATTGGCGGCTTCGGTTCAACCCTGGGCCACTCAGTCCTTTTTCGTGCGTGCCTCCTGGCGCAAGTCGTTCCGCCTGCCTTCGTTCAACGACCTCTACTACTATCGTCTCGGCAACCACGACCTCCGTCCCGAACAGGCCACCGAAACCAACGTTGGCCTCACATGGGGTCATGAGTCCGAAACGTGGAAGACGGAGCTCACTGCCGATTTCTACTTCAATCGCGTCACCGACAAGATTGTGGCCTTTCCCACTACCTTCGCCTGGCGTATGACCAACTTCGGACGGGTCGATATCCTCGGATTGGATTTGGGCGGCAATATGGAGTGGCGCTCCGAACAGGTGTCCGTCAACGCTGTGTTCCACATCTCCTGTCAAGATGCACGCGACCGCACAGATTCCGAAGATTCTTTCCTCGCCACCCCGTCGGCCATCCCCTACACGCCTGCCGTCACGGGCAATGCCTCCCTCTCCTGCGTCATGCCCTGGGTCTCTGTCGGATGGACACTCAACTGGATGGGCCGACGCTATTCCAACGTCATAGAGAGCGACCGTTACCGACTCGACCCTTTTGCCGAACACGGATTCTCTCTTTCGCGTGTATTTTATTTAAAAGGTGTGGAACTCATTCCGCAAGCCTCGCTGCTCAATGCTTTCGACAGTCATTTCGAGATAGTACAATATTATCCCATGCCAGGTCGTCATTGGCGACTCGGCCTGACAGCCAGATTCTGAACAGAATAAAAAGACGGCAATATAACGAAATAACGAAATAATGAATAACTTTAACAACAAAAAAAATGAAGAAAACAATCCGCTTTTCGTCACTGGCCCTTGTGGCCTGCATTCTGCTGGCCGGCTGTGAAGGGGACGATTTCAAGTACCCCGAAGAACCCGTCAACTATGCTGTTGTCCCCTATGGCTATGTCCTCAATCAGGGCAGCTGGGGTTCCAACAATGCCTCCCTTTCTGCCATCTACCTTCGTGGCGGACAGTATATGGTGAGTCCCGACTTCTATCTCAAAAACAACGGACAGAACCTCGGCGACCAAGCTCAGGACATCCTCATGAGCGAGGGCGGGCGCGTGTTTGTGAGTGTCACCAATTCCAAGTACATCGCCAAGCTCGACCGCAACGGTGTGGAACTGGCCCGCTACAGCGACTTCACCAACGGCCCCCGTTCATTTGTTGAGGCCGACGGCGACCTTTTCCTTTCGACCTACGACGGCAAAGTGCTGCGCTTCGACACCGCTACCCTCACACCCAAAGCCACCTACGAGTTGGGAGCCTGGCTCGAGGACATCGCTGTGGCTGAAGGCAACGTTGTGGTCTCCAACTCCGACTACACCGGCATGGGGCTGGGCCACTCGCTGGGCATCATCAACGTGGCTTCCGGACGTGTCACCGAAGTGGAGTGTGCTCCCAATCCCACCCGTCTGGTGGCTTGGAACGGCGATTTCTTCTTCACCACCACCGAGTATGATGCCTCTTGGAATGCCGTCACCAAGGTGTGGTGTCTGTCCGATGCCGGTGCGGCCAACACCATCGACTCCGTCACCTTGGCCACCAATCTCTATCCCACCGACAACTGCCTCCTCATGATGAAGCAGACGGTCAACTATTACGTCACGCCCTACGCCTACTCCAACAATTTTCTTTCCTACAGCAACGGAACAGTGAGTGCCGTCGAGCCATTCAAGACGGACCTCTCCTCGGCTCCTGTCTATATGGTTCAGCAGCACGGAGACAACCTCTATGTGGGCATCTCCAACTATGCGGCATCGGGTTCGGTGCTCAACTCGTCGCTTCTCATTTTCGACCTTGAGGGCAATCTCGTCCAGCGTATTTCCGATGCCGGCGGTGTCTTCCTCTCCAAGATTGTCTTTGCCGAATGAGACGGCTCCCTCTGTTCCTTCTGATGTTGCTTGCTGTGGCCTGTACCGGGCCGCAGCAGGAGACTCGGCTGGTGTCTGCCCGTGTGGAATATGCCACGTTGCTCCAAATGCAGGATACCTGTCGCGGAACCCTGTGCCGCATCATCAATCCATGGGACACCACCCGAGTGCTGATTCAATATTTCCTGCTGCCCGAAACGGACACGTTGTTCTCCGAGGCGGAGGCGGAAAGTCTGGAGCATCACTACGGAAAGTTTACCCTCGTCCGTACACCGCTCTCACGCAATACCGTTTGTGCGTCATGCCACTGCTACCTCCTCCGCGAACTTGGTGCCCTTGACTGCATGGCTGTTGTCTGCGATGCCGACTATACCCAGCTCCCAGATGTTCGCAAACGTCTCGCCGACGGCTCTCTCCTCGATGCCGGCACGGCCATTGCGCCCAACATCGAGGTGCTCCTTTCTGCCCAAAGCGATGCCATTTGGATTTCTCCCTTCGAGAATGCCGGTCTCGGACAGCTCTCGTTGCTCCGCATCCCCGTCATCTTCTGTGCCGACTATATGGAGAACACTCCGCTGGCGCGGGCCGAATGGATGAAGTTCTACGGACGGCTTGTGGGCCGTGCTGCCGAAGCCGATTCTCTCTTTGCCGTTGTACGCAGCAACTATCTGCGCCTCGCTGTGGCTCCCTCCGACACCCTGTCGCGCCCCGTTCTGCTGGTGGATTTGCCCACTTCTGCCACGTGGTATGTGCCGGGCGGACGTTCCACCATGGGACATCTCTATCAGGATGCAGGCTTCCGCTATCCCTGGGCTTTCGACACCCATGCCGGCTCGTTGTCGCTTTCTCCCGAAGTGGTGCTTGACGACGGATGGGAAGCTGATGTTTGGCTTTTCAAGTATTACAATACCGGGCGCGACTGGACACTCTCCGACCTCCGGGCTCTCTCGCCCGCATTCGGTTCGTTGCGGGTGGTTCGCGAGGGGAACTTGTGGGGATGCAACACCGCAACGTCTCCCTATTTCGACGAGACGCCTTTCCGTCCCGACCTTCTGCTTGGCTCGCTGCGTCGAATCGCCCTTCCCGCCGACACGTTGGCTCCCGATTCCCTGCCTGTCTATTTCCGTCCGTTATGAAACGTTTTCTCTTCCTTTCTGTGGTGCTTTTGGCCCTCGGAGTGGCCAATATCCTCTGCGGCTCGGTCTCCCTCGGGGCTGATGAAGTATGGGCTGCCCTCACGGGCGGCGAGGGTGTGAGCGCCCCTCATCGGTTCTTTGTGCTCCACGTCCGTGTGCCTGCGGCCATCACCGCAGCCCTTACGGGGGCGGCTCTCAGTGTATGCGGTCTGACACTCCAAAGCTATTTCCGCAATCCGCTGGCGGGTCCTTCCGTGCTGGGCATCACCTCCGGAGCCAATCTCGCCGTTGCCATCGTCATGCTCATGGGTGTCATGTCGCCGGCAGCCCTTACAGGTTCTGCCCTTGTGGGTGCTATGGCTGTACTCCTCCTGCTTTTGGCTCTCACCCGGTGGATACGACAGGATCTCACGTTGCTCATCATCGGTGTCCTGCTTTCCTATCTCGTTTCGGCCATTATCACTCTGCTCAATTATTATGCCACCGCCGACGGCGTGCAGAGCTATATGATTTGGGGGATGGGCAATTTCGGCGGCGTGGGTTCTGAACATCTGGCTTTTTACAGTCTCACCGTTCTCACAGGCCTTCTCCTCACCGTCTTCCTCATCAAACCGCTCAACGGATGGTTGCTGGGCACCGACTATGCCCTCAGTCTCGGCATCTCCCCCTCGATTACACGTCTCCTCGTCCTTCTCTCCACCGGCATTCTCGCGGCTGTCACTACCGCCTATTGCGGCCCCATTTCGTTCGTAGGACTCAGCGTTCCCCATTTGGCCCGTCTGGCCTTCCATAGCGATGACCATCGCCGCCTCTTGCCTGCCACAGCGCTCCTGGGAGCCATTCTCACCTCTCTGTGTCTCCTTCTCAGCACCCTTCCTGCAGAGGGACGCCTCCTTCCCATCAACGCCCTCACCCCCATTTTCGGCTTCCCCGTCGTCCTCTATATCCTGCTCCGCAAATAATCTTGAAACTTGAAACTTGCATCAGTGCCGAGGAACAGACCAGCGACCCGTCTGGGTCGTAGGGCTGAACATCAGCGAGAACCGCCACACCATCGACCGGTGGAAGGTCGTGCAGGTGAAGCGCCCCCGCTTCTTGATGCTTAAAGTTTCCCACACTTCCCAATGTGTGCAGAATATAAAGTCCAGTCAGCAAGAAGGGGGCTGTCGGCACAAGTTCCTAATCCGAGGAAAACAGTGAGCGCATTGAGTGCAAAATGAGAGCAAATATTTTTTCTCCCAACACGTCACATGGGCACGAAATCTGGGCTCCCCGGCAAAATCCTGTGTTCGAAAACAGTTTGATTTAGGGGGCGTTACCGTCCGTTTGGGTCCATCGATAATCGATGGCGGCTTAAAAAACTTTTTGCGAGTCCATCGTCCGACGATAGAGGCTCGGAAAACTTTTTGCGGATCCATCGATAATCGATGGCGGCTCAAAAAACTTTTTGCAGGTCCATCGTCCGACGATAGAGGCTCGGAAAACTTTTTGCGGGTCTATCGATATCCGATGGCGGCTTAAAAAACTTTTCGCGGGTCTATCGATATCCGATGGCGGCTCAAAAAACTTTTTGCAGGTCCATCGGAGTCCGATAGGGTCGTCAACGCCCCTTTTGGGTTCATCCGATTCGGTTGGATTCAAAACGGGTCGTTGATGCCCCCAATCAAACTATTTTCGAACACAGGGTTTTGCCGGTGAGCGATTGTTACGCGAAGTTCGGGAATCGTGACTCGTGACTCGTGAAATTATCCTGGACAAGCACTCCACCGGCGTCGGGGCGGGTCTATATGGTCATGAGAAACAGGACGCACAGCTCTATTTCCGCGACAGGAGCTTGACCTCTTCAGAGCGCTGCAATGTGGGTTATAGTCTGCCCTCTTTCAGGACTTTATATCTCCGCTGAAGGGCCACCAAGACACTTCTTTCGGCCATGGGATTGAGCCCTCTGAATGTCGTGTGCTGTTTGAGTTCATCCAACGACATCTCCATGAGAAGTTTTGCAATGCACTCATCGGCGAAGGAGTTGGATACAACATTGACACCTGTAAAGTCAAGAACGACTTTCTCACCTCCATGGATTAACAGCAGCAGTTTTTCGCGAAGTTTCCGCCCCATCTCCCGTGTGCCGAAATCTGTTCCATATTCTATAAACCTGAATTCTACCATAATGATTCCAATTCTTCTGTTTCTACAAATGTTTCATTATATTCACATACGGCATCGGTCCGATGATCAACCACTTGATTGGCATCTATTTCCTTGCCCGTACTGATTTCCATATAGATGAGAGTTCCTTGCCAAAAACCGTTTTCCCAAACGTCAGTCTTGCCATCCTTGATGATTAATTTGTGACTACCTGAATGCAGAATAAAACGTTTGCCTATATCATTGACAAGCCTTGCTGTAGTATATAACCCGAAGCCCATACCCTTTCCGTCGGTTATGGCATCTTGCAGACATAGACGAAGGGCATCTGCTTCAGTTATGTCCCTGTATTGGACGTTTTCGCTCAGTGACTTTCGGATACCCTTCCCGTCGTCTGCTATCAGTATTCGCAGTGTGGACTCCTCCCTGTCGTAACAGGTAATTGCCGTCCCCAAAGGCTTGCCCGAATGAATGTGCACATTGTCCATTATCTCATAGAGGCAATAACTGAGTGCTTGCAACACGCTGACTTCTATCTCAAAATGAGAGGTCATCGCATTGACAACGTTTTTATATACTGTATTCAATGTCTGGGCATCAAACACATCTATCGAAGGATTGGCAGCTCCTTTGAAATATCTGTCTAAGAGGAATGCTATATCCATTAGGCCTTGTTTAATACATTTAAAGAGAATATTCGGCTGCAAAGTTACATTTTTTTTTGAAAATACAAAGCTTCCAAACCGTTAAAAGTAAAAAACTACGGTAAAAGCCCCACCGGTTCAGCACGAAACGTCATCTTTGTCCGCCAAATTTGGAACTAGAATCAGTTTTGGAGCAACCACTCGAGAGCAGAGCGGATGTGAATGATATGACCGGAGAGAAGCGTCTCGCGAGTCTCCGAGAGTGTTATCAGTGTGAGATTGTCGCATCGGAGTATGTTGGAGGCTTGTACCAACGCATTTGTTTCCCGGGAGAGAGTTTTGGGCGAGTCGATATCGTATGCCACTTGTACCAACTCTATCGTACGCCCCTGTTCGCATACGACAAAATCAACCTCCTTGCTACGGCTGGAGGGTTTGTAATAGTAGATGTCGTAGTACAACGGAGCTGCCCTGCGAAGCAATTCGATATATACAATATTCTCCAACCGCCAACCGGCATTCTGTCCGACCAGACTGTCTGTCCTATTGGCTATCAGACCTGTGTCGATGACGTATGCTTTGGAATCTCGCAAGCGCTCCCGGCTTTTGAATGAGAACTTATGAATTTGCAGAATAAGAAAAGCTTGCATCAGGTAGTTCACATATTTTTTGGTAGTCACCGGGCTTCCGATACCGAACAGTCGGGTCAATTCATCGTAGTTTATTTCCTGACAGTTGTTGTTGATTAGGTGATTGGCAATCAATTGGAGAGCCTCCACATTTCGCAGGTGAAAGCGTTGACGGATATCTTTGTGGATAATGGTGCCTATCAGCCCTTGCACGTATGCCCTCTTGTTGCGGATGTGCATAAGTTCCGGGAAGCCGCCGTTAACCAGGTATTCTGCCCAAGCTGCCTTTACCGCTGCCTTGGCTTTGGTGGTCAGCCCGCGAGTGTCAGTCTTCAGATATGAGCAGTATTCGGCAAAGGAAAAGGGGAAAAGGCGGATTTCATTGTACCGTCCGGTCAGATGTGAGGAGAACTCGCTACTGAGTAATTTGGCATTTGATCCTGTCACGAAAACATGGAATCCCGTTCGAAGCAGGCGATTGACAAAAAGATGCCATCCTTCGACGTTCTGTATCTCGTCCAAAAGGATATAGTTGATGTCCTGCCCATACAACTGGTAGATGCAACTGAGCAGTGTATTGAGATCAGGGGTTTTAAGGTCGAAAAAACGGTCGTCGTCGAGGTTGGCGTAAGCGTACCTGATCTGATGTTGGAGTAGCACTTTGTGGCAAAGTGTGGACTTGCCAGAGCGGCGCACACCTATAACGACTTGCGCCAAGGGGCTGTCGAACTCGAATAGCTCCTCTTCCATTCGGCGAGTCCAACTCGAAAATTTCATTCCGGCTACCTCGTCCTTCTGCTCGGCAAGCACTTCGAGGATGATGTTTTCTGTCATATCTTCAATATTTTTGAATCTTTTGTGGGGACAAAGATACGTTTTTTTTCCAAATGAGCAAAAAAAAGTGTAGTAAAATGCAGATTTTCGGGTCCAAAAGTGTAGTAAAATGCAGATTTTCGGGTTCTAAAGTGTAGTAAAATGCAGATTTTCCGACTAAAAAGTGTAGTAACCTGCCGGTTAAATCTCCGACATTGGATGGATTAAGTATACGGGCGGCCAGCGTAATCCCAAGCCGCCGTTTCGACAAGTCTCATCACAAACCCGAAATTCCTTTTGCCTCAATCAGTCTCTGTTCATCACGCTTTCCGCCAACAAATACACTCGCGTACCGAGTGTTTGCGGCCAACGGTCAGAAGGATTCTTGTCCAACGTCCTTGCCCGTTTTATCGCGTCTTCCACATGAGTTATCAAAGCCTGTGCATCGTAGGATGACTCATGATAAGCCCCCATCTTCCGGCGTAACCGCACCTTCAAATATGGGTCGGCATTTTTAGATTTTCGGCGATTCTCCATCCATAGAATCTGTTCCTCGGGTGTCACTGATGCTGAATCTTCTATATGCAATAATAGCCAAAGTTCGAAACAAGGATTGCTTAATGCCATGTGCATAGCGACTTCCTGTGAACATTCCGTGGCAACACGAGAAAGCATGGCCTCAGTCCAGCGGTCTTTATCTACTACTAACCAGAGTTCGTCGTCTGCCTCTAACTCATATTGGCTTTTGTAGTCATTGAGCTGTTTCAACACATGTTCAGGACTGGAGTTGTTTTGTTCATCTGCACTACGTTCCAGAATATGTACGTGCACACGGGGATTGGTATATTCTTTGGCTAATGCCTTGAAATATATCCGCTCCGTGTCTTTGCCCTCGGAGGCTATGACTATGAGGCGAGCGTCACGAAATGCCTCGCGACGTTCACGCATCAAACTATTCCTGCTTCGCATTGTCCCAATGAATATTATTCAGTTCACCAAAGAATGGAATTGCTCCATAGCGACCGTTCAGATAACCTTTCTGCACATTCTCCCTTGGCTTGTACTCACAGAGTGAAGACAAATGGCTTTCTCCTTTCTTGTCTTTCTCCACAAACCATACTTCATCTTGGCGGACAGGGGCTGTAGAAAGCAAATTTGATTCGTGTGTTGTGCATATTAACTGCATCTGCGAGTCGCTTCTGAGCAAACTGTTGTACAACTCCAATAATTTCAATGTCAACATCGGGTGTAAGCTCCTGTCAACCTCGTCAATCACATAGACTGCATCATTGGCACGCATATCGATAAGCATTGGAATGAAGTCGAACAAGCGTGACGTTCCATCGGACTCTTCGAACATTTCGAAGATATAGTCCGAGTTGCTGTCATCCTTCTTGTGGATGGTTTTCAGCTCTTGCCACTTCAGATTCTTCGACTTGTCTTTTTCTGCAATGATGAAGCGGTTCTCATTGTGAATCACCACCCCGATTTCGGCTCCTTTGCCTTCAAGAGCCTCCTCAACCTTTTGCCGAATATCATCGTGAATGCCCAATTCTTCAGGTTTTGACTCTACACGACAAAGGTCGGAGATGCCTGTTCCGAAATAATTCAGAAGTTCGCGCATCACGGTTCTGAATTGGGTGTCGTTTACAACTCGGAACGGGAAATCTGTTCTGTGTGTATTTGGGAAGATGACATTCAGATTCTCAAACCATTTTCGGGCAGACTTAATCGCATCAATTCCCTTTCCGTTTCGCTTGATATACTCACTAAGGAAAGTACCCTTGGTAGGAGTACCATCAATCAAGAATTTCAAGAATTGTCCATCCTCATCCTTCATGTACTGTGTAGCAATTACATTTTCCCAGTTGTCGGCAGAACGCTTGCGCTCAAAAATCATGGTGTCATTACGACTGCCCGTCTTATACAGCCATTCCTCCAGCAAACCGCCTTTAGAGAAAGCTATACCGTAAGCAAAGAACTGGTTTTCTGCCTTGAACTCCAATTCGATACACGAACGCTCTTGAGGAGCATCCGTCATCTTGAAATAGTTATATTTTAGATTACTCCAGCCATTCAGGGCAAATTCTTTGACAATAGCCAAACATTTTATGATATTTGACTTTCCGGAAGCATTGGCACCATAAATCAATCCCATGCGGAGTACGGATAAATCATCCCGTTTCTCCGCACGTGACACTTGCAACGGCAATTGGTCGCTCTTGCTGGCTGTAAACAAGATGCGCGTTTCCTCGTTAAATGAGTAAATGTTTTCAAATTTGGCTGACAATAACATAACAACGTCTGATATTTCGTAAATTTTCGTTGCAAAGATAACCAATTATTTTAAAAATCAGACAATTATTCACGTTAAATATGTATAAATACGACAAATATTATGCCATATAATACTGTTTTGTCAGTTAATGGCACAGTTATTCGACAAATTTGACAATTCTACAATATATTAAAGGTAATATAAGGCGCTATGCTTTGTTCGCCAAAACCGGGCAGGAAATCAACGACTGGCTATTCCCAACACTCGAGATCCTGCTCTATCTCGGGCAACTGTTCGCGGCGGAAGACAGGTTCGCGAATGCCGCGCCGTTTCTGGCTGCGATAGTCATCGAGCAGGCGGAAGGCATATTTGCCCAGCAGCACGATGGCGACAAGGTTGCAGGCGGTGAGCAAAGCCATGCAGAAGTCTATCATGCTCCAAACCGTCTCCAGTGTGGTCCAAGCTCCGAAGAGCACCATCACACCGCCGGACAGCAGACGATAGGCGGTCATGGCCGAGCGGCTCTGCGTCATGAAGCGCACGTTGGCCTCGCCGTAGTAATAGTTGCCTATTATCGAAGAATAGGCGAAGAGGAAGATGGCCACAGCCACGAAGACGGGTCCCCATGCCCCCACCTCCGACTGGAGGGCAGCCTGTGTGAGCATGATGCCGTTCAGTTCGGGCGAAGTGTAGAGACCGCTGATGAGGATGATGAAGGCCGTGCAGGAGCAGACCACGAGGGTGTCGGTGAAAACTCCCAGCGCCTGAATAAGTCCCTGCTTGACCGGATGGGAGACAGAAGCCGTGGCCGCTGCATTGGGGGCACTGCCCTCGCCGGCCTCGTTGCTGAAGAGTCCGCGCTTCACACCGTTCATGATGGCAGCACCGAGCGTGCCGCCCACTGCCTGCTCCACACCGAAAGCACTCCGAACGATAACAGCCAGCACATGGGGGATATGTTCGATGTTCATCACGATAATGACCACAGCGAGAATGAAATAGCCCACCGCCATGACGGGCACAAGCACGGAGCTGACTTTGGCAATGCGCTGTATGCCGCCGAAGACAATGACGAGCGTCAGCAGGGCAAGCAGCACACCGGTCACCATGGGACTCCACCCGAAGGCACCCTCCATGGCTCCGCAAATGGTGTTGGTCTGCACAGAGTTGTTGGCCAGACCGAACGACACCGTAATGAGCACGGCAAAAAGCACGGCCATCCAGCGGCAGTGGAGTCCCCGCTGAATATAGTAGGCCGGGCCGCCGATGAACGAGTCCCGGTGATGTTGTTTGTAGAGCTGGCCCAGCGTCGATTCGACAAAGGCGGTAGCCCCTCCCACCAACGCCATGACCCACATCCAGAAAACGGCACCGGGGCCACCCACGGCAATGGCAGTGGCCACACCGGCGAGGTTGCCTGTGCCCACACGCGAAGCCAGCGAGACAGCAAACGCCTGGAACGACGAGATATGCTTCTGACCGCCATCGGGTTTGCCCGTCGAGTCGGTGAGCAGTCGCAACATCTCGCCCACCATGCGGAACTGCACAAAACGGGTGCGCCATGTGAACCACAGGCCGCACCCTATAAGTGCCGCGATGAGGACGTAGCCCCATAGCGCGTCGTTGATTTGATTCAGTATTTCCAAATTACAACAGGATGTTGTTCTGCTCCTTCTCCTTGAAGTACTTGAAGGTGGCTACTTTGAGTTCATCACAAGCATCCTCGTCGCAGACAATGATGCCGTGCCGGTGCATCTGGAGGGCAGAAACCGTCCACATGTGGGATACGGAGCCTTCGATGACGGCCTGAAGGGCACGTGTCTTGGCGTGGCCGTTGACGAGAATCATCACCTCGCGTGCGTCCATCACGGTGCCTACACCGACGGTGAGGGCGAACTGGGGCACATTGTTGGGATCGCCTCCGAAGAAACGGCTGTTGGCGATGCGGGTGTCGGAGGTAAGAGTCTTCATGCGGGTGCGGCTGGTGAGCGACGAGCCGGGTTCGTTGAAAGCAATGTGACCGTCGGGACCGATGCCGCCCACGAAGAGGTCGATGCCGCCGAACTTGAGAATCTCCTTCTCATACTCCTCACATTCCTTCTTGAGGTCCTCGGCATTGCCGTTGAGGATGTGGATGTTCTCGGGCTTGATGTCAATATGGTTGAAGAAGTTGTTGAACATGAAGCTGTGGTAGCTCTCGGGATGGCTCTCGGGCAGGCCTACATACTCGTCCATGTTGAAGGTTACAACGTTCTTGAACGAAACGATGCCTTCCTCGTTGGCCTTGATGAGGGCTTTGTACATGCCGAGCGGGCTGCTGCCTGTGGGGAGACCCAGCACGAAGGGATGGCTGGCTGTGGGTTTGGCGGCATTGATTTTGCCGATGACGCGATTTGCTGCCCACTGGGACATCAAATCGTAAGAAGGTTCAATAATGACTCTCATAAGTGTATATTTAATTGGTTCAAATGTTCAGACAGGGTCCGGAAGATTATTCCACTGTGACCGACTTGGCCAGATTGCGGGGCATATCGACATTGAGATTGCGAGCCACAGCCACATGATAGCTCAGCAACTGCAGCGGAATCACCGTGAGCAGGGGCACGAGCGTGTTAAGCGTGGGAGGAATCTCAATCACACTGTCGGCAATGGCCTTGACATCCTTGTCACCGCGTGTCACTATGGCGAGAATCTTGCCGTTGCGGGCCTTGACCTCCTTCATGTTGGAGATAATCTTCTGATAAAGCTGATGATGGGTAGCCACGAAAATGGTGGGCATGTCGCTGTCGATGAGGGCGATAGGGCCGTGTTTCATCTCGGCGGCGGGATAACCTTCGGCATGGATGTAGGAGATTTCCTTGAGTTTCAGCGCACCCTCGAGAGCCACGGGATAATTGTAGCCGCGTCCCAAGTAGAGGAAGTTACGCACGTATGTGTAGGTGAGCGCCAGATGCTTTATCTTGTCATCCATGTCGCTCTTGAGCATTTCCTCCATGAGGTCGGGAATCTCAGCGAGTTTGCCAATGGTGTAGTGATATTCGTTGTCGGGCAGACTTCCCAGTTCGTGACCCAGCTGGAGAGCCAGCATCGTGAGCACGCACACCTGTCCGGTGAAGGCTTTGGTGGAAGCCACACCAATCTCGGGGCCTACGTGGATGTAAATGCCCGTATCGGAGGCACGGGCGATGGACGAACCTACACCGTTGACCACGCCGAAGATGAGGGCTCCGTGTTCCCGAGCCAACTGGATGGCAGCCAGGGTGTCGGCAGTCTCACCGCTCTGGGAGATGGCTATCACCACGTCGCCTGACTCTATGACAGGATTGCTGTAGCGGAACTCGGAGGCGTAGGCCACTTCGACGGGTACACGGCACATCTGCTCAATGAGCTGCTTGCCTATGAGTCCTGCATGCCACGAGGTGCCGCAGGCCACGATGATGAAGCGATGGGCCTTCAACAGCCTGTTTTTGAAGTCGCGGATGGCAGAGAGCTGGATGAAGTTGTTGGAGAGGTTGTCGCGATCGACAAACACACGACCGCGCATACTGTCGCGCAGACACTGGGGCTGGTCGTAGATTTCCTTTATCATAAAATGCGGGAACCCGCCCTTGGTCAACATCGAGATGTCAAGTTCGACCTCCTTGATGTCGTAATCGACGCTCTGGTTCTGGAGCGAGAAGATTTCGGGTTTCTTGCCGGGAGAGAGCACAGCCACCTGTTCATCCTCGAGATAAACCATCTTCTTGGTGAACTCGACGATGGGGCTGGCATCGGAGCCAACGAAAAACTCGCCTTCGTTCTCGCCCACGCCAATCACGAGGGGTGACGACTTGCGGGCCACGATGAGACGTTCGGGATGTTCGCGGTCGATGAGGGCGATGGCGTAGGCGCCTATCACCTTGTTGAGGGCACGCACCACAGCCTCACGCACGTCATCGGTGGTGGTGAGGGCAAATTCGACGAGTTGTACCAATACTTCCGTATCGGTCTCGCTCTTGAACTGATATCCTTTCTGGATGAGCTGTTCACGGATGGTGGCGAAATTCTCGATGATACCGTTGTGAACCATCGCCAGCCGTCCGCTTTGCGAGACGTGGGGATGGGCGTTCACCGAATTGGGTTCGCCGTGCGTAGCCCAACGGGTGTGGGCGATACCGAGTCCACCTGCCACGTCCTTGCCGGCACAGGCTGCCTCGAGTGTAGCCACTTTGCCTTTTTCCTTATATACATTGAGCCGATGGTCATTGAGCAGTGCAACACCTGCAGAGTCATAACCACGATACTCCAGCTTTTTCAATCCGCCAATCAAGATGGGAAACGCTTCCCGCGAACCGATGTAACCGACTATACCACACATATATCCTTAGTTTTCTTGGAAATTTGCTGTTTGAGACAATTTGTTGTTAAGTTGGGTGCAAATTTAGCGAAAAATGAATAAAAATCGGGTAAAATGCCACACTTTTTTTATTATCGGCAAGATTTTTTTTTATAAAAGTGTTTTCATTGTAAAGTTTAGTTGTTATTTTATCCACTTTTTCACAGTGAAGGAGCGTAATCCCGCAGTTTCCTTTCCCGTTCCTTCACGTCGGGCAGAAATTGTGCCATGAGGGCATGGAAGCGTGGGGAATGGTTCATCTCGACCAAGTGGCAGAGTTCGTGGACAATGATGAGTTCAATCAGGTCGTCGGGCATACGTCCCA
Organism: uncultured Bacteroidales bacterium; assembly: GCA_937899265.1. Taxonomy (GTDB): domain Bacteria; phylum Bacteroidota; class Bacteroidia; order Bacteroidales; family UBA3663; genus Liminaster. The sequence goes on from CALBPV010000036.1 coordinate 33,712, forward strand.
GAGCGACATTGAGCATGATGTGTCCCTTGGCCGAACAGCTGCCCCAGCGTGTTTTGGCGTGGCGGACGGTGAGGCGAGTGGGCCTGCGACCTGTCTTTTCCCAAAAGAGGTCTGCCCACTTTCGCATGAACGTATTCAATTTGTGGCCGATGGCTCTCACCTCTTCGCGGGTATAGGGTGACTGGACAGGAGACTGCGCCTTTCGGGTTTCCACTCTACGTAGAGCCCGCAGTATCCAGTCGGCCTTGCCGGTGACAAAAGATTCAATCTCACGGTCAGAGGTCCACAGGGGGGCACGCACTATAACGCGACCGTCGCGGGTGACTTGAATGGCCATCGTGCGACGGGCTGAACGGACGAGACTAAACGAGACTGGCATAGAGTTCGTAAGGGGCAGCAGAAGTGATGCGAACATTGCAGAACTGTCCCGGTTCAAGTGCCGTTTCGGCAGGAATGAGGATTTCGGGATCCACCTCGGGCGAATCGAATTCGGAACGGGCCACCCAATAGTCGCCTTCGAGACGATCGACAACGACACGCAGTGTCTGTCCCATCTTAGCCTCCTGACACTCGAGCGAAATCTCCTCCTGAAGTGCCATGAGACGGTCGAGTCTGTCCTGCTTCACCTCGGGAGACACGTCGTCGGTATAGTGTAGGGCGGCATAAGTACCCTCCTCCTCGCTGTAGGCAAAAGCACCCATGCGTTCGAAACGCTGGCGACGGGTGAAGCGGAGCAATTCCTCAAAGTCCTCTTCGGTCTCGCCGGGAAAACCTACCATGAAGGTAGTGCGGAGATGTATGCCCGGTACCTGACGGCGGATTTCGGCCAACAATTCTTCGGTCTCGGTGCAGGTAATATGACGGCGCATCCGGTTGAGCATACGGTCAGAACCGTGCTGGAGTGCGATGTCGAGATAGCGGCAGATGTTGGGACGCGAAGCCATGACGGGCAACAAGTCCATCGGGAAGTCATTGGGATAGGCATAGTGGAGACGCAACCATTCCACGCCAGGCGTGTCTGCTATCTTTTCCACCAGCTCGGCGATATTGTAGCGGCGATAGAGGTCGTGGCCGTAGCCCGTGAGGTCCTGAGCGATGAGTTGGATTTCGTGTACACCCTGAGCCACAAGTTCCCTCACCTCCTCCAGGATATCCTCCATGGGGCGTGACTTGTAAACTCCCGTGATGATGGGTATCGCGCAGTAGGCGCAGTGACGGTCACAGCCTTCGGCTATCTTGACGTAGGCATAATGGGAGGGCGTTGTCCGGTAACGGCTGGATTCCAAACTGTCGTCCCAGCGATGTCCCAGGTCGCGGAGGATGCCTTTCCAGTCAAACTTGCCGTAGATGGCATCCACCTCGGGAATCTCGTCGGTAAGCTCCTGACGATAGCGTTCGGAGAGACATCCCATCACAAAGATGCGTCCGATGCGGTGACGGCGTTTGGCTTCGGTGAGCTGCAGGATGGTGTTGATACTCTCCTCCTTGGCATCGCCGATGAAACCGCAGGTGTTGACTATGACAATCTCGCCGTGCGGATCTTCGGGGTCGTGGTGCATCTTGTATCCCGCGTGAGCCAGCTGGGCCATGAGGCGTTCCGAATCGACAAGATTCTTGCTGCACCCCAACGTAATGAGGTCAATACGATTCTTCTGCATCAGGCACCAAAGAGGCTGTCAACAAAAGCCCTGCGGTTAAATATCTGGAGGTCGTCGATACCCTCTCCGAGACCGATGTAGCGGACAGGGGTTCGGAGCTGGTCGCTGATACCTATCACGACACCACCCTTGGCGGTACCGTCGAGTTTGGTTATGGCGAGTGCTGTGACATCCGTCACGGCCGCAAACTGCTTGGCCTGTTCGAAGGCATTCTGACCTGTGGAACCGTCGAGTACGAGGAGCACTTCGGGATTCGAATCGGTCACCACTTTCTGGATAACCTTGCGTATTTTGCCGAGTTCGTTCATGAGCCCCACCTTATTGTGGAGGCGGCCTGCGGTGTCGATGATGACCACATCGGCCTGTTCTTTCACGGCATGGGACACCGCGTCGAAAGCCACCGATGCGGGGTCGGATCCCATCTGTTGCTTCACGACAGGCACGCCCACGCGCTGTCCCCAGATTTCGAGCTGCTCAATGGCAGCTGCACGGAAGGTGTCGGCAGCACCGAGAATGACTTTGTTGCCGGCCTCCTTGAACTTGTAGGCCAGTTTGCCGATGGTGGTGGTTTTGCCCACGCCGTTGACACCCACCACCAGGATGACATACGGACGCTTGACGCCCTCGCGCACGGTGAAGCCGTCGAGTTCCTCGGTCTGGTTTTCAACCAAGAGAGCGGTCACTTCCTCGCGAAGGATGTTGTTGAGTTCGGCGGTCGATACATAGTTGTCGCGAGCCACACGGTCTTCGATGCGCTCGATGATTTTGAGCGTGGTATCGACACCCACATCAGAGGTCACAAGGGTTTCCTCGAGCGAGTCGAGCACCTCGTCATCCACACGGCTCTTACCTGCGATGGCACGTGTCAGTTTCGAGAAGAAACCCTCTTTGGTCTTGTTGAGACCGTTGTCGAGGGTCTCTTTGTCTTTTTTCTTGAAGAAATCAAAAAATCCCATAGAATTCGGAATTATTCACGACCGGACGGCCGCGTGTGATAAGCAAAGCAACAAAGGCCGCACCGAGCGAGTATCTCGTTGCGACCCTTTAAAATATATAAGGAGTCTGCTTATTTAGCAAGAGCTGCCTTTACCTGTTCGTTAGGTACCATCTCCTCTTGGAAGATGTAAGCACCTGTCTTGGGTGATTTTACGACGCGTACAATCTTGGAATAGGTACGGCCATCACCGGTCTTGAGGGTTGCGACGGTTTTCTTTGCCATTGTAGTATTCTCCTATTATTTAATTTCCTTGTGAATCGTGTAGCGCTTCAAGTAGGGATTGTACTTCTTGAGCTCGAGGCGCTCGGTTGTATTTTTGCGGTTCTTGGTGGTGATGTAACGGGACATTCCGGGAACACCGGAAGCCTTCTGCTCAGTGCATTCGAGAATCACCTGTACGCGGTTACCTTTAACTTTCTTAGCCATAGTTCTGATCTCCTATGTATTTATTCAACGACATAACCTGCCTCTCTCAAGACAGCAGAGATGCCCTTGCGATTGATAGTACGGATAGCGTTAGCCGAAACCTTGAGTACAACGTAATCGTCAAGTTCGGGAACGTAGAATTTCTTCACCTGCAGGTTAACGTTGAAGAGTCGCTTTGTGCGGCGCTTGGAGTGGGAAACGTTGTTTCCGCGACCTGCCTTTTTGCCTGTAATCTGACAAACTTTCATTTTGTTGTTTCTTTAAATTTGTTTTTTGATTTGTGGGTGAGCACTCGGAATTATGGAGTTCCTGCGCTCTGACAAGTCTCGCGGCCTCTTGGGTTGAACAGGGCTCTGTGCGGGCGGCTGCATCTTTCCGCCGTGGGGTGCACTCCTGTCGAGAAGCCTGAAAAACATGCTTTTGTGCGAAAAAAGCGGTGCAAAGATAGAATTATTTTTCGATTTTTCCAAACAAAGAGACGGAAAATTACAAATTTTTCTGCATTTCGTCCCAAAGAAAGGCCAAAGCGGCATCTGCAGCTTGCAAAATCACGCTCTCCCGGTCGCCTTCGAAGTGATAGGTGCGTGTCGCTGTATGCGTTCCGACACGGGCTGCCATACACACCGTTCCGACCGGCATCAACGCTGTGCCGCCCCCGGGACCGGCCACGCCGGTGGTCGAGATTGCGCAGTCGGTAAGCAGCACCCGAGCCACGCCGTCGGCCATCTGCCGGGCCGTACTTTCGCTCACTACTCCGTCGCTCACATCGACACCCAGCACACGTTCTTTCACCTCAACGGCATAACTCACGACCGAACCTTTGAAGTAGTCTGACGAACCGGCCACACGCGTGATGAGGGAGGCTATCATGCCGCCCGTACAACTCTCGGCTGACGACACAGTCAGCCCCCGTTCACGCAAAAAATCTCCTATTTTTTTCGATAACATGCCGCAAAATTACAGAAAAAATATTTATTTACCAAATAAATTTGGAATTTTAACAAAAAACTCCTATCTTTGCACTATGAAACACGAAGAAATCAACAATATCAACAACGAAATAAGCGAAAAGTTGAGCAATCGCCAATTCTCGGAGGCACTGTCCAGAATCCGCCAAGTGTGCGACATTCTTGATTTCGGCGACCTGCGTGAAAGAGCCGAAACCTTGCAGCGGGACTACGGCTACATGCTGAGCTACTATGCCCAGGGTTCTCAGGACCCTTCGCGCGAGGAAATGTTCGACCATCTTTACAACGACTCGTGGACGTTGCTCGACTGCTGGTGCGACCGCGCCGAACAGCTGTCGTCTCCTTTTTATTATTACAGCGAGAAACGGATGCTCCGACAGCGGGGACTGAACCTTCCCTCGATGGCGGACGACTTCATTGAGCTTTGCCGGAAAGACGTCCGCGACTTCACGCCCGCCTCGAAGACCCAACATTGGTCGGACATCGACGCGATGGCCGAAACGCTCTGGCTGGCCATTTGGACCGATTTCCCCACCAATCGCGAACACCGCAACAGTATCCACCGCCTACTGCTCGACGAGAGCGTGCCCCTCTCCTACCGGGCCTCGTTCCTGTCGGCCATGACCATCGGTCTGCTCTCATTCTTCGATGCCGAGAAGGCCGAAGACCTGTTCACTTTCACCATCGACGGTTTGCCCGATGACATTACGCAACGAGCCTGGATAGGATATCTTCTGGTCATTTTGAAACACAACTACCGCATCGACCATCTACCCCGCCTTCAAGCCCAGCTGCAGTACATCGCGGATGAACACAAACGCTACAAGCCCGGCGAGGATAATCTACTCTTCCTGCAGCTGATTCTTCTGCAGGCTTGCGGCACAAAGGAAATGGCCCGCAAACTTCAGGATGAAATCATGCCCAACATACTCAAAGGCATCACCGAGATGGCCGACAAAATAAGGGAGACCGACCTGCCTCAGGGTATCAACATTCTCGAAATAGAAGAGGACTCCGAAGGCATCTCCGTCAACCCCGAATGGAAGAAGTCAAAGCTCGGACGGAGTTTTCAAAACTATGCCCAGATGCAGAGCAGAGGCGAGGACATACGTTACTATTCCTTCCAGGCGATTTCCAAAATGTCTTTCTTCCGCAACTACTGCCATTGGTTCTCGACCTTTGATCCCGAGCTGCCTTGGCTGCGTACCATTGTCGAGAAGTATCCCGACTTATGGAAGATGCAGAATCTGTTGCGTGTCTCCCAGAAATTATGCTACACCGAGTCCAATGGCATAATCATCTATATGACCGAGAACCTTACCCTCAGCAAAAAGAGCGGCGACAACAAAGAACTCCTGCCCAAGAATATGTTGAACCACTTCTCGGAACTTGTCGGCGACAAACATGAGTTGAATCCCCACGAGATTGCTCTCACCTACACCCACGACCTCTACCGTTTCTTCACGCTGGCACCCCACTGCGAAGAATGGGAGAATCCGTTCGATAACCGCGAGTACATGTTCTTTGCCTCGTCGGCTTGGCTGGCTCCCATCATCTCGAAGAAAAGCGAAGCCCGCGATGTTGCCGAATATCTCTTTGCCCACGAACGCTGGAAGGAGGCTGTCTTTGCCATCCAGAAATGGATAGACTTCGAGGTGACGGAGGAAGCGCTCCAGAAACTGGCCTATGCCGCCTACCAGAAGGAGGTCGATGACCCCACACTGGCTCGCGAGGCTCTGGTGGTCTGCAACCATCTCTATCCCGACAAGAAATGGACCCTCAATTACCTCATCTCCTTCTATCTCAAGGAGGAGGAATACAATACGGCCGAACTGATGCTCCAACACGCTGTCGAACTGTGGCCCGACGACCGCAAGCTGTTGCTCAAACAGGCCGAATGTTTCATTGCCCAGCATCGCTGGAAAGATGCCTTTGAACCCCTCTTCAAGATTGATCTCAAGGAGGAGGGTCTCTCCAAGGTAAACCGTCTGCTGGCCCATTGCAACATGATGACCAAACACAACGCCAAAGCCGAACAGTACATCACTTCTGTCCTCAAGAAGAAACCCGCTCGCAAGGATTGGCTTCTGGGCGCCCACATCGCTCTCCAGAACGGCAATATCCCCAAAGCCATCGAAAGGTACAAGATGTGTCTGTCTTCCGGTAAATGGTCGATGGAAGACCTCCAGCAGCGCGTCTTTGACGACTGGCCCAACCTGATAGAGGCCGGAATCAAAGACTCCGACCTCTCATTGGCTCTCGAGACCCTGCGTCACCTCGGACAGGCCTCAAGCATATAAATCGCATCCAGCCCGAAACAGGCGATTCCGTTCGTCGAAAAGCGTTCGGCTGTGGGACGTTCCAGTTTCAGCTGACGCCATGCTTCCTCATAGCTCTCCTTATCCCCCGTCGTGCTGTAAGCATAGGCGGGAAGACGGGGTATGAGGAATTTGTTTCGTGATATAGTAATGGCTTTCGAAGGATAGTCGTGACAATGGGTCTGCCAGGTCTGTACAAACGTTGCAATCGTAGAGACAGTCTCGGGTGACACATTTTTCTGTTCTCCCAAGGTACTCAGACAAGGCAACAGCTCGTTCATCATCTCGAATCCGCCCATGATGGAAAGCAAGTGGTTGGTGTTCTGTTCTTCCGGATTGCCCTCCCATGAGATGACACCCGTTGCAGGGTCGTAGCCCAAAGCTTTCTGTCCGGTGAAGATGCCGTTGGGCATTCCGTTGATGGAATGCATGCCTGCCAGTATTTTGTCCAAATAAACGGGATTGAGCGTACGTTCGTATTCGGTCATCCAGTTGGACACATATCCCACCCAGTCGGGACCGATTCTGAGTCGGGCAGGAGCCGTGCAGGGATAGAGTTCGCGCGGCTGGGCCAGACGCATGGGGTCGAGACGGTAGAGCAGTGTGTCGGCATCTCTCACGGCCGTCATCAGGTCGCCCGTGCGGTCGTCGCCGCCCGAGAGATAGTAGTAGAAACGGTTCCATTGGGCCTCCGAAATGCGGCTCTCCTTGGCTCCGCAGCCCCAGTGGGTCACGTTGTGGCGCGACCCCAGCGCTTTCCAAGGGCCTTCGTGATAGACATCGGTTTCCGAGCAGTGACGGGTCATCGCCACTGCCATTTCCCAAAGTTTCCGGTCACCCGTGCGGAGGAAATTATACCACAGGAACATGGGCGAAGCCAATTCAGTGTTGTCCCACGCGAATCCGCCCACGTCGTACATCCATTCTTGTCGCCAGCTGTCATAGGCATGCATAAAGTCTCCGTAGTTCCAGTAGCCATACCAGTGTCGTTCGTCCTGCTGTCGGCGGTAGAAATCACACCAGTAGGCCAGATCTTTCTCCAACGGGTCGTCGGTGGGGAGCGACCAAATGCCGAAGGCTCGTTGGGCATGCAGATATTCGGGCGAAGGCAGGAGCTGCATGTCTGACTGGCCTGCCTGTTCTTTCATCCGGCTTTCGAGGCCGGCAGCCGAAGTCACAGCTCCGAAGGTCAATTCCGAGGTCCGTGCAATACCAAAGGGAGACGACATTCCCTCCTGCACATCTTCATAAGCAGCAATGAGGTCATGGGGCTCCGTGTCGTAGTGGCGCAGGTCCATGGGTTCGGCTTCGGGCGACCAGAGATACACCGTCATCGAGGCTTCCTTTTCGGTGGCTCCGTCGATTTGGAGTGTCGAAGGACAGCTCTGCCAGAAATCTTTCAGTTTCACCCTCAGTCCGCCTTTCGAATCGGCAAGTGCGAAGGTTCCGCCTGCACGGTGTCCCGCGAAGGTGCCTATCCAGGGAGTATTTTGCTTGGCCCGCTTGCGGAGCGTCCATCCCATATCGTTCGGTTGGGAGAGCCGGAAGCCGTCCCATGTGGCCAAATGTTCGGTCATGAAGCAATCAGTGTCTTCCAAGCGGGAACTGTCGATGCGTTCTCCGTTGCGTTGGGAGGCATTCAGTCCCTGCGTGAAGGGTTTGCGACCCGAGAGATTCTCCACCGATTCGTGCCAAACTGTAGTGTCCGTCTCGAAGAAAACGTGGCGGTTGTAGAGCTCATCGCTCAGGGGCACACGGAATCTCACGCCTATCGACCGTATCATCGGGTCGCGATTGACGGTGCCGAACGGGGCACTCTCTTCTTCTCCTATATTATATATAAAGGTGTGGACCATCCTTATCTCCGGCGTGCCGGCCACAAGATAGAGATGGAGGATAAAACTCGGAGTACGGGCTCCTTCGAGGTGGCCATAGACTTTGAATGCAGCCGACACCTCGCCTTTGCGCAAAAGGCGGAGGCTGTCGATGCTACAGGTCTGCTCTTCGTCCTCTGTGGTAAGACACGAGACCAGCGAAGCTTCTCTCAGGGTGATATTCCCGCCCGTCCGCATCGAATCGACAAAGGCTCTCAGCGGACGCTTCGGGAGCCAAAGCCGGTAGCAGCCGTTGTCGATGGCGTATTGCGATTCTGTTTCCCTGACGGAGAGCGCCTGTCCTGCGGTTTTCTTTCCTTTGGAGGTTTTCAACTCGGGTTTCAGTTCGTAGCTGTCCCTCATCGTCACCGCGCCTTCGAACCCGGCCCACTTCACACTGCCGTCCGGCCAATAGGCCAACGGACGGAAATCGACCTGCTCGCCGCCGAGGGTGAATTGCGTCTGCTCAGAAAGGGCTCCTGCCGGAAACGGCACACCGAAACGGACAGGCACACATTCGCCGTCCCTGCCGGCGGCTTCAGCTCCGCCCGCCCAGCCGAGTGTCACTTTGTTGTCCTCGGAGGCATCGTAACGGTGATAGGTGAAATTGGCGATTTGGAATCGGGACCACGTGGACCGGAAGCCGAACCATCCGCTCTTGAGGGGGTTCGGATCCTGCCAGGATACAAGCCGTTCGCCGTCGATTTCGTAGATGAATTTCGAGTCGGCCACAATGATGCGGATGTGGCGCCAGCGGTTGGCCACATTGAGATGCGGCACATCGGTGTATTCCTGTAGCACGGGCGGACGCACGTCTTTGTTCTCCACCGCTGCTTCGTTGCCGTCATAGCGGCGGAACCTCGTGGTCGTGTTGCCGTTACCGCCGTAGCCCACATAGTAGGTCTTCAGGCTGTAGCTCCTCACGAAGATGCCGTTTCGCCACGTCTGGCGACGGAACACATCCTTCGCCCCGGGATCGGTGGCCATCACGAAACAATTGAGGTCGGAAGGCCTGTCGCAGGCTTTGCCGGGTTTGTCGCCCTCCTGCGGCAGGTTCCGTTCGTCCACCATCAGACGGGCATCGTATTCTATCACTACGGGAGCTTCCATTTTCTCCTTTCTCCACACGGTGATTCCCTGCGGCGCGGTGATTTCGACCGTGTCGCCGTGGAATTCGGTCTTCACATCGGGCGACTCCGATTCTATCGTCCAATGGTTGTCGAAAGCATCGGCATTGAGGGCCGAGACGACAAACAGTAAGGCAAGGGGCATCATAAGGCTTGTTTTTTGAATCCGGGTTTCAATTCATCGGGCATCTCTTTGGTGAACATATCCACCGGGGGAGCCACCTTGGTGAATAGCTCGGCCACGCGCTCCGCCTCCACCTCAAACTTGGGCTGGAACTCGTCCGAGTTCATGTAGTCGAGAATCGACTTGCGCAGTTGACGGGCCACGATGCGGTTCTTCAGGTCGTGTGAGAGATCCATCGTGGTCATCATCAGACGTCCTTTGCCCACGCGGGCTTCAAACAACACTCCGATTTTGCGCGAGAGGAACCAGGTGTCGATGCTCTGCACCAGGGGTTGGAACCCTTGCGGGAAATCGGTGAAGAGCATCACAGGCGTTCGATTGACGAGTTCGAACCACTGGATGTCGCTGCAGTCTTCGGTAAGGAACTCGCGGAAGGCCGGATGTGTGTGGTCCAGGTAAATGCCCGTCGTGTGGGGCGGACGCATCTTGAACCACGACGTGTTCCAGAACACGGGAGTCCAATACTGCCTCACATCCCGTCCGTAGGTCACTTTGCCGCCGGCCGTGATGAGCACGTCGCCTCCGGCTGCCAGCGTTTGGCGGGCTTTGTCGTCCAGCGAGTCGCACACATAGACTCTGCCCTCCACTGTCTCGGGTGCCGAGGGATAGAACCAGAAGTTCCACGAATTGCGGGCAAGGATGACTTCGGGCTGTTGTACGGGAACGACCGATACCGTCATCTTCACTTGCTTCGGTCCGCTCACCTTCCAGAACGAAGGCTGGAACGAGCTTTTCAGAATGCCTGCCGAGAGTCCCAGGTCGAGGTTGAAAGCCATTTTAGTCAGGGAGGGCACGAGTTTGCGCTGCAACAGGTTGCCGCTCTCGTCCGTGAATTCTATCTGCAGTCCCACACCGAAGAGCGGACCGGCTCCATAGTTCGACACGTCAATCGAATAGTGAACCGTGTCGTTGTCGTTCCATACAAACTTGGGCACCCTCAGCAGCGGAACCACGGGCGCGGTCCATTGACGGAATTCCTCGGGCGTGGTGTAGCCTTTGTTTTCGAAGAACACATTCAACACGCCTTCGAGGGCCGTTCCCTGTCCGGAATAGTCGTTGATGGCCAACATCTGATAGCCGCTGTAAGGAGCCGTGCGGAGCAGTTTTTCGATTTCGTATTTGTAGCAGACGGTTTGCAGGCGGCCGGAAGCGTAGAGGAACTTCTCGGCCATCTCTGCCATGTCGTTCTTGGCCAACATGTCCTTGAAGATGCCGAAATTCCTCGGTTCCATCACACCTGTGTAATGGCTCATCTCCTTGAAATCGGGGAAGACACACCACTGCCCCAGCTCGTGACAGATGAAGGGCTGATGCAAGGTGTCAAGTTTCGATTTGAAGTCATCCAGCGTGCCGGGCTGACGACGCCAGTCCAGACCTCGAGCTCCAGCCTTCACGTGGTACTGGTTGGCAGGCTGCCATGCCCAGCCGCCGCCCACAGAGAAACCCGTGTAGAGACGGCGCGAATCGGCCTGTTTCCAATAGTTGACAAAGTCGGTGGCCCACGGCACCCAATTGCCCCTGGGTTCGTTGCCCGCACTGAAGAAGGTGAACGACGGGTGATTGCCGTATTCGCGGACGATGCGTTTCGTCTCGTTCATCAGGAAGGTGTCGATGGGTTCTTTGCGACCCAACGAGACCCCGTGATTGGGCCACGACGGACCTTCGGGCTGCAAGTAGAAGCCCACCTCATCGGCTGCAATGAAAGCGGCCTCGGGAGGACAATAGGAATGGAACCTCATGTGGTTCAAGCCCCACTCGCGGCAGATTCTGAAGACCCGTTTCCAGGAGGCTGTGTCCATCGGGGCATAGCCCGTGAGGGGAAAGTCGCAATTCTCCACCGTACCGCGCAGCAGGGCCTTCCGCCCGTTGATGAACAGCGAGTCGTTGCTGGCATGTACCTCTCTCAGACCAAAGGTCACTTCTTTCGCAGTCAGCGTCTTGTGGCTCTTGGCATCGCTCACTTCCGCCTTGATTTTGTAGAGCACGGGGGTGAATTCGTCCCACGCATACTTGAACCCTTCGAGGGACACTTCATGGACGGAAACGTCTTTGCGTCCGGCCATCAGGGTGTAGGACTTCACTGTCTCCAAGTGCTGTGTTCCGCCGTTGTAGGCATCTGCCGTTACTTTCACCGTCACGACCTGTTGCTTCCCTCCGTCGTTCTTGAGGGCGAGGCGTATGCGGGCGGCACGGTGTCCGAAGTCGGGATAAACCTCTATGCCGTTGAGCGTCTCGGAATTTTCAAAATGCACAGGAGGCACCGTTCGGAGGGAAATCTCGCCCACGATACCATTCCAGTTGCCCTGCGTCTGGTCCGACACCGAATGGGAGTCTTTGCCTACCGGCGTGTCGCGATTGGTGTTATCGACCCGCACCGCTATCAAGTTCTTTTTGCCGGGCTTCACAGCACGTGTAATATCATACACGTGGGGCACGCAGAGTGAGAGTTGGGAGCCCTGCTCCTGACCGTTCACCCAAACCGTCGTCTTGATGTGCGGACGCTCCATGGAGAAGACCACCGCTTCTCCCTTCCATTCTTTCGGCACTTCCACTTCTTTGTAGTACCAGGCCACGCCCTTATAGACGCGTTTCGGGGTCAGGCAGAACGGCAACGAGATGTTACCCTCCTTGCGATAGGGAGCCATTGCGGGATTGAAATAATAGGAACTGTCGTAAATCGAACAGGTCCAGTCGGTCGTCAGTGAAGGAAGGTCACCGATGCCGCTCTCGTTGAGCGAAGCCGGAAGGCGGAGCGTCTCTGCCGACGGACTGTTGTACCAGCCCGCAGCAACGCCTTCCTCCTGGCGATCCAAACGGTAACTCCATGAGCCGGAAAGGTCTATCACCTCCCCTGCTGCCACACTGCACACAAGCAATAAAGCGAACGAAAGCAAAATTTGTTTCATAATATCGGATGTATAAATTGATTCGCATTCAAGTCTGCAAATATACTGAAATTTTCCGAACTGTCCATATATTTTTACAATTTTAACGTTTTTGTGGCCCACAAACCGCCGTTTCCGCCCCGTTTCGCCGTTTTTCCCACGGCTTTCAGACGAATCCTGTGCTTGAAAAGACCGTGTCCTTTTGCCGTCTCCACACTACAAAACAGGGGAAAGAAAGGAATAAAGAGAGTATATTTGAGGAATAAAGAATAAAAAACTTGCATAAATCAAATAAAAGTTGTATCTTTGCGGCAAACAAACGACAAACACAAACTATGATTTATCCAATATTGACAGCTGAAGAGGCTGCCAGAACCATCAAGAACGGGGATGTGATAGGCATCGGCGGTTTCTCGTCGGTTGGGACTCCCAAGGCCATTCCCTCGGCGTTGGCCAAATATGCAACAGCCGAACACGAGGCAGGTCGGGAATTTCAGGTAGGTTTGATTACGGGCGGCGCCACAGGCAATCCCATCGACAGCGAGATGGCGCTGGCCAAAGCCGTGAAGTTCCGTACTCCCTTCCAGTCGAACAAAGACATGCGCGGTGCCATCAATTCGGGCGAAGTGCAATACTTTGACCTGCATCTCTCGATGATAGGTCAGGATGTACACTACGGCTTTCTGGGCAAAATAGACACAGCCATCATCGAAGCATCGGAAATCGAGGAGAACGGCAATGTGATTTTGACCACATCTGTGGGCATCTCCCCCACGCTCTGTATGGTGGCCGACAAAATCCTGATAGAGTTGAACGAGAAGCATGCAGGTAAGCTGCGCGGCATGCACGACATCTACGTGCCCGAGAATCCGCCCTACCGCAAGGCCATTCCTATAGAACATGTGGGCGACCGCATCGGTACCATCGACGTAAAAATCGACCCAAAGAAGGTCATCGGCGTGGTGCTGACCAACGACAGCGACCATTTGGCACCCTTCACCCCGCTGAATGCCGAGACGCAGCAGATTGGCAACAACGTGGCCGAGTTCCTGGCCAACGAACTGAAGCGCGGAGGCATCCCCAAGGAGTTCCTCCCCCTGCAGAGCGGTGTGGGCAACATCGCCAATGCCGTGCTGGGAGCTTTGGGTGACAACCCTCAGGTGCCGGCCTTCTCGATGTACACCGAAGTGATTCAAAACAGCGTGGTCGATTTGATGCTCAAGGGACGGTGTCAGTATGTGACCGGCTCGTCGCTGACGCTCGACGAAGAGGCTCTGCAGAAGATGTACGACAACATGGACGTGTTCGGTCCCCGGGTACTGCTGCGTCCGCAGGAGCTTACCAACCATCCCGAGATGATACGCCGTCTGGGCATCATTGCCATCAATACGGCGCTGGAGCTCGACATCTTCGGCAACATCAACTCCACACATGTGAGCGGCACAAGGATGATGAACGGTATCGGCGGGAGTGCCGACTTTGCCCGCAATGCCTACCTCTCCATATTCACCACTCCCTCGACGGCCAAGAAAGGCCTCATCTCGTCGATAGTGCCGATGGTGACACACGTCGATTCGTCGGAACACAGCGTTCGCGTGGTGGTGACAGAACAGGGTGTAGCGGATCTGAGAGGGAAGTCTCCCTCGCAGCGTGCACGCCTCATCATCGAGAACTGTGTGCACCCCGACTACAAAGAGCTGCTGTGGGATTTCCTCCGCCTGTCAGAGGGCAAGGGTCTCCACACGCCCACCTCGCTGCGCCACGCCTTCGCGATGCACCTCGCCTATGAGGATACGGGTGACATGAAGAACGCCAAGTTCTGAGCCCCTGCGCGAACCAATTAACCCCGGACTGTCTGCACGGACCGTCCGGGGCTTTTCGTGTGCGAGCCGCAAAGGGAAGCTATTTGGCGTAAAGTTCCGTCATTCTGATTCCCCACTGATAAACCCGTTCGGTCACAGGCATGGAGACACCCTTGTCGCGGGCGACCGAGACGATGAAGCGCATGCCGAAGGGAAAATCCTCGGTGAAATAACGGCTCGAGAAGTCGGGTACGAACCTACCGTCTCCAAGGGCTCGCATGGGTGCCGGAATGTTTTGGAATGCGGGAATGGAAGAGAGTTTTCGGGTGAGTGAAGGAACATCGCTGCATCCGTAGTAGTCCAACACGGGCGGAATGCTTTCGGCAGAAACCCCGATGCAGTCGAGGAGTTGTCTGAACTCAAGGTCCATCGTCACATACAAGTGCGAAGCATCGTCGGTCCATCCGGCATAGAATTCTGGCACAGCATCCCACGTCATACCAGGCTTCCAATCTCCCCAAAGCGTGTAGAGACGGGCGGGATGAAGAAGGGGATTGCTGTTGGAGAGCGAAACTTCATAATAGCTTCCGGCCAAGCGGACAGGCGTGGAGAACATCTGCTGGAGTGTAGTTCGGACATCCCCCGGACGAGGCGAGTGTTCCACAGCGGCTGTGAGCGAATCTTTGTAGCCCTTGAGCTCGGCAGCATGACCGTAGGTAAGGGTGCGTGCGATGAAAGGCACGCGTTGGAAGCCGAAGAGCACTTGTGAGGCGGGCAACAGTTCGAGAGCTTCGAAGAAGAAACCTGTGCTCGAAACTACGGAACCCACCCATGTGGACTCCGACAGACAGGGACGTACAGCAAGAAGGACTTCACGAATGGCAAAGCCCGGCAGACACAGCAAGACCAGATCGGCACCGGGAATCACGTCCTCGGGATGGGAAGAGACCTTGTGGAGCGTTCCCCGGAATGTCTGTCCCTTGCAATCATGCACCTCTATTACAGAGGACCAACGGGACGGTGAGGATGTGAGCAGACTGACACGGCAACAATCCTGAGCTGCCAAAAAACCAGCACAGACGTGGCCGAGATTTCCTCCGCCGCATACGGTAATGTTCATCATAAAGATTCCAACGACTTGAGAGCCGCAATGAGACGGGCGTTGTCGTCGTGATTGCGTACGGCGATGCGCATATACTGGCGACCGTCGAAGCCACCTTTGCCGGAACAGTCGCGTGTGAGGATATTGAACGACTTGAGGAGCTGCATCACCAGACGGGTGGCCCGAAGGGGCGGCAGAATCTCAACGAGAAAATAGTTGGCCTGGGAAGGCATGACACGCAAGTAGGAGACGGAGCGAAGTTTCTGTTCGAAATCCCGCCTTTCGGCAATGAATTTGCGGCAGGATTGGCGGTAATCTTTCTCGTACTTGGTGAAAATCTGCATGAAATATTCGGCAAAACTGTTGAGGTTCCAGATGCTAACCTCGCGTTTGATGCGGGCAATGAGTTCGCAATCGGCTGCTGCCAAAATGCCCAAACGCAAACCCGGCACGCCGTAACTCTTGGAGATGCTCTTCATGACCACCAAACGGGGATATGTCTCGAGAATGGCATCACAGAGGAGAGAGCTGGTCTCCCAATCCTCGCTGAAATCGACAAAGCTTTCATCGACAATGAGACGGATTTCCTGCGACTCGCACCAGCCGGCCAGGCGAAGCAATTCGTCGCGGGGAATGAAATTGCCGGACGGATTGTCCGGGTTGATGAGCAGGAGCGTCTCGACCCGATGGGCCGAGAAGAAAGCAATCAGGTCATCGACACCGTAGCGCCACTCGGGATGGGCCGGCACAAAGGTGACAAGCGTGGAAGGGTCGCGCCGGTTGGGGTATTCCTCAAAAGTGGGACGCGTGATTCCGAGACGTCCGGGCAGGTCTTCCATGAGGATTTTGATGAGTTCTGCAGCTCCGTTGCCCGGTACAATATATTCCTCTCGTACCCCCCAACACTTGGAGGCCAACAGGGTATTGACCTTCATCCCGGAAGGATATTCTGTGAGGAGTGTGCGGAAATTGGCCTGCATCTCGTCGATGATGCGCGATGTGGGAAAATAGGGATTGACGAGATAGCAATAATCCAACATCTTGGGGAAGCGCCAATAGCCGCCGAAGCGTCCATAGTACTTGCGCAGGATGTCATCCTCCTCTGCAAAAAGAGCTTCTGCGATGTCAAGATCCTGTTTGTCGTCTATCTCGTACCACTTCTCGTCGGTGATGGGGAGAGCCTTGAGGTCGTGGCTGTTGAGGAACGAGATGATGCGGAGCACATTTTCGTAGTACTCATTGTTGCCGACCGACTTGGTGTAGGCTTCGAGGAAAGGCACATACTTGTTGCGGGAGAACTCGCGCGAGAACTTATAGATATTGACCGTCTTGTAGTAGGTGTCAATCTGGGAGTAGCGGAATGCATCCTTGGTGATAAAGTTGACGATGTTGCAATCGTCGTCAATCTGAACCATCGTGCCGTCCATCCACGGTTCGTATTTGGCTACAAGAGCCAAGTTGGGGCAAGGATTGTCAAGCAGGAGCGAGAACATACCGTCGTCGAAGATGAGGTCACTCTCAATGAGGAGCGTGTCATCCTCCTGCAACTTGTCCTTGGCAAGAGCAAGCGAATAGATGTTGTTGGTCTTGTCGTAAACGGGATTGACGACATATTCAACAGGGAGATTTCCCCGGAAAGGGCCGATGTAGTCCATCAGCTTCTGTCCTTCATATCCGACAACGACGACGAGACGACGCAAAGACAGCCGCTGCAACTGTGCCAAAACCCGGTCAATCAACGTTGTACCGTTGACGGGCACCATGCATTTGGTATTGTTGCGGGTATATTCGCCGAGGCGTTTCCCCATGCCGGCGGCTAAGATTACTGCTTGCATGGCGCGAGATTACTGCTTGCTTCGGTTCTCGTTGGGGTTCCACCCTCCAAGCACCCAGGAGGCTGTAGCGTATTTCTTGACCAAGTCTGCGTCCTTGACGGGTGTGAGATGACGGCTGTAGGGGTGACGCGATTCCATATCGACAGGTTCTCCGTTCTCATAGTATCGCGTGCCGTACTCGGCAAAGAAATTGTCCTTCGACCCGATTACGGACCAGCCCGTGGGCGAGATATGCTTCTCACGGCAGTTGATGAGCACCATTTCGGCGTAGGGGAACTTGCGGGAGGTGAGCGAATTGGTGCGTCCGTAGTCGCTCAGACGTGACAAGTTGCCCAAAAACGTACATTCCAAGAAGACGAGGCCGCGCTGGCCCTCTTCGTTTCGGGGCCAGATGAATGGACCGCCCGAATTGATTAACTGACAGCGGTAATAGAAGTTGGGTCCCATCGAGAGCACCACATCAAAACCGCCTTCGAGGATGCAATCCTGGAAGAAGGTGGTGCCGTTGCATGCCACAGCACGCTGGACACTCTTGATTCTGCAATTCTTCACCACCAAATGTTCACTCTGGGAAATCAGACCTTCTCCCTGCCCCATCTCACCGTTGGAAGTATTCTCGATGGTAAGATTCTCGATGATGATGTCGCTACAGTTGTCGATGGCCATCACCGAACGGCGGAAGGGGAACGAGCCCTTCTGTTCGTTGGCAATGATGCGGCGGGGATGCGGATTTCGGTTGTCACAGTTCTCATAGAAAATGCGCACCTTGTCCTTGTCTGCACCGCGAAGGGTGAGGTTGGTTTTGTTGCGGAAATAGATTATTTCGTGATACTGTCCGGGATCAATCTCGATGACAACAGGTGTGGTCATGGAGTCGGGCACATAATCTATGGCTTCCTGAACAGAGCGGAAATCTTTGTCGCCGTAGCGGGAAACGCGCAGAACGCCTTTTTCCAACACGGGACCGTTGCCTCGGGTGGAGAACTCCCACTTGTCGCCCTTGGAAATGCCGGGCGACGAACCGTCGGCCTGAACGATGATGCCGGGATCGACAGTGATATAATAGTGATGGCCGTACTCCAGAATATTGTGGTGCATTTGGATGACCACGATGCTGTCTTCCACAAAGATGGGGTCGAAATGGAACCCGTCGGTGAAGCCGCCGATGATGGATGTTTGGTATTCACCGATTTCGTCTTCCGCCTCCGGTGCCGAGGGCGTGCCGGGACGGGTGTCGCGATTGGTGGCCTGACGCGTACGGCTGAAATCGTAGGGAGTGGTCAAGTAGTGCTCGTTGACATCCTTCTGCCTTTTTTCCTCGGGATAGGGAGGTATGGAGAGGTCTATCTCATCGACCAGATTGTCAGTGTTGGAGTCATAGACGGCGATCTTGCCCTTACGCACAATTTTCTGGACGGGATCCTCGAAAACAATTACGAAATGAGCATCGGGATCGTTGTTCATCGACATCGGCTCGGGAACGAGGTGCATCTTTGATTTGGGCTTAGCACAGGACGCTAAAGTCAAAATGGTCATAATGACAAGACCACAGGCGGCAAAATGTTTCGATTTCATTGTGTCGGAAAGTTTACAATAACAGTGATACTTCTTATAAGCGCTGCAAAGATAAGCATTATTTTTGAAATCAGCATACAAAAACCAAAAAAAAATCAAAAAAAGTTCCAAACACGCGTATTTTTGCCGTTTGCAGGACAGTTCGGAGGTGTTTAAGGCTCTTCTATTAATCAAGAATTTGAGTATTATGGTCTAAGGTCTAAGGTCTAAGGTCTAAGGTCTAAGTCTAAGGGCAAAGGTCTAAGGGCAAAGGTCTAAGGGCAAAGGGCAAAGGTCTAAGGGCAAAGGGCAAAGGTCTAAGGTCTAAGGTCTAAGGTCTAAGGGCAAAGGTCTAAGGGCAAAGGTCTAAGGTCTAAGGTCTAAGGTCAAAGGTCAACCATGAACCCTTAACCATGAACCCTTAACCATGAACCGTGAACCCTTAACCATGAACCATTGTTCATGCATCCCGTTGAAGGGAGAGGCTCTAATTCTTGTATTCGCCGGAGCTCAACGTGAAGTTGGGACATTCAAAACGAAGAGCGGGGGCGGTCGAAATCGGAACGCTTGAAGCGGAAACGACTCGAAGAGGGAAGTTTGATATAACCGACGTAGAACGTCTTGCGACTATCATGGGCACGCATTTTGAAGACGAAATCGACCACAGGCGTGATTAATTCCCAAAACAGCGGAGACAGCCAAAAACGGCGCAAACGGAAGATGCGGGCATTGAGCAGATTGACTGAAATGACCCAGGTAGCCCGCAGCAGGAGCAACAACAGCAGCACAGCGGGAAGAATGAACTGAACATAAGACAACGACGGGGAAGTCCAATCCACGCGCAGCAAGGTGAACACAAGAAGTGCCCACGCCCCGAGAACGAAAAGATAGCGTGACAGGATATCCAGCAAACGAACCGACATCGGCCACCGATGATACCAATGAGAGGTGAATGCCCGGTTTTTGCGTTCCCGACTCCATCCGTAGGACAGCGGGGACTGTTGGTCGATGATAAGCGCCTGGGACGAACATTCTACAGTGACATTGC
Source organism: uncultured Bacteroidales bacterium (assembly GCA_937899265.1). GTDB lineage: Bacteria > Bacteroidota > Bacteroidia > Bacteroidales > UBA3663 > Liminaster. The sequence continues at coordinate 53,490 of CALBPV010000036.1, forward strand.
TGCGGGTGGAAACATCAGCCACAAAGAGGTCGTCTTCGCCGGGATGGATGTTGAGGTGATTGGCAAAGCCCTGATTGTGATTGGCAAAAAAGACTTCTTTGCGAAACGCAAGGTTGGTGCCCCATCCGGCATAGGGACGGACTGCAAGCGTCAGACCGAACAGGGTAATCATGCGCTGGAACAGGTCATAGCTGTAGAACCGAGAGAGAAAACCTGCACGATTCTCGTATGCCACAGGGGCAAGGACAAAATCAATGCCTTCGTTGAAGTTGCGTACCACCGATGCAATCCACTCCTCGCTTGAGGGTGTACACTGGGCCTGAGTAGCTATGACAATCTCTCCGTGAGCGGCCTTTACTCCCAACATGAAAGCCAATTTTCTACGGGAAAGAGTACGCATTTCGTCATCGAGATGCGTATGGATGAAATGGTCGTTACGCTGCTCCATCATCTTGAGTACGTCGGGGGTCTCGTCGGACGATGCATCATCGACCACTATGACCTCGAAATCCGGATATTGCTGGGCAAAGAACTCGGGCAGATTGCGAAGGAGGGCATCGGCTTGATTGTGGGCGTAAATGACAACCGAGACCGAAGGAGCCGACCGGGCAAAAGCCACCTTGCCGCGCTTTTCCCGTTTTCCCCTGCGGGCGGGTGCGGCCCAAACGATGAGCCAGAGCAACAGCTGTATGAACCAAAATATAACAACTCCGGCGACAGAATAAACCAACCAGAGCGGATAGGAAGACAGAAATTCCATTGTTTGTATTCTCAAATGCGCTGCAAAGATAGCATAAATTTGGGAGAAAAACAAGAAAATGAAAAAGTTTTTCGAAAAAAAAAGCATACACCTCATTTTGAGATGTATGCAAAGGATGGGAATGGCTTCTGCCTGAATCAGCGGCTGCGCGTATTGGACGTTGCCTGACGGCCGGAAGTGCGTCCTCCGAATGTGCCGCGCGAAGAACCTTTGCTTGATGCGGAAGCAGAGCGGTTCGAGCCGGAAGCGGAGGCTGAACGCGCCGGTGTCGTGAAACGCGGCTGGGAAGGATTGGCAGCACCGCTGTGATTGCCCGAATTGGAAGGATGGGTTACATTGCCCGAAGGTTGATTGCCACTCGGGGTTGCGTGATTGTCCGAACGGTTGCCGTTGCCCGAGGATGGATTGCGGCCTGCATTGCCCTGATGATAGCCGTTGCCCGAGCGATAGCCCTGATTGGGATGGTGTGCCGGGGCGGAGGCGCTGTGGTGGGGCGCAGGAGCGGCATTGTGGCGGGGTGCAGAACCATAATGGCTCTTGTATCCGTGGTGTGTGTAATACCAGCCTGGCTCGAAATGGAACACCGGCGATGCATAACCGTAGTGATGATAAGCTACGGGATGACCCCAAACCATCTCAATCTGACCGGGAGTGAGATACGGGCGGAAGCGGTCGTAGTAGAGGCTGCGAATCGCCAGAGGATCGGATGCATAATAGACATCGTGACAGTAGGAACGATAGACGGGTTCGAAGAGCATGGCCTGAGCCGTGTTGAGTGCCAATGCGGTAACCAAATCTACGAAAGATGCTTCATAGAGAGGTGCAGTCACCAACATGGGAGATGCAACCACAGGAACCGGTGCGGGCACGGGATCGGAGGAAACGACAACGGTGGCGGGACCGGCGTTCACTGCGAACGAGAAATGTACGTGCTGAGCGTTGCTCAAATTCGTGGTGCCGAGGATGGCAGCAGCGACAAGAATCATCTTCTTCATAATGTAATAAATTTTAAGAGGTTCAACATTGTCTTTTTTCTGTCTTTAAGACGATGGTGAACCTCTGCCGTTTATCTGAAGGGTGAAAATATTCAATGAATTTGTATTTTTCCTCACTTAATCGGTTGTTGTGGGTTCATTTTTCATCAATCGGACGGAGAAAGTCTTGGGGAAATAGTTGTTGGTGGCACTTTGGAAACGCACCTTGACGTTAGGTTTGTCGCGCAGCATGGCGACGGGCACAGATACCGTCACATCGAAGAATTTGTTCTTCCCCTTGGGACGTGCCGTCATGGGGACATCGACCTCCTGAAGCCGGGTGCCGTCCACAAAGATGACACCTGCACGTCCTCTGTCGCTGACCGTGAAACGCAACATAAGTACCACCTCGGTTTCCTGGGCAGGAATCTTGTCGGTGGAAAGGGCGTACTCAAACCACTGGTCGGAAGGAGCGTCGCGGAACGTCTCGGAGTTGAGGTTGCCGTGGGTATTGATTTTGGAGGTGGCCATGGCATGCTGCCGTTCGGAGGCCTCATCGCCCGGACGCACTTGGTCGTAGGTATTGCTTTCCATCTCGGCTGCCCGCAACTCTTCCTGATAGAGCGGGTTGCGTATCCAAGCCGACTCGGTCTGCTGGTTCCAATAGAGGGTGTACCGCTGGTGGTGGATGTCGTAGAAGGGACGCACCTCAACGTTGTGCCACAGCGAACCCTTGGCCGTAGCATCTACATTTAAAATAAGGTGTGCTGCATCCTTGAACTTAATCTTGGAAGGAATGCTGCCTCGATCACATATCAACATGGGAGACAATGCCAAAGAGGGGAACTTGCCTCGAACGGAGGGCTCGTGGTCGTGCTGGCCTTCGCGTCCATATTCGTTGGACAGAAGTTCGTAACGCTCCTCCCCCGGTTTGGTGCCGGTTTCTACAGCGGCAAGCACTGACGGTCCCATCCTGAGCGCAATATAGTTGCTTACGTTGGGACACGGATCGAAAGAGAACATCATCGGATAGTTCACCTCTATCACGTCTCCCGCATTCCAGGTCTTTCCACAATAGATAAAGCCGGCCTTGCGGGGTTTGACGTCACGCAGACCCTTGACAGGTTGTCCGTTGACGGTGATTTCGTATTTGGGACCGGCCCAGGCCGGATGGCGAATCGCCAGTTTGTAATGTCCGGGCTTGGTAATCTTGATGGTCGATTTGGAACCGTAGGGATAATTGGACTCCTGACGGAGACCGAACTCGGCATTGTTGAGCTCGGAGGCGATGAAGAGATTGACAAACAAGGTGTCGTCATCGTAGGAATAAATCCACTCGCCGTATTTGGAGTGCAGTTCCATGCCCGTGCCTACGCAGCACCACATCGACTCGTTGATGGTGGAGTAGATGCGGTAGGACGACGGACGCGACGGGGTGTAGAAAGCATAACCGCCCGTCTCGGGGTCGAGTGTGCCGAGAATGTGGTTGAGCTGTACATTCTCATAGTAATCCACCATCGAAGGGTCGTGGGTGACTTGGAAGAGATACTGCGTGATTTTCATCATGTCTGACGAATTGCAGGTCTCGGGGCCGTCGGCTTCGGTGATGTATCGTCCGGTCTTGTCGGCGGGCTGGTAGTAGGATGCCACCCCCGAACCGCCGAAACATACGGTGCGGTTGTGGACTACGTCTTTCCAATAGTTGAACGAAGCCTGGAGATACCGGTCATCGCGTTTGAGCTGGGCTATGCGGGCGTTACCCACAAACTTGCCCGACATTTCGTCGGCATGTTTGAGGTCGAGGAACTTGTGGTCGTCATCCCCCAGCAGGTTCTCAATCACAATCTGATGGGAGAATTTCTTGGCAGCGTCCATATATTTGCCGCCTCCCAAAAGAACGTTGGCATCGGCCAAAACCTCGTTGATGGAACCGGCTTCCCACTGCAGAATCTGCATCTCCATGATATCCTGGGTGAAGAGCGAGACAGACTTGATAATCCAATCGCAGAGCTTGCGATACTCGTCTTTGGCCTTTGTGCTGCCGGTATAGACGTAGGCATCGCGCAGACCGGAAAGGATTTTCTGTTCGCAATAATAGGGAATCCAGTTACCGTATTGGTTGTAGATACGGTAGTCGCCGTCGATGAGGGTCTTCCAAATCTCATTGTTGGGAATGCCCCCGAGGAACCCTTCCATACCGGGCTGTTTGGCAAAAGCTTCCTGACAGTCGCCCAAAACCTGGAGCATATAGTCGATACGCTCCTTGTATTTGCCCTTCAGAACCGGATCGTGACAGGCGGCGTATGCATAACTGAGCGCCGAGAGATAATGGCCTCCGATGTGGCCGTCGAACGCAGTGGAATTCACCCACGCCCAAGAGGGGAAGTTGGGGTGGTCGTACTCCCACTGATAATAGGGCGAAGACTCGTTGGCTGTCTTGGACAGTCCGGACTGGCGGATAAAGGGAGTGAGAATACGCTTGACGTCGTAGTCCAAAAGTGTCTTGAAATTGCGTTCCTGTGCTTCGCGGAAACGGCCTTCCAGAAGGGTGACATCCTGCAAGTTGAAACGCGTCTCGTCCAAAACATGCTGTCCGAATGCGCTGAGTGCATTCAGAACCATCGCCAGAGCGAGCAGGAATATGTTTTTGGACATTGACATCTATGCGTTCAGTTTATTGTAAAGCCAGACGGAAGCCGCAATAGGCAATCGCGCTGTGGAGACTTTCCTCCGAGGTGTAGGAACTGCGTATGAACTTACGGCGGTTGGCCGGACAGTAGTATTGGGATTTCTGCTGGGTCCAGGTGCCACCGCGGAGAATGAGCGTGTCGCCCAGGCCTGCAAGAGCCGTTTCGTTCTTGAGCGGAGGATTGATGGTGTCGGCAGCGGAATATTTGTAGTAGCTGTTCTGTACCCACTCGGCCACGTTTCCGCTCATGTCGCAGAGACCCAGTTCATTGGCCTTGAGCTGACCGCCTTCATGCACGCCGTAATTACTGCCGGTCACACCCTGGGCACAAGCGTTGGAATAGCACCACGAAGTCTCGGTGTAGTCGTCCGACCCGATGTATCGGTATCCCAGACAATAGCGTCCGCCGCGTGCAGCGCATTCCCATTGTGCCTCGGTGGGCAGGTGGAAGTGCAGACCTGTCTTGGCATTCAGTGCCTCACAGAAAGCGACGGCATCGTCGTAGCTGATGTTATAGGCTGCTATGGTGTCGCCCAGGCCGGTCTCTTTGTACCATGCTGCGTTGCGCTCCACCTCGGGAATCTTGCAGTAACGACCCGTAGGAAGGACATTCCCCATGACGGCTTTCCATTCGCCCTGAGTCACCTCGTAGCGTCCGATGTAATAATCGGACATCGAAACGGTGATGACCGGGCCTACCCATGTGGCCGTATCGGACTTGGAATAGGCAAAATAGTTGGCCAGGGATGTGCTCTTCAATTGAGCGCCCATGTAGAACAGCGTGTTTTCAACCTTGACCATATTGTTGATAAGCCCGGTGATGACGGCTTTGTCGTTTTCGGACACACCGTTCCATACCACTTCGCCCACGGGGAAAACCTGACGGTCATACAAGATGCCGGTCTCATCTTCGTCGCAAGCAGTGAATGTCACACATGCGGCCAAACACAATATGGCAGAAGCCAAAATCTTTATCTTCATTTTTATTGCTTTCTTCTTATATCGCGCTGCAAATATACAAATAAATTTTCAATTAATCAACATTTCAACCTGTATATTTGCAGATTTTTTCAAAATTAACTGTTTTTTGTCCGATTTTGCCCCCAACTCTCCTCTTTTTCCCTTACAAAGTCGGCAAAGAGATGCCGTTTATCTTACGATAAAGGTCGAGTGCATATTCATCGGTCATGCCGCTGATATAATCCAACACGGCAAGCAGACGGCAGTAAAGCACCGGAGAACGCATCTCGTATTGTCCGGGCACCCGGGAGAGCAACAGGCGGGAAGCCGTATGGTCGGGCCAAAGCACGGCTTCGAGATAGCGGTCGAGCAGAACCGAGAAAATTCTGTGGCCTGCAATTTCGATATCGACCACATCGGAGGTGTTGTAGATTTTGGAACGTGCCACCTCGGAACAACGCTGATAGGCTCGCTTGGGGGTCTCGGAGATGAGGTTCATGAGCGGTGTCATGAAGTGCCCGTGCAGAATGTCCTCCTCGTGGGATATGAAAGCCTCCGAACACTCGTGCACCAGCGTTCCGATGGCACACGAACGAAGGTAGGCTATCTGCTCGTTGATATCGCTCACAAAGAGCTGCAGCCGCTCTTCCACCTGAAGACGACGTTCTCCTTCGAGGAATCCCAGAAGAAGCTCCTTGGTTTCTTCGGTCGAGAGGATTTTGAGATGATGGGCGTCTTCGATGTCCATGATTTGATAACAGATGTCATCGGCCGCCTCGACAAGGAAGACCAGCGGATGACGCGAAAAACACATTCTCTCCTCGTCAACGGGTTCGATGCCCAACTCGTCCATGACGCGATGGAATCCGTCGCTCTCGGATTTGAAATACCCGAATTTGCCCTTCTTCCCGGCGGCTGTCGAGGGATAGGGATATTTGATGACGGATGCCAGCGAGGAATAGGTCAAAGCAAAGCCTCCGGGACGCCGTCCGTTGAACTGATGGCTCAGCAGACGGAAGGCGTTGGCATTTCCCTCGAAACAGACTAAGTCCCTCCATTCCTGCTCGTCAAGTTCGGAGCGCAGACTTTTGCCGTTTCCCTCTGCAAAATAGGAGGAAATGGCACGTTCGCCGCTGTGTCCGAACGGAGGGTTTCCCATATCGTGGGCCAGACAGGCCGTTGCCACGATATCGTCTATCGAATTGAGTTTCCAAGTCCACTCCTCCCCTTTGTATTTTTCGAGGAAAGCAGCGGCTGCATTGTTGGCCAGACTGCGACCCACACACGACACTTCGAGGGAATGTGTCAAACGGTTGTGTACAAAAACGATACCCGGGAGCGGGAACACCTGGGTTTTGGACTGCATCCGCCGGAATGCCGAGGAGAATATCAGACGGTCGTAATCGCGCTGAAATTCCGTGCGGGCATGGGGACGCAACCCGGTCAGATGTTCCTGGCCGAAACGTATGGTCGAGAGCAGTTGATCCCAATTCATCATAACACAATCAGTCCTCCGCGAGGTTGTAATTTGATTTTCACCGTACCTTGTTTATTCACTTTCAGCGTGGTCTGTTCGGCACGCGGCAAAAGTTCGCCCTTGCGAAGCGGGAGGTCGCGCAGACAGGTTCTCTCGCTGCGGTTCCACCCAAACGATGACAAATCCACCGTCAAATCGAGGGTTTCATCTGTGCCGTTCAGGGCTGCAACATACCATTTTTCGCCGCTGCGACGGGCCAGGACCACATAACGGCCGGGATAGCCGTCGAGGAAACGGACCTCGTCCCAGGCGGTGGGCAGGTTGCGAATGAATTCTTTCTCGAAATCGGGCGTTTCTTCGGCGGCATTGGGCGTGAGGGCCACACAATTGACCGAGGTCTGGATAACGATGCCCGAGGCCAGTTCGAAGATATCCGTCGTGTAACGCGGGTGCCGGCTCTTGTTGTCCCGGCTCATGTATTTGTTCAGGATGATTCCGCCCCAGTCGAAACTGCCCGTAGCATTGCGCACAAAGGGATGCATCGTCAGCTCCCGGGCTTCCGTCCTGGCATGCGAGTCGGTGAAATAGACATTCTCGCTGGCCAGACATGCCTCGGACGCAATATAATTGGGGAACATCTTTTCCCATCCTCTGGGCATCGTACATCCGTGGAAGATGACTGCCAGTCCGTAGCGGTTGGCATCCGTCAGGATATCCTCATAGAGCGCCATTGCCTCCTGCTTGTCCGAGCCGAAGAAATCCACTTTGATGCCGGCCACTCCGATTTTCCGGAGCCAAGCCATTTCTTCGTCCCGCGCTGCAGAGGTATTCATGCGGTTTCGCGGGGTTTGGGGAGCATCGTTCCACCAGCCGTTGCTGTTGTACCACAGCAGGAGTCTTACTCCCTTCGAGCGGGCATAAGCCGAAAGCTCCTCCATGCGGTCGCGTCCGATTTGGGTGTCCCAGAATCCGTCCACCAGACAGTATTCCAGACCCAACGACGAGGCCAGGTCGATGAATTTCACCTGATCGTCGTAATTGACCGAATTGTCCTGCCAGATGAGCCACGACCAGGTGTAACGTCCGGGGTTGTAGTCGCAGGATGCCTCATAACGGGGATTGACCACATCAAAAGCAATTGTTGTCTCTACAATGGGTTTGAGTGTCTCGCCCACAGTTATCGTGCGCCAAGGGGTATGGCCGGGCAGTTCCAATCCCGGTTGGCCGGAAGACTTCCCGCGCCACTCGCCGTCGTTGGGGAAGGCTATGCGGAATCCGCTCTCCGCCTCCCACTCCGTGAGATGACTGCCGCAATAACGGTTGTCAACCCCCGTTTCGCTGATTAGGACCCAGTTGTGCTCGTTGCGGAACAGAGCGGGGAATATGAAACCCTCTCCGAATTGCGACTTCTCCGTCACCGGCATGTCGGCCAGATAATCTTCCTCGTAGCTGGGCTTGGTTTTCTCCCATCCGGTCATCGGGTCTATCTGGGGAGAAACAAACGCCGTTGCGGTGGAGGGCAGACGGAACGAAGAAACCTCCTCACGAACGACACATCCCTTGGGATTTCCGTACGAGGTGTGGTTCCCGCGCAGCAGGCGGTAGCGGAACGCTACATCGTTGTCGCTCACTTGGAATGTGACCACCATATCGTAACCGTTGGCCGAACGCAGGGTGATGTCGGCACAATTGGCCACATAGTGAGAACGTGACGCTTTGGTGCGCGTCATTTCGTAGGTTGTGTCAATCTGTGAGGTACTCACTCCCTGCCAACTGACATCGCGGGAGAAATCGGCATAGTCTGTCACCAATCCCAAACGGGATGATTCCAATGCCGGCTGTCCGTTGAGCAATACCTGATAACGGGCTTCTCCCCCGTCGTCAGAGATACGGACGGACAGTTGTCCGTTGGGTGAGGTAACAACAGTTTCCCCGGCCCACAGGGACAGAGGAGAAAGGAGAAGGAAGGCGAAGAGGACTCGTTTCATAGTTTTTTATTTGAATGTATAAATAAGTGAGGACTACCTGTTGTCTTTGCTTCCGAATCGAAGGAAAAGCGAGGCAATGATGGTGCCTGAAATACTGTGCCAGGCACAAGAGATGGCGCAGGGAAGCACAGAGAGGGGTTGGGCTGCAAAGAATACCGATGCCAGATTGGTGGCCAGTCCTGCATTCTGCATTCCCACTTCGATGGAAATGGTGCGTTTTTTGGCGCTGTTGAATCCCACTATATGTCCCGTAGTCCAACCCAGCAGATAACCCAATGAATTGTGACAGAATACCACTGCAAAGGTGCCGAGGAACAGCACCCAACCTCGGGAAACGAGGTCGTCATGAACTGTGGATATCACACCGCCCACAATGCAAGCCAGACAGATGACGCTCAATCCGGGCATCAGGCCTTGGAGGGTCGGAAAGACGGAGGAACGTCCGAATTTCCAATTCAGGAACACTCCGAACCCCACGGGAATGACTGTGACGATGAGTATGTTCAAAAACATTCCGACGGCATCTATTTCGATGATGGCTCCTGCCGTCAGCTCCATCAGCAGAGGGGTCATGAGCGGTGCCAAAAGTGTCGAAGCACAGGTCATTCCCACCGAGAACGCCACGTCGCCGTGACACAGATAAGACATGATATTGCTGGAAACTCCGCCGGGGCAACAGCCTACCAGCAGGATACCGATGGCCAGCGCCGGCTCCAGCCCAAAGACCTTGACCAGAAGCCAGGCCACACAGGGCATGATGACAAATTGGGCCACGGCACCGATGAAAATGTCCCAGGGACGTTGTAACAAGACGCGGAAATCATCGGTCGAGAGGGTCAGTCCCATAGTCAGCATGATGAGACCGAGAATCACCGTCTGCGTTGTGCCACGCACCCAATCAAAGGTCTGTGGAACAAAAAATGTGAAGACGGCAATGCCGATAATAAACCACGAAGCATAGGCTGCAAGCCATTTGCTCAAACGCAAAAAAAGATTCACTCTGTTAAATGCTTTGGGGAAAATCTGTCAATTCCGATTTTTATCAAGAATTGGAGAAAGGGAACCTCTCCCCGTTAATCTTCGATAAACTTGAAATGCTCGTAATTCTCCTGTTTTTCGAACGCAGCTTTCTGTCCGGCAGGCACATGGAGAATGACGTATTTGTCGTCGAACGAATTCCACTCTATCATGATGGGGCGTTGCATGGTGACATCAATCAGCGACGGACAGTTCATGAACGCCTTGGCTGCAATGCTCTTGACCGACTGGGGGAATCGCATATTCAGCAGCGTGGAACAGTCTTCGAAGGCACTCGTGGCAATGGACTCCATACGAGAAGGCAGGCTCACTTCGGCCAACGAAGAACAACCCTTGAACGTTTTGAATCCGATACGGGTCAAATGACTGGGCAAAATTATCCTGTCCAAGGTCACGCAGTTTTCAAAACAGGCATCTCCTATCAGCACCAGCGACGACGGAAGTTCTATGCGGAAAAGGCTGCTGCATGCCGAGAAGCACAGTTCTCCGATTTGTTCCAACCCTTCGGGCAGGGTGACATCACGGATGGTGAAACAATTGGCAAAGGCGCTGGCAGCTATGTTCTTGAGCTTGGCCGGAAATTTGACATTCGTGAGCGAGACACAGTCGCGGAAGGCCGAATTGCCGATCTCGGTCACATTGTCGGGCATCTCGATGTCTCTGAGGGTACGGCAGTTGACGAAACATTGCGCGGGAATCGACGTGAGGGATGAAGGCAGGTTGACGGACGAGAGGGAAACACAGTTGAAGAATGCCCCCTCTCCTATTGTATTTATGCTCGACGGCAACTTGATTTCGCGGGTGGAAACACAATCGGCAAAAGCGCCCGCACCGATGCTTGTGACCCCTTCCGGTATAGTGAGGCTCCACAACCGCTCTGTGCCCGCAAAAGCCTGGTCGAGAATGTGTTCCACGCCTTTCGACACGACTACATTGCCCACTATCTTGCTGGGAAACGTGTGCAGCGATTTACGGTCCGATGTCAACAGCACTCCGTGATCGTCCACATAAAAAAGGTTGCCGATGGCCACATGAATCTGCTGCAGGTCGCAATAGTTGAAGGCTCCGGCTCCGATTTCTTTCACCTCGACCGGAATGGTGATGTTGGTAATGCCCGAACACTTCTGGAAAGCCATTTTCCCGATGGTTTTGAGATGTTGGGGAAGATAGACGGCCGACAGACTCTTACAGCTGGCGAAAGCACGTTCTCCGATTTCTTCGAGATTGTCCGGAAACTTGATATCTTTCAGCGAAACGCAGAAGGCAAATGTCCAGGCATCTACTTTGGTGATGGAATTCGGCAATTGTATGCTTTCGAGGGTGGTGCAGTTTTCAAAGGCTGCTTCGCCGATGGCGACCACCGTTGCAGGCAAATCCAGATTCTGGATTCTCACACACCTCTCGAAGGCACTCGGCCCGATTTCTGTCAAACCCTCGGAAAGGGAAACTCTCCCCAGTTGCGTACAGCCCATGAAGGCACCGTTGCCGATGGTCGTAACGGTATAGGGCAAGGCTACGCTTCCCAAATCCGTACAATCGCGGAAGGCATAGTCATCGATGGCTACCACTTCATACTTTTTGCCGTTGTATTCCACCTCTGCGGGTACGATGATGTCTCCCGCATAATTGTCGTCGGATTTCGCGACCTTGCAGCCTCCTTTCGTTTCTTTGTAGGTCAAATCTCCCACGACGAAGACATGTTCTCCGTTGCTGCAGCCGGTCAGTAGAAGCAGAGCTGTCAGACAACACCCGATGAACGTTTTCATTATTTTCTGGTAATTGTTTTGTAATACACCGACAACCGGGTTGTCAGCTGAACAGATTTAGTATTTTGTTTCTGAATTTTTCTATCACTGACGGCGAAGTGTTGAAGTTTTTGTGCCGCCTAAGATCCTCCAGCGTTTTCTTCTCGTCGTTGTCCAGCGTTTCGGGCACATAGACCGACACTTCGGCCACCAGGTCTCCCCTTCCGTAGCGGTTCACCGAGGGCAGGCCTTTTCCGGCCAGACGTATCTGTGTGCCGGGCTGTGTGCCGGCTTTGACGGTCTGCCTGATGCTGCCGTCCACCAGCGGTATCTCCACCTCGCCGCCCAAAGCGGCCGTCGGGAAGTCGAGCAGGAGATTGTACAGCAGATTGTTGTCCTGCCGGATGAAGACATTTTGCTTCTCCTCCTCGATGAGCACATAGAGGTCTCCCGGGATGCCGCCCCGTCGTGCTGCGTTGCCGTAGCCCTCCATCGTGAGCTGCATTCCCTCGGCCACGCCTGCGGGGATTTTCACGTCGATGACTTTCTCTCCCAGCACGATGCCCTCTCCGTTGCAGTGCGGACAGCGGGTTCTGATTTTCTTGCCTGTGCCGCCGCAGTCGGGACAGATGCTTTCGGTCTGCATCACACCCAAGAACGTGCGTTGCATCTTGCGTATGCGGCCTTGACCGTGACATGCAGAACAGGTCTCGATGGCTGTGCCGTCCTTGGCTCCGGTACCCTGACAACGTTCGCAGCGCACATATTGCTTCACCTTCAAGTGTTTTTCGACACCGTTGAGCACATCTTTGAGCGACACTTTCACCCTCACACGGATGTTCGTACCGTGATTCAGCGGTGCGCCGCCCCCCTCCTCGTCTCCGAATCCGAAGCCGCTGAAGGCACTGCCCCCGCGTCCTCCGAAGAACGAATTGAAGATGTCGAAGGGATTGAAGCCTGCTCCGTCGAAACCTCCGCTGCCGGCCATCGGATCGTCGAATCCGAACTGGTCATAGCGCTGACGTTTCCGGGGGTCCGAAAGCACCTCGTATGCCTCGGCGACCTTTTTGAACATTTCCTCGGCTTCCTTGTCTCCCGGATTTTTGTCGGGATGGTATTTGATGGCGAGTTTTCTGTAGGCTCGCTTGATTTCGTCGTCTGTAGCGTTCTTCTGTACGCCCAACACTTCGTAATAGTCTTGTTTCTGTGCCATTTATCTCTGATGGAATAATTTACATAGTTCGTCGAACCTGTCAACGCTGTCCACACCGAATTTGATGAGCGAACGGCGGGCCTCGTCAATGGTTTTCTCTTTCTCCGGGCTGGATTTCGACCACAATTTGTCGGCCAGGCAAATGAGTTTCTCCTCCAAGGTCTCCGGCAGGTAGTCCCTGGCTTCGAGGGGAAGATTCTGTGCCCGCACCTCGTCGGCGGTGATTCCGGAACCCGTATGCCGCTCGCATATACGCGCGTACGCTTCAAGGTCCAATCCGTTCCGATGTCCGTATTCGCGCAATATGGCTGCCCCCGTCACCCCGTGGGCGATATAGGGAGCCTTGCCTTCGCAGAATATCGAAGGCGCATGACATTGGAAAATGCCGATGTCGTGAAGCATGGCACCGTCCGATACCAGTCGCACATCGATATCGTAGCCCGCATTGCGTTCGTCGCTCAGAATCCTGAGTGCCGTATCCCTCACTTGGGTACTGTGTTGCATCAACAAACGCCTGAGCTGTGTATTGTCCGGATAAAAAAACTGTATAATCTGAAGACAGTTTATCATTTTTCTCAGTTTTTTGTTGGCTGTTTCAAAAAATATCGCTATCTTTGCAACGCCGTTTTTGGGCTGCAAAGATAACAAATATTTTTTATATATGGAAATGAAACGCTTATTTTTTGATGTTATTGTGCTCTTTCTGGTACTGTCTGCCAACAGCAGTGCGCAAAACACCACCATAAAAACCGGAGCCGAGCGCATGGATGCCTACCTGCCGCTCCTCCGTGACAAGCGCGTGGCGTTGGTCGTCAACCAGACCTCGCTCGTTGCCATCGACGACGAATGGTACCAGCCTTTGGCCGACACCTTGCTCTCGCGAGGCATCAACGTACGCTGCATCATGTCGCCCGAACACGGCTATCTCGGCACTGCCGGAGCCGGCAAAGCCATTCCCAATTCCAAAGACAAACGCACCGGCCTCACGGTTCTGTCGCTCTACGGGAAGACCCACAAGCCGCTCCCGCAATGGCTCCACCAGGTGGATGTTGTCGTTTTTGACCTCCAGGACGTAGGCACGCGTTTCTACACTTACCTTTCTACGCTTTATTACATGCTGCAGGCCTGCGGCGAAGAGAAGACCGACATCATCGTGCTCGACCGTCCGAATCCCAACGACACCATCGACGGCCCCATGTTGCGGCCTGAGTACAAGAGTTTCGTGGGCATTGTTCCCGTGCCTTTGCTTCATGGTTGCACCTTGGGAGAATTGGCACGGATGATGGTAGGCGAAAAATGGATAGGCGAAGCGCTTCCCAACCTCACGGTCATTCCCTGCGAGGGCTGGAAACACGGCGCTCGCTACAGCCTTCCCGTGGCTCCTTCGCCCAATCTGCCCAACATGCACGCCATTCACCTCTACCCCTCCCTCTGTCTCTTTGAGGGCACCGACATCTCGGTGGGTCGCGGAACGGACTTTCCCTTCGAATGCTACGGACATCCCATGATAAAAGGACCGTTTGAGTTCACCCCCAAAAGTTGCGAGGCCGCCAAACATCCGCTCCAGGAAAATCGCCTCTGCCACGGCATCGATTTGCGCAATGTACGTGCCCCCGAAGGATTCTCGCTCGACTATCTGATGGACATCAACCGCCGCTACGGCATCAATTTCATCACTTCCCAGAAGTTCTTCGACCGTCTCGCCGGTTCCGACGAACTGCGCAAACAAATCATCGGAGGCATGAGCGCCGAACGAATCCGCAACTCCTGGCAGTCCGACCTTTCCTCCTACCGCGCCATCCGCCGGAAATACGTCATCTACGACGAATAAAACCGACCGGCCTGTCCGCAACTGCGACCTGCCTGTCTGCGACGGATAAAAAGACCCCGACGGGGGCAAATAACCCAGCACAGGGACTTATCCCTGTGTGAATGATTGTCATCGTATGAATTGCCCCTGTCGGGGGCGCATAACATAACTTTGTCGCCATGTATAACCCTGAACCGTGAACCCTGAACCGTGAACCCTGAACCCTGAACCGTGAACCCTGACCCCCCAACAACCGCTCGGACGGATTTGCACGCTCGGACGGATTTGTAGCTCCCTCGCCTTCAGGAGAGGGCTGGGGAGAGGCTGCCGCACCGAATATAAGCATTTGCAATGCGTAGAAAAACTCCGGGAGTAGGCTACCCCCTTCCCTTTAGGGAGGGGCTGGGGGTAGGCTTACCTTAGACCTTAGACCTTAGACCGTCCTTCAGGACGTAGTGACCTTAGACCTTAGACCTTAGACCTTAGACCGTCCTTCAGGACGTTGAGCACCGAA
>CALBPV010000037.1 GCA_937899265.1 uncultured Bacteroidales bacterium
CTCGCCCGACGAGTTCAAACACTTCATCGGCCCCGAGATGCGTCTCGATTTGGTGATGCTCCGCAAGGAAGATGCCGTCAAGGACATGCTCCAATACTACATGGGCAACAACACCGCCGAGCGCCAGGAGTTCATCATCGAGAACCTCGTGGTCGAGGAGGACGCTGTCGATTGATTTTCCCGCGAGGGGTCTGTGAGGCCTCCGTGCACCAAGTTCGAAAACTATGTACATCATTTTCCCGGGATCTTTTGACCCCTTCACCAAAGGCCACGCATCGGTGGTGAAACGTGCGTTGGCATTCTGCGACCGGATTCTCATCGCCGTAGGCTACAACGATGCCAAGAGTGCGATGTTTTCGGTCGGAGAACGTGTCCGTATGATAAGCGAATATTATGCCGACGAGCCCCGCATCGAAGTGACCGCCTACAATACGCTGACTGTCGATTATGCCCAGCAATTGGGCATCACCCACATCCTCAGGGGAGTACGTACGGTGGCCGACTTTGAGTACGAACGTTCCATGGCCGATGTCAACCGCCACCTTTCGGGCATAGAAACCATCATGCTCTTCAACGAACCGGCAATGGCCCATATCTCGTCGTCCACCGTTCGCGAGTTGCTCCACTATGGCAAAGATGTCACGGACTTCATGCCCGACGGCTTCAAGTTGCCTACGCCCGACAATCCACTGGCGCTCAACAAATTCCAATCTTCCATTCTCAAGAAATGAAACGTCTTCTTTCGATTCTCCTCCTTCTGCCGCTCCTCCTCCCCGTCCGGGGACAGGAAGCCGACCAGATGGCCTTGTCCCAAATCTTCAAGACCTATCAAGCCATACAATACCTATACGTCGATTCGGTCAACAGCACCCAATTGGCCGAAGCCGCCATACGCGGCATGATGGAGAAACTGGACCCCCACTCCGAATATCTCACCCCCGAACAGTTCAAAGCCCTGAACGAAAGCCTGGGCGGCAACTTCGACGGCATCGGCATCCGGTATCAGATGTCGAACGATACGCTCATCGTCATCAACACCGTGGCCGGCGGTCCTTCTGCCAAGGTAGGCATTTCCTCGGGCGACCGTATTCTGCGCGCCAACGGCGAGGCTATCTCGGGTGTCAAAATGAACAACAACGAAGTACAAAAACGGCTGCGAGGCCCCAAAGGAACCTCGGTGCATCTCGATGTGCAGCGCGGCCGGGAAATGATAGCCTTCGATGTGATACGCGACAAGATTCCCGTCCAGTCGGTCAACGCGGCCTATATGGCAGCGCCCGGCATCGGATACATCAAGGTCGATCGCTTTGCCCAGACCACCCCGATGGAATTTGCCACCGCACTCGACAGCCTCACACAACTCGGAATGAATGACCTCATTACCGACCTGCGCGACAACGGAGGCGGCCTCCTGACGGCTGCTGTCGAACTGGCCAATTTCTTTATCCCCGCCGACCGTACCATTGTCTATACCCAGGGACGCACCCAAAACAAAGAAATCTATCGTACCTGGGCCTCGAAGAAATTCCCCGGACACCTGGTGGTTCTGGTTGACGAGGAGAGTGCCTCGGCCTCCGAAATCTTCACCGGTGCCGTCCAGGATTACGACAGAGGAATCGTGGTGGGACGTCGCACCTTCGGCAAAGGTCTCGTCCAGCGACAGGTGACACTGCCCGGCGACGCAATGCTGAAACTCACCGTCAGCCACTACTACACTCCCTCGGGCCGTTGCATCCAGAAACCATATAAGAAGGGTAACAAGAAAGACTATTACAAGGATCTCGTAGAGCGCTACAACAAGGGAGAGTATTTCTCGATGGACTCCATCCACTTTCCCGACTCGCTCAAGTACAAGACCGAAGGGGGACGCACAGTCTATGGCGGTGGCGGCATCATGCCCGACATTTTTGTGCCCCTCGACACCACGCTCGTCAATCGCACCCATCGTGACATCATTGCCCGCGGCACCCTCAACCGTTTCGTGCTCCGTTACTTTGCCGACCATCAGCGCCGCTTGCGGAAACAGTACCCCGAGTTCAGGGATTTCAATCACGGATTCTCCGTTTCTCCTGAAATGCTTGCCGAACTCCACGACAAAGCACTGAGCGACAGCGTACGCCTCGATTCGGCAGAATGGGTGGCCTGTCAGCCGCTGCTCTCCACGCAGCTCAAAGCACAAATTGCAGCCGACCTTTATACCGACAGTGCATTCTCCGAGATTATGAATCTCACCAACCAGATTTACCTTCGTGCCCTCGACTTGTTGCTCAAAGAGGACGAGTATCTGGAGATTCTCCGCCCTGCTCCCCATTCCGGGAAAGCAGCATCCTGAGTTTTCCGATTTAATTTTCCGTACTAACGTGTTTGAATCTGTTTTGTCATCTTTTTCCGTCCAAGAGACCTTCAGCGCCTTCATTGTGCTGTTTGCCATGATTGATGTCACAGGTCTCACTCCCATCGTGATGGACCTTGAGAAGAAAACCGGACGCGTCAACGCCGGCGAGGCCGCCCTCGTCTCGCTCGCCATGCTGCTGGCTTTCCTGCTGCTGGGCAACCTGCTCCTTGAGCTCTTCAATGTTGACATCCACTCTTTTGCCGCTGCCGGAGCCATTGTCATCTTCATCATGGCCCTCGAGATGATTCTCGGCGTTGAGATATTCCACTATAACGACGGTCCCAAAGGCTCTTCCACCCTCGTCCCCGTCGTCTTCCCCCTCATTGCGGGAGCCGGCACCTTTACTGCCCTGCTGTCGCTTCGTGCCGAGTATGCACTCGTTAACATCGTGCTCGGCCTCTTGCTCAATATCCTCATCGTCTATATCGTGCTCAAGCATTTGCACGTGCTCGAACGCATCTTGGGCGAAGGCGGCATCTACCTGCTGCGCAAGTTCTTCGGAATCATCCTGCTGGCCATTGCCGTCAAACTCTTTACCTCCAACATCGCTGCCATCATCCAATGACAAGCCTCCTTCTTCCCATCTACAATCACGACACCTCCCGTCTCATACGGGAACTCTGCCGACAGGCCGAATCCCTGCCGTCCGATTGGGAACTGATTGCGATGGAAGACGGTTCCACCCTCTTTACTGAACAAAACCGAAGAGCGTGCGCAGAAAATACGCGCACGTACCATATTTATAATAAGGAGAACGTCGGACGTGCGGCCATTCGCAACCGTCTGGCCGAAAAGGCCTGCGGCGAGTGGCTCATTTTCCTCGATTGCGATTCGTCCGTAGAATCTCCGCTTTGGCTTTCCCGCTATACCGAAGCCATTGCGAAGGCTGCGCCCGGAACCATTCTCTGCGGAGGACGACGCTACCGCGAGGCGGAAGCCTATCCTGCCGACTGTCAGTTGCATTGGCTTGTAGGGTCCAACCGCGAACCCTGCGTCGGTCCCGATGAACCCGTCCGCAACTTCACGTCCAACAATTTTGCCGTGCGCCGGGACTTTTTCCTCTCCCACCCCTTCGACGAGCAGCTCCGCACCTACGGCCACGAAGACACCCTTTTCGGATTCCAGGCCCTGAGAGCAGGAGCTCGCTACGGCTACGTCGATGCGCCTGTGGTTCACGACACTCTCGACAGTGATGAAGCGTTCCTCGACAAAACGGCTCAAAGTGTGGGCAATTTGGCTGCCATCGAATCCGAGCTCCTCCCCTCCGAGATTGCTCAGATACACCTCCTTCGCGTCAAGAACCGTCTCCGTGCCTTCGGATTGCTTCGGGTTTTGAAGGGGTTGGCTCCTTTTTTGTTACCCCGTCTCAAACGCTGTCTTTTGTCACCTCAAAGGTCGCTTAGAGCGTTCGATTTATATAAAATGACCCTCCTCAGCACACTTTTTTGACTTTTTATTTGGTTTATTTAACTAAATTGACTATCTTTGCACACACAAATATCCCTCCCTATGACAAAAAAAATTTTCTCTATCCTTGCCTTCGCTTTGGTGACTCTCGCTGTGCTGACCAGTGCCGGTGAGAAGAAACCCGTCACCGTATTTATGATAGGCGACTCGACGATGGCCAACAAACCCACCGAAAACGACAATCAGGAACGCGGCTGGGGGCAGATGCTTTCCGGCTATTTCACTTCCGATGTCGTTATTGACAACCACGCCGTCAACGGACGCTCCTCTCTCTCCTTCATCAACGAGGGACGATGGGATGCCGTCATCAACAAGGTGCAGCCCGGCGACTATGTCATCATACAGTTCGGCCACAATGACGAGAAACCCAAAGCCGACCGCCACACCGAACCCGGTTCGACATTCGACGACAACCTGCGCCGTTTCTGTCGCGAAACAATGGCCAAGGGCGGCACGCCCATCCTGATGAATGCCATCGTGCGCCGCAACTTCATCCCCAATCCCGTCGATAAGGACGATGCTTTCGGCAAGACCGACGAAAAAGAGAAAACCTCTCCCGTCGAGGGCGATACGCTGGTCGAGACGCACATCCTCACACGTGCCGACGGTTCCAAAGCCAACTATCTCCTTCCCCCGATGAACGTGGCCCGCGAACTCAACGTGCCGTTTGTCGATATGAACCGCATCACCCACGACTATATCCAGCAACTCGGCCCCGTGGAGTCCAAGAAACTCTTCTGCTGGATTGAGCCCAACACCAACCTCGCTGCCGTCAAGGGCCGCAAGGACAATACCCATCTCAACATTCACGGCGGACGCATCATCGCAGGTTTGGCGGTCGATGCCATAGGCGAAGCCGTACCTGCTCTCCGGCCCTTCATCCGCCACTACGACTATGTGGTGGCCAAAGACGGCTCCGGCGATTTCTTCTCCGTCCAGGAAGCTTTCGATGCCGTGCCCGACTTCCGCAAAGTACCCACCACCATTCTCGTCCAGCCCGGTGAGTACACAGAAAAACTCGTCTTGGCCGAGAGCAAACAGAACGTTCGCCTCGTGGCCAAGGAAGAAGGCCGTTGCGTCCTCGCCTACGGGGACTGCGCCAAGACCCTCAACAACTTCGGCGAGGAAGTGGGAACCTCCGGCTCGTCATCCTGCTACATCTACGCTCCCGACTTCACTGCCGAAGGTATCACCTTCTCCAACACCGCCGGACGTGTCGGTCAGGCTGTTGCCCTCTTTGTCAAGGGAGACCGCGCCGTCTTCCGCCGCTGCCGTTTTCTGGGCAATCAGGACACCCTCTACCCCCACGGCGACAGCAACTCGGGAACCTCGCAGTCGCGCCAATACTATGAAGACTGCTACATCGAGGGCACCGTTGATTTCATCTTCGGATGGGCCACCTGCTACTTCAACCGCTGCACGCTCCACATGTTGGCCGACGGCTACTATACGGCAGCCTCTACCCTCGAAGGCCAGACTGGCTTCGTCTTCAACAATTGTAAACTTACGGCTGACGAGGGTGTCAAGTCCTATCTCGGACGTCCTTGGCGTCCCTACGCCAATGTGGTGTATCTCAACTGCGAGATGGGTGCCAACGTGCGTCCCGAAGGCTGGCACAATTGGGGCAAAGCCTCCAACGAGACGACAGCCCGCTACTGCGAGTACGGCAACACGGGAGCCGGAGCCGACACTTCAGCCCGCGTCAAATGGGTCCGTATGCTCACTAAGGCCGAAAGCCAGCTCTATACTGTAGAAAAGGTGCTCGGGGGCAATGACAACTGGAAACCCGCATCATCGGACAAATAAACAGAGACGATTGCAATTCCACGTTCCTGTCACAAAATACACAACTTATGAAACTCTTATCCTATTTTGCAGCCGCAGCCATTCTCCTCTCTGCGTGCAGTGCCAAACCCAAGACCGAAACAGAGCCTTGGTCGGTTCGTATGGTCAAGTCGGAAATTACACGCATACCTTCCCCCGCCGGCATCGACTACAACACGCGCCTCAAGTGGAACTACACCCACGGCCTCGAACTCCAGTCGATGCTCATGGCTGCCCGTCAATATCCTCAAATCGATGCTACTGTGGCCGACTATGTCAAGGCTTACATGGATTCCATCATCACCCCCGACGGACAGATTCGCACCTACAAGCTCCGCAATTATACGCTCGACCACATCAATCCCGGAAAGATGACATTCCTCTGGTATGACCGCACGGGCGATGCCCGCTTCAAGACGGTGCTCGACACGCTCTACAGACAGCTCACCACCCATCCGCGCGTTTCCGAGGGCGGCTTCTGGCACAAGAAAGCCTATCCCTGGCAGATGTGGCTCGACGGCATCTATATGGAAGCTCCCTTCTATGCGCAATATGCCCAACGTTTCCTCGAAGGCAAAGCTCAGACGGTTGCCTTCGACGATGTGGTGAGCCAAATCACCGTCATCGCCCGCCATACCTACGATCCTGCCAACGGCCTCTATCGCCACGCCTGGGATGAAAGCCGCGAGCAGCAGTGGGCCGACTCCGTCACCGGTCAGGCTCCCCACGTTTGGGGACGTGCCCTCGGATGGTACGCAATGGCAATGGTCGATGTGCTCGATTTCCTGCCCCAAGGTTATGCAGGACGCGACTCCATCGTTGAGATTCTACGTCCCCTCGCAGCCAGTCTCCTCAAGATTGAAGATGCAGAGACAGGTGCCTGGTATCAGGTTTTGGACCAAGGGCAGCGCGAAGGCAATTACCTCGAAACGAGCTGCACAGCCATGTTTGCCTACACCTTCCTCAAAGCTGCCAAGTTGGGCTACCTTCCCGCAGAATATTGGGAACACGGTCTGAAAGCTCTCGACGGATTGAACCGCAACTTCATTCGCGAAGATGCCGACGGAACCATCTCTCTCACCCGCGTCTGCGGTGTGGCCGGTTTGGGCGGAAATCCCTATCGTGACGGTTCGTTCGATTACTATGTCCACGAAATCATCCGCGACAACGACCCCAAGGGTGTCGGTCCGTACATCATGGCCTGCCTCTTGGCCGAAGCCGGGAAGTAATCCCCCCCCCCTTTTTTTCGCAATAACAATATTTCCGCATAAACAACATTTTATAAACCTACAGAAACAATGTTTCAATTTTTACAGGCCAAACATCGCGACACTTACATCCATTTGGCTTTCAAGCATTGGGTAAGTCCCAGTCGCGTCTATTCAATCGCACACGGCTCCCACACGAAGAACCAACGCGAAAAAGCTGTACAGCAAGAATTGCTGGAACTCGGAATCATCCATCGTCAGTCCGGACACCATCATTCCGACTCTGCCCCCGAAGTTTCCTCTGCCAAATCTCCGGAGAGCAAATAAAATGAAAAAAATACTTTTGTTGGGCAGCGGCGAGTTGGGCAAGGAATTCGTGATAGCTGCCATGCGCGCCGGTCAATATGTGATAGCGTGCGACCGTTATGACAACGCGCCCGCCATGCAGGTGGCCGACGAGCGCGAGGTGTTTTCGATGCTCGACGGCGATGCCCTCGAGGCCGTTGTGAACAAGCACAAGCCGGACATCATCGTGCCCGAGATTGAGGCCATCCGCACCGAGCGTCTCTTCAAGTTCGAGGAGCAGGGCATTCAGGTGGTTCCTTCGGCACGTGCCGTAAACTTCACCATGAACCGCCGTGCAATACGCGATTTGGCAGCCAAGGAACTGGGTCTGCGTACAGCTAAGTATTTCTACGCCAAGACCTTCGACGAGTTCAAGGCCGCTGTGGCGGAAATCGGCTTCCCTTGCGTGGTAAAACCCCTGATGTCAAGCAGCGGCCACGGACAGAGCTATGTGCACAATGAGGCCGAGGTGGAGTCCTCCTTCCGCGAAGCGATGGAGGGTTCGCGCGGCGACGTGAAGGAGGTCATCGTGGAGGAATTCATCGACTTCGACTCGGAATTCACCCTCCTCACCGTGACGCAGCAACACGGTTGGCCCACGCTGTTCTGTCCCCCAATCGGTCACGTCCAGAAACAGGGAGACTACCGCGAGTCCTGGCAGCCCTACCAAATCCCGGACGAAGCCTTGAAACAGGCCCAAATGATGGCCGACAAAGTGACCAAAGCCCTCACGGGCGCCGGTATCTGGGGTGTGGAATTTTTCCTGACGAAACAAGGCAAAGTCATCTTCTCGGAACTTTCGCCCCGTCCGCATGACACCGGTATGGTGACCCTGGGGCACACCACCAACCTCTCGGAGTTCGAACTCCACCTGCGTGCCGTGTTGGGTCTGCCCATTGCAGGCATCCATCTGGAACATGCCGGAGCCTCGGCCGTCATTCTGTCACCCACGGAAGCCAAGACTCCCGTTGACAGGTCGCTGCTCCCCTACAATCTCGAAGAACCCCTTCGCGAGGATCGTACCCGCATCCGTATCTTCGGCAAGCCCGAGGCGCACAAGGGGCGCCGCATGGGGGTCGTTCTCTGCTACGGCGAGGTGGATGACGATGTCAATGCCCTCCGCGACAAAGCCAAACGTTTGGCACAGACCGTCCTGGGCACACATCCCTACGAGAAACTGAAATGATTCGGACACTGCAAGGTCTCCGTTTCGTCTTTATGCTGCTGATAGTGTTGTCACACATTATCGGCAGCAGTTTCGATTTCGGAGGCGAATGCGGTGTCGCTTTTTTCTTCATGCTGAGCGGCTTTGTGCTCTCGTTGGCTCATGGCGGCAAGGTGCAGGCCGGAACTTTCTCCACCTTGAGATTCATGGGCCGACAGCTCTTGAAGTTCTACCCGCTCCATCTGCTCACGCTGGTCGCATTTGTGTGGCTGGATGCCCGAATGGGGCGATTCTACGACTGGCAGCACCTGTTGCCGAACATTTTGCTGCTCCAAAGTTGGATTCCTTCCGAAGAGTACTTTTTTGTAGCCAACGGGGCATCGTGGTTTCTCTGCGACATCCTCTTCTGCTATTCTGTCTTCGCGCTTTCTTTCCGATGGCTCAACCGGCTGCCGCCCAAACGGTTGGCCACAGCGGGAGGGGGCGTGGCTGTTCTGTATTTCTCCCTTGCCTTCGACATCCCCGCCGAATCGGTGAACAGCGTCCTCTATGCGGCTCCCTGGTTGCGAATCATTGATTTCTCTCTCGGCATACTCGTCTGCCGCCTCTTTCGCTCGGAAAGCCGGAGCCGGCTCAGCCAGCGCATCCGACAGACCGACATACGCCCTTGGGAGGTTCTCGCCGTCGTTTGGCCGGTCGTTTCGTTCTTTGCCTACGGAGCCCTGTCCCCCCGCCTTCGTTGTGCAGCCCTCTTTTGGGTGGTCTTACCGCCGCTGTTGCTGTTCTTTGCAGAGGCCGACGGAAGCCGCGGTTATCTGGTGCGCCTGCTCAGCTCTCCCCTTCTCCAATGGCTGGGCGGCATCAGTTTGGAAATCTACCTGCTCCACATGCTTGTGCTTCGTGAGACGCACACCCTGCTGCGATATGCCTCGCTTGACACCCCCTGGCTGGCGGGAACCGTCACGCTCCTGGCCTGCATTCCCGTGGCTTGGCTTGTGAAACGGTGGGTGACGGACCGAATCTTCAAGGTCGTTTCACGGTCTAAAGTCGTTTCACGGTCTAAAGTCTAAAGTCTAAAGTCTAAGGTCGGTTTCTCCTACTCCCTTCCCTTTAGGGAGGGGCTGGGGGTAGGCTGACCCTTTGACCTTTGACCTTTGACCTTTGACCTTTGACCTTATTTCTTCACTCAACTTCGGTTTCATGGCCTTTGAGTGACAAATCGAATGCTTGTTTTGTTAATTAAACTTAACAATTTTAACTTTTCCGCTTTAACATTTGGTCATGTTATTTTTTTAAGTTAATTTTGCACCGTTAAGTTAATTAACCAAACAGAATTCAAGCAATTCACAGAATGAAAAAACAGACCATTTGGTTCGTGGCAATTGTGCTCCTGGTAGCCTTTTTGGGCTTCCTGGGCATTCAGCTTTTCTACATCGAGGAGATGTTGAAAATGCGGCGTGAACAGTTTGACGAGAACGTCAAAACGGCTCTTTTCCGCGTCTCGCGACAGCTGGAACGCAACGAGACCAAACACTATCTGGACGAATACTACGATGACAATCAGCGGCAGCTGCTCGAACAGCTCAGCGACGAGAATACACGCTCTTCCAATCCGCACGACAATATGATAACCGTCAAGGCTTCCGACGGAACGGTCTCCACTTTCGAGTACAAAGGCAGCGTGTCCGACAGCATAACGCCCCACTCCTTCTCCCTCTCCCCAAAACACGGCAACAACTCCATCGAAAACCGACAGCGGGCCATGCAGGAGATGCTCATGGGACAGTATGTCTATCAGAAGGAAGTGTTGGACGATGTCGTGTTCCGCATCCTCACCAAGACTTCCGACAAGCCCATCTTGCAGCGTGTCGAGGTACATCAGCTGGATACCATGCTCCAGGGCGAACTACAGCATGCGGGACTCCCGCTCCGCTATGAGTTTGCCATCATCAACAGCGACGGAACAAACGTATGGCGCACCGCAGGCTACAATACCAAGGATGCGGAGACTGCCGGATCCTACATGCAGATGCTCTTCCCCAACAACCTTCCCAAGCGCATCTCATACGTGGAGCTCTTTTTCCCGTCGCGGAACAGCTATCTTGTCAACACTAGCATGCCATACATGATTCCGACGATGATTTTCTCGTTTATCATGCTGGTGCTCTTCATCTTCATCATTGTGACCGTCTTCCGACAGAAGAAACTCAACGACATGAAGAATGATTTCATCAACAATATGACCCACGAATTCAAGACCCCCATCGCCACCATTTCGCTGGCGGCCCAGATGTTGGGAGACTCTTCGGTGAGCAAGAATCCCGACTCTTTGGCCCACCTCACAGGTGTGATTGGCGACGAGACAAAACGTCTCCGTCTGCAAGTCGAGAAGGTGCTCCAGATGTCCATGTTCGACCACCAGAAGACCAACCTGAAACTCAAAGAGGTGTCGGTCAACGAAATTATCGACAACGTGGTCAACACCTTCATGCTCAAGGTGGAGAAAGCCGGCGGAACCATCGATGACCACCTTCAGGCCTTGGACGACATCTGCATGGTCGATGAGATGCACTTCACAAACGTCATTTTCAACCTGCTCGACAATGCCTACAAATATGCCGCCGAAGACCGTCCCCTCAAGCTCGATGTCTATACCAAAAACCTCCCCAACCGGCAGATGGAAATCCGGGTGCAAGACAACGGAATCGGCATCGCTAAGGAAAGCCTCAAGAAGATATTCGACAAGTTCTACCGCGTGCCCACAGGAAACCTCCACAACGTCAAAGGTTTCGGGCTCGGACTGAGTTATGTCAACAAAATCTTAAACGACCACAACGGAACCATTCGGGCCGAGAGTGAGTTGGGCAAGGGAACAACCTTCATCATCACCCTGCCCCTCATGCCTCAACGGTCTAAGGTCTAAAGTCTAAAGTCTAAGGTCTAAGGTCGTCCCCCCCCCGATTTCGTCCCCGTCAATAATAAATGAAAAAACTCTTGTTTTTTTTGAATTTCTTGGAACTTGAAACTTGGAACTTGAAACTTTGTCCTTTGACCGTCCTTCAGGACATCGTCCCCGTCAATAATAACAATCCTATAAAAATATTTCAATCATTATGGCAACAAACAACACCAACCAGCAGAATCCCGCAGAAAGCCTGCGCATCCTGCTCTGTGAAGACGACGAAAACCTCGGCATGCTGCTGCGCGAGTACGTGCAGGCCAAGGGATTCACCTGTGACCTCTATGTCGATGGCGATGCCGGCTACAAGGCTTACCTCAAAGGCCGCTACGACTTCTGTATTCTCGATGTCATGATGCCCAAGAAAGACGGCTTCACCATGGCTCAGGAAATTCGCGCCGTCAATCAGGACATCCCCATTATTTTCCTGACCGCCAAATCGCTCAAGGAAGACATCCTTGAGGGATTCAAGATAGGCGGCGACGACTATATCACCAAACCCTTCTCCATGGAGGAGCTTCTGTTCAGAATCGAAGCCATCATGCGCCGAGTCAACGGCAAGAAGGGCAAGGACGTCATTGCCTACAAGTTGGGAAATTTCATCTTCGAAGTGCCCAAACAGGTGCTCACCATCAACGGCAAATCCACCAAGCTCACCACAAAGGAGTGCGACCTGCTGTCCCTGCTATGCGCCCACGCCAACGAAGTGCTCGAACGCAACTTCGCGCTCAAGACCATCTGGATTGACGACAACTACTTCAACGCCCGTTCCATGGATGTCTATATCACCAAACTGCGCAAGCACCTCAAGGACGATCCCGCCATCGAGATAATCAACATCCACGGTAAAGGTTACAAGCTCATTGCATCCGACCTCGAAGCCGTGACCAAATAACCCCTCATGCCTGAACGGTCTAAGGTCTAAAGTCTAAGGTCTAAGGTCGGTTTCTCCTACTCCCTTCCCTTCAGGGAGGGGCTGGGGGGTAGGCTGTCCCTTTGACCTTTGACCGGCTTTCTTTGACCTTTGACCTTTGACCTTTGACCTTTGACTTTTGACTTTTGATGGTCGATTCCTACATTCAACCCCAAGACTACAGCCGCTTCCCGTCGCCATGTTACGTCATCGAAGAGCGGCTGCTGCGTCGCAATCTCGAGCTCATCTCCCGAGTCGCTCGCGAAGCCGATGTCGAGATTATCCTCGCATTCAAGGCATTTGCGTTGTGGAAGACGTTCCCCCTCTTCCGCCAGTATATCCACGCCACCACCGCCTCCTCGCCGTCCGAGGCGCTGCTCTCTCTCAACGAGTTCGGTGCCCGGGCACACACCTTCTCTCCCGCCTACGAGGAGAAAGACTGGGAGACACTCCTCGCCTGTTCGTCGCACGTGACATTCAACAGCCTCTCCCAAGCCGCCAAATTCCTGCCGACAACAGCCCGCTGGAACCGCCAGAACCCCGCACGGCAGGTGTCGTGCGGTCTCAGGGTCAATCCCGAGTACAGCGAGATTCAGACCGACCTCTACAATCCCTGTGCTCCCGGTTCGCGATTCGGGGTGTTGGCCGAAAACATGCCCCGAGCGCTTCCCCTCGGCATTGAGGGGTTCCACTGCCACAACCACTGCGAGTCCACCGCCCAAGCGCTCGCCCGTTCGCTGGAACATCTGGAAGACAAATTCGGCAAATGGTTCCCCTCCCTTAAGTGGCTCAACCTCGGCGGCGGACACCTCATGACGCGCAAGGACTATAACGTACCCCTCCTCATCCAGACCCTTCGGGGTCTCCGTCAGCGCTGGCCCACGCTCCACGTCATCCTCGAACCCGGCTCCGCCTTTGCCTGGCAAACCGGACCACTGATTTCCCAGGTCGTCGATGTCGTCGAGAATCACGGCATACGGACCGCAATTCTCAACGTCTCTTTTGCCTGCCATGCGCCCGACACGCTCGAAATGCCATACTGGCCCGAAGTGCGCGGTGCCCGTTGGACACAACAGCCCCAAGCCCAAACCCCGCATCTCTACCGGCTCGGCGGAAACTCGTGTCTCTCCGGCGACTTTCTCGGCTCGTGGCAATTCGACCATGAGCTCCGTGAAGGCGACTACGTCGTGCTCGAAGACATGATACACTACACAACCGTCAAGACAACCCTCTTCAACGGTATCTCCCACCCCTCCATCGCCATCCACCACGAGGACGGCAGCGTCGAAGTCTTGCGCGAGTTCTCCTACGATGACTACCGTTCGAGAATGGACTGAAATAATTGACAGCTCCCCCGTTGTAGGGGAGCTGTCCCTACTCCCTTCCCTTCAGGGGAGGGCTGGGGAGAGGCTGACCTTTGACCTTTGACCCCATCCCCCCCTTCCCTTCAGGGGAGGGCTGGGGAGAGGCTGAACCTTTGACCTTTGACCTATAGCCCCGAGGTGTTTTTTTTGTTCAAAAAGGTGGAAAAACGGACGATTTTACCACCCCGGACGATTTTACTCCGCATAAAAAGAACGGATTTACCCGAAAAGGGAAAATAAACGCCTTATCTTTGCACCGCATAAACGCCTTTGACCTTTGACCTTTGACCGACCTTTAGGGAGGGGCTGGGGAGGGGCTGGGGGTAGGCTCCCCATTAATAATAAACGCAATGAAAATGAAAAAAAGACTACTCCTTTTAAGCCTCTTGGCTATTGCCGTTCAGGGCAATGCCAAGAAAGTACACACTCTGGGTGACTCGACAATGGCCCCCTACGACGAATCTGCAACCGTGACTCGCGGTTGGGGCATGTATTTCGGAAACTTCCTAACCGACGGATGGACATCGGTCAACTATGCCAAGGGAGGGCGCGACAGCCGTGGCGGATACGAGGAACTTTGGCAAACGGCCAAAAAGAATGTGCAGCCCGGCGACTATGTCATCATTACCTTCGGCCACAACGACGAGAAGAACGGCGGAATGGATGGCTACCAGCTCTATGACTACTATATGAGCATCGGCGACCAAACAGCAGCCGCTGCCGTCGATAAACGAGGCACCGTTCCCGGAACAACCTATAAAGAATGGTTGGGAAAAATCGCTGACGAGGCCATCGCCCTGGGAGCTACCCCCATCATTTGTTCACCGGTTTGCCGAAGCTACTTCACAGGCTCGAAGATACGCCGCAACGGACGTCACGACCTGGGCGACTCCTACAGCGTACTGACCGCCAACGGCCCCAAGTCCGGCTACAAGGTAGATCAAAACGACCACACGATGGACTACGCCTACCACTCGCAAAAGCTGGCCGAAGAAAAAGGCATCGCCTTCATCGACCTCACCCAAGCCACTGCCGATCTCTATGAAAGTTACGGCGACGACAAGTGCCACGCCTACCTCTTCGACGGTGACGGTTCGACCCATTTCAACACAACAGGAGCACTGCTGGTAGCCCGCGAATGTGCCCGTCTGATGAAGGCTCAAGGTATTCTCGCCGACGGTATCGTCCTCCCCACCGACATCTCCGTATCGCCCGCCACAGGCAACTTCGGCGAGGCTTACAAAGGACAGACTCTCTACAAGGAATTCACCCTCAACGGATTCGGACTCACGCCCGAGACAGGCTCGGTGAGCATCTCTGCATCGGAGGGCATCGCTCTCTCCTTCGACAAGAAAGAGTGGCAGTCGTCCCTTTCCACCACCTACACAGCCTCCACTCTGGTCAAGACTTTCTACGCTCAAATCGTGCTGACCGAAAGCGGCGAAACCTCGGGTACAATCACTGTGAACCAGGGCGACAAAACCGTCGAAGTACCCGTAACCGCAACCGCTGTCACCCTCGAAGGCGGAACCGAAGTGAATGCCTATTGGCGACTGGAGACCAACGACTCCTACAGTCTCTCCGGACCGGCAACGGTGATTCCCGAAAGCTGGACGGGAATGTACGTGCAGCGATACGCCAACCCCAACAGCAAAACCGTATGGCCCGAAGATACGGGTTTCGACGCAACACGCAAGATGCAGCGTAACCTGCTCACCGGCGACAACTGGCCCGCCGACGAGATGGATGACAACCCCGAACGATACATCCAGTTCGGCATCAAACCCAATGTCGGCAACATCCTCAAAATCAACCGAATCAGCCTCTATATCTGCGGCGCCGGCGGCAACGGTATGTGCGCCCATATCTATTGTTCGACCGACAACTTCGAGACTCGCACCACCCTGTGGGAGAAGAAAAACATGACGGCCAACAACCCCGTGCTCGTCGAAGCAACTCCCGTCGTATCGCTCGAAGAAGGTCAGGAACTCCTGGTGAGGGTCTATCCCTGGTACAACAGCGCAGCCAACGGCAAAACCCTCTGCCTGAGCGATGTCTCTATAGGCGGAATGGCAATGGACGCTTCCGGCATCGGACTCTCCAGTCTCGACAGCCGCAACACGTCTTCCGCTCTTTACTACAGCTTGGACGGCACCCGTCACAGCCAGCCTCAACCCGGACTCAACATCGTGTTCATGACCGACGGAAACACCCGAAAAGTGATTTACTGATTCCCCCTCCAAACTGTCGTTCAACGCCAGCCGTGTGGGCACCAACGGAGGTGCTTTCGACGTAGTGGTTATCAGCACCATATATATCCGTCCATGAGTTCGACCTCAGCGAAATACCCGCAACAGACGACATCTTCTATGTCAAGATATACATCTACAACCTCGCCAACAACAAACAGTACGCTTTCTCCGACGTGGTCATCTCCGGCGAGGTGTCGGGCCGTCTCGAGGCCGTGCCTGTTTACAGTCTCAGTGTGAAACTCGGTACCGAGGGCGCAGGCAAAGTGTCTGCAACGCCCGTGGGAAACGAGTTCGACGAGGGAACAGCTATCACTGTCACCGCTTCCGAGAACTTCGGATACCATTTCGCCGCCTGGATCGACCAAGAGGGTAACGTCGTTTCTACTCAGAACCCCTACACTTTTGAGATTACCGCCAACACCACTCTTCTGGCCACCTATACCCGCACCAATGTCTATGCCCTCAACCTCTCACGTTCCGAGGGTGCCAACGAGAACCTCGTGCTCTCTATCTGTCTCGGCGACGACCACAACACCTACAGCGTCAACAATGTCGAGTACTCCACCGACGGAAGCTCTTTCACCAAGATCGGTGAGTTCAATCCCCCTGCACGCGCCTAAAATCGGGGTCGAGAGCGACTACGACGGAACGTCTTTGGCCGAAATCTTCGTGCTCGCCGATGCTGCCGGTGCTGCCGACAACAAGGCAACGCTCCTCAGCAGCAATCCCGCGCAGGATGCTACCGGTGTCAGCGCAAACGGCAGCATCATTCTCACCTTCGACAACAAGGTCAAGGCCGGTGTGGGCTCAGCTTCGCTCAACGGCGAGGAGTTGGGACCCATCATCAGTGGCAAGACCGCCGTCTTCAAGTATGCCGGACTGAAATACAACACCGCATACACTTTCTCCATGCCCCAAGGCGTTCTCGTCAGCCGAAGCGGAAATCCCGTCGATGCTGTCTCTGTCAATTTCACCACCATGCACCCCTCATGCCTGAACGGTCTAAGGTCTAAAGTCGTTTCACGGTCTAAAGTCTAAGGTCTAAGGTCTAAGGTCGGTTCACGGTCTAAAGTCTAAGGTCTAAGGCGCTCAACCGTAAACCATGAACCCTGAACCCTGAACCCTACTCCCTTCCCTTCAGGGAGGGGCTGGGGGTAGGCTGACCCTTTGACTTTTGACTTTTGACCGAACTTACAGTTCGTAGTAGCCTTTGACCTTTGACTTTTGACTTTTGACCGTCCTTCAGGACGTAGAGCGCCTCCGACCTATGGCACGTACAGGCCGTCAACGAGTTCGGCGGTCTCTCCCCCAAGGCTGCCGTCAACAGCACCGATGCCATCGAGTCTCTCCGCACTTCCGCTTCCGACGGCCTCTCTCCCGCCTTCGACCTCATGGGGCGCCGCGTCTCCGGCACGTCGGGATTGTTCATCCGAAACAGTAAGATG
This sequence comes from uncultured Bacteroidales bacterium, assembly GCA_937899265.1. Classification (GTDB taxonomy): domain Bacteria; phylum Bacteroidota; class Bacteroidia; order Bacteroidales; family UBA3663; genus Liminaster. The sequence goes on from CALBPV010000037.1 coordinate 17,338, forward strand.
CATTTAGTGAAATAAGTTGGTTTTTCCACACAATTCACGCTCGCAGGGTTCGTCCGGGAGGACAAACCCTGCATTTTTTTCATTTTTTGGGGCCGGAAATTTGTTTTTTTCATTTTAATGTGCTATCTTTGCATGCATGAATCGTGTCTCGCCCCTTATCCTTTTGACGCTGCTTGTCTTCGCCCCGGCTACTGTAAGTTCGGTCAAAAGTCAAAAGTCAAAGGTCAAAGGTCAACCGTGAACCGACCTTAGACCTTAGACCTTAGACCTT
>CALBPV010000038.1 GCA_937899265.1 uncultured Bacteroidales bacterium
AATTGGATTTCCGAAGTTCGGAAAACGTTTTGAGCATACTCAATGGAGTTTCCGAAGTTCGGAGACTGATTTGCACAATATCTCGGGGTCAAACACCTGTCTGACAGGTATGTAGGCCACATTTGGCTGTTCAAAGAGATGGAACTTTGAGGAAAACCGATAATTTTCGGCACACTTGTTTTTATGCCAACTCTCCCAAAGACCCCGACGGACAGCCCTTACGGGGCGGCGTTGTTGGTGTCACATCTTCACCTGGGGCGTTGCCCCGGGCTGTGTTATCATCTACCGAACAGGCCGTTTAAATCACTTGCGAAACTTGAATTAAAATAAAGAGTCCGCGTTATGGAAAGCGGACTCTCGTTTGGTCTCAGGCCGACAGCTTGATGTGAAACAAAATTATTCTTTGGCACCCCAGCGTTCTTGCCAGGCAAGGTAGTAGTCGGGGATGTCTGTCATGAGTTGCTGTTGCGGGTCGATGAAAAGCTGTGTGGTGGTTCCCTTGGCACAAAGGAGTCCATCGCGTTCGCGAGTGACCTCGTAGCTGAAATCGAGACGTGCGCCGGGATGATAGACGTAGCGGGTGCGGATGACTGCTATGTCGTTGAGTTCGAGGGGACCATAATATTTGACATGCAAATCTACCACAGGGGCGTAAATCCCGCTGCGTACGATGTCGGCATAGCCAATGCCGGGATAATGACGACCGAAGTTTTCACGCCCGTCTTCAAAGTATTTGACGTAGGAACCGTGCCAAGCGCGGGTCATGGAATCAATTTCGGAGAATTTGACCGGAACGCGATAAACATCTTCCAATACACTCATAGTGGTGGTAGGCTGAGGGAGAAATTATTTCTTGATTGTGAACACTGCATCATCGACAGGACCGTCGAACTTGAAGTTGCTAAAGTTGTACTGAGTGTAGTTTTTGCCCTTCTCGTTGAGGCGGATGCTGTTCAAATCGCCCACCTTGGTGTTAATCACCACGACATAACTCTGGTAGAGCATCTTCCGGCGCTCCTTGGGGTCGCTGATACGGGGAGTGATGGTCATCGTGAGAATATCTCCGTCGCGCTCGGCATCGACATCGGCCACATCCTCAAGTTGGACATCGCTTTCCTGTCCGGTTGTGAAGCTGGTGAACATGGTCTTGAGAGCGTCGAGCTGAGAGTTGCTGCCCGAGGCGGTGGCTGCTTTGCCGTCGCTCACCATGGTGAACTTTCCGTCCTTCATAAGGAGCATGTCCTTGCCATTGTTGAACGTCATGACCATGGCATCGGGTTTCTTGAAATAGAATTTTCCCTTGGAAATCTGATCCTTGGCGAGGGCGATGTTGTGACGTGTCATCGTAACATCGGCTGCAAGGGTCTTCATATTCTTGTATTTGTCCATTACCTCCGAATCCTGCGACTCGGCCCGAACCGTTTGCTGAGACTGAAGCGGAGCCATGAGTCCGGCTACAAGTCCCAGAACCATAAGTATTCTTTTCATTGCTGAGGAAAGAGAATTTGTGAACCGGGTTGCCCCGGAGCTGTGAGTATTATGTGTAGAGACCGCCATTGATGGAAATGACGTTGCCCGTGATGTAGGACGTGTTGGGCGAAGCCAGGAATCCTACCAACTCGGCCACCTCGTCGGGACGTCCGAAGCGATTGGCGGGAATGGTCTTCTTGAGGGCTTCCTCGTCGAGGCCTTCCACCATATCTGTCTTGATGAATCCGGGAGCAACGGCATTGACCGTGACGTTCTTGCGGGCCACTTCCTGAGCGAGGGCTTTGGTAGCGGCGATGATGGCACCCTTGGCGGCGGAGTAGTTGGTCTGGCCGGGCAAACCTTTGATGCCAGAGAGGGACGACATGTTGATGATACGTCCGAACTTCTTGCGCAGCATGGGTTGGAGGAGAGGCTGTGTGACGTTGAAGAAGCCGTTGACGGTGATGTCGAGCACACGGTTCCAATCCTCGTCGGGCATCAGGGCCATGATGTTGTCGCGGCGGATACCGGCATTGTTGACGAGCACTTCGATATATTCATCGGGATGAGCCTCCTGCCATGCAGCAAGGGCGGCACGGGTCTGTTCGCGATTGGAAACGTCAAACTTGAGCATCTCGCCGTCCTGACCTGCCTCACGCACGAGGGCAAGTGTCTCTTCGGCTGCGTCTGTACGGTTGACGTAGTTGATAATGATACGATAGCCCATTTGGGCGAGCTTCACTGCAATGGCGCGGCCGAGTCCACGGCTGCCGCCTGTTACGAGAGCGTATTTCATATATTGCTGTTTTTAAGAATGAATTTTTGTTATTAAGACTGAATTACAGGCCATGGGTTTAAATTCCTTCTTCCTGAAGAATCTCCCAAGCCTTCTCGCGACCGATGATTTCGGAAAGGGTGAATGCAGTGGTCATCGTAACTCCCAAAAGACCGTGGAGCGTCAGACTCTGGCCGGTAAGGAAGAGATTGGGAATCGGCGTGTGGGCCGAAAGAAGCGTGAGCATCGGGTTGCGCCAATCCTTGCGTACGCCGTAGCAGGACCCCTTGGGTGTGAGCGTATAATCGCGATAGGTGAGGGGCGACGAAGTGGAGATGACATCCACTTTGGATGCGAGGTTGGGGATGAAGTCGGACGCGAGGGTGATGAGCTGCTCGGTGACTTTTGACTTCCAGTCGAGATATTCCTGTCCGCGATGGCCGACAAAGGTGTTTTCCCATTGCTGCACTTTGTTCCAGGGCATGGGGGTAAGGAGGTCGATGACAGGGGTGAAACGGCTGTCGTCGGAAGGACAGCGGCAGGATATCAAGACACCTTCGACAGGCTCGTTGTCCTCGAAGTAAGTCCATACGTTGGGACGGCGGTAGAGGTACTGGTTCCAGTTGAAATACTCCACGCTTTCGGGTTTGAGGCCAAGAGAGACGGTAAACATGCCGTAGGTGTTCTCAAGACGAGAGATGCGGTTGCGAAAGACCTTCTTGATTATCTGACTTTCCTTGATCAGGTCGATTGTGACGGCGGGATGGGCATTGGAGATGAAGATGTTACCTTCATAGCGTTCGCCGTTTTCGCAGAGTGCGGCCACGATGCGTCCGTCCTTTTCGACAAGTTCCCGGACACCTGCGTTACAGATTACCTCGCCGCCCATGTGACGGATATCGTTGACGAGCGAATCGACCAGCATGGAGCCGTCACCTTTGAGTCGCCATGAACTCTCGACAAAACTGTTGTTGCCCTGCACAAAGGTGTACATAGGCAGCGTATCCTTGGCCAGCTCCATCTTGAGCGAGGAGCCGGAGAGAACGTTGATGAGGAGTTCGTCATGGAAGGTCTCATGAAGATATTCCCAGGCGGAACGTCCGAATACCGAGGTGGCAAAGAACTGGTCGGCTTCCCGTGGCTTGATGGCATCGAAGAGGTGTGAGCCGATTTCCTTCATGTCGGAGGCGTACTGTTCGAGACCTTTGCGTTCGCGGGGGAACTCGCGGGCCAAGGTATCGACAAAAGCTTCGTATCCTTCGGCGTATGCATAGTCGCGGTCCCCGATGGTAACATGGTCAAAACCCTGCGGGTCGAGATGCTGCCAGGGAAGTTTCATTAACCCCAAGCGAGTGAAGATGCCGTGGAGTGCATTGCCGGGAGCCAAGCCTCCGCAATAATGGAGACCGGTATCGAAGGCATAGCCTCGACGTTTGTAGCTCTGCATGCAGCCGCCAGGCTGTATTTCTCGCTCAAGTACCAGGACGGAAACTCCACGTTGGCACAGAAGGTGAGCACACTCCAAGCCTCCAAGCCCCGAACCGATTACAACGATATCATATTTCATAGACCAAAGGATTATAGATTTTATGACTCCTGTTTCACCTTGCGTTTCTTGCGGAAGAAATGGCGGTATAGGAAGGGTTGGATGACATAGGCAATGACCACGGCCGACACCATGCCGACAAGGGTGGCAAAGCCCACGGAATTGATGGCAGGATGTTTGGCAAAAATCATCGAGCCGACCGACACAATAAGGGCAACGGCAGAGAAGAGAATGGCTGTCTTGTGATAGGAGAGGAGGAGTACATCCTTCTCGCTGCCCAACAAGCCGTTCATGACGAAGATGGAATAATCGACACCGATGCCGAAGATGAATGTTGAGATGATGATGTTGATGAGATTGAACTTCACTCCGAAGATGACCATCGCACCGAGCACTACGAGCCAGCTGACGATGATGGGCATGAAGCCCAGCAGCGAGAGTTTGAAGCTGCGGAAAGAAAGGAGGAGCACAATGAAGACGAAAATCATCGAAACCCATTGGAGGACGTTGAAATCTTCATTGAGCTGCACAAGGGCATCGGACGTGTAATAATAGGTGTCAAGCACCATCATGTGGGGCTCGTTGCCGATGGCATCGCAGATGCGGTGGTAGTCGGTAGTGTTGGAACGTACGCTGTCGCGTTCGCACATCACCGACGAGAAACAGAGGTAGCCGCCGCCGTAGCTCTGTTCCATAAGTGTCGATTGGAAACCTACGGGGATGATGCCGGCCTCGTAGAGTGCGTCCGGTTCCCATGAGGTCGATGTAGCCTTCTCAAAGAAGGTCTCGAAAGCTTCGGGATTGAGGCCCGCACGCGGAGCCGTCTTGTTGATGAGCGAACGGATGAGGCCAAGTTTCTCTTCGGTCCAGTAGGCCTCCCAAGCATCAATGCGTTCCTGCTGGACAGTAAGCGGCACGAAGAGTGCGTCGGTGTGGGTGTAGCCGTGGACGAGACCGATAGACTGCAGGCTGTCGAGTTTGGCAGCCATCTCGGAGAAATGAGCGATGGCTTCTTCCATCGTTTCGCCCGAGGTGGCAAAATATTGCTGCTTGTCGCCGCTCTGGGTCTTGATGCGCTGCACCTCCTCGGAGTACATGATGTGGTCGGGGAAGTAGCCGATGTTGCGCATGTCGGCATCCATGTAGCTCTCATTGAATCCGAAGAGCCAGAATCCCACACAGGTGAGTGCCAGGACGGCAATGGTGATAATGAGCGGCTTGTTCTTGTCGAAGGGAAAAACGTTGATTTTGTCGATGACGGCAAAGGCTCGGCGGTTGCGTTTGTTCTTCTTGGGATTGAAGAACTGCGGCAGATATGCGAGGGCAAACAGTGTAGTGCCTACAATGGCAAACGAGGCAAACATGCCGAAGTCCTTGAGGAGGTCGAGGTTGACGAAGATGAGACCCAAAAACGAGCCGATGGTGGTGATGCAGCCCAAAAGGACAGGCTTCACCTGGTCGCGAAGCACTTGCTCGGGATCGCTTACATATTTATAATGTGTGAGCACGTGCAGAACGTAACTCAAAGCCACACCCAAAATGATGGCTCCGATACCCAAGGCCAACAGCGAGAACTGACCGCGAATGAAATACATCATGGCCAAGCCGAAACAGGTGCCGAAAGCCACAGGCAGGATGAGCAGCGGGATGGTGTTCCAGTTGCGGAAACACAGGAAGATGACCAGCAGCACGACCAGCATGGAGCCCATCACGGTATTCTTGAGGTCGGCTTTGGTTTGCCAGGAGTTGTAGGCTCCGTAAGCGGTGGCACCGTTGTAGCTGATTTTTACATTGGGTGCACGCGCAGCAAATTGTTCGATTTCCTCGTTGAAAATCTGGAAAAGCAAAGCGCCCTGACCGGTATTGGTCGAAGAGAAATGGGGCGTGATGAAGACGAGACAAACCGTCGTATCTGGCGTGAAGAAGTGGTTTTGGTAAATCGTGTAGGAGGTACCGGCTCCCATGACATCCTTCATTTGTTCCATCAAGACATTGCGCACGCCGATGGGGTCCATTTGGATGAGCTCGGGGAACATCTGTCCCAAGGGCGAGGAGAAAGCCTCGCGGTTGGCTTCCATTTGAGCCTGTATTTTCTCTTCACAGAGCAGACTGTCTATGCCGCGATAGGCCGAAGTGTCGATAAAGTTGGGGAGGTGTTCCATCACGTAGTCTATGCCGTCGAACATCAGGTCTTCGGGCAGGGTGGCGAACACGTCATCGAGGAGTTGGTCGGCGGAGTCGAGCGCGGCATTGCGTTCGTTGAGTGTGGCAAGGAATGCATCACACACAGCAATGAGGCTGTCGGCATCGGCACCCTTCGATTCAAAGAGCAGGAAGGTTTTGTCTTTAATCTTCAGGTCGGCAAAAGCCAGTTTGGTCGTTCCGTCGGGATTCTTGGAAGAGGGAAGCATCTTGTTGATGTCTTCCTCAAGATAAATCTGCGTGGCATAGTAGCCGAAGAACGCAAAGATGGCAATCATCGAGGTCCAGAAGACCCAACGGTGATTTCTGAAGAATCGATACAGTTTTATAAATAATTCAGTCACTGCGTTATCTTTAATGTATCCTCTTTTCGGTTGGAGAAACTGAAACTTGAAACTTGAAACTTGAAACTTGAAACTTGATGGTGCTCAAGACTGCACGCCCTCTATATGGAGCTCAAAGGAATGCTCAGCGTTCCTTTGAACTCCATGTAGGAGGTTTTGCTGTCGGCAATGAGGCCTGTTACGGTGTAGCCGTTCTCTGCCTCTTCGGCCGAAATGGTCACATCCACTTGCGGACAAACCGCAGGCGAAGCCACAGCTGTGAGCCGGCACTGCTTGATGGCCGTGAGCAGGAGGTCTTTTCCGGTGAGCAGTTCGGCACATTCCTTTATCATTTCGATGTTGCAAACACCGGGGCTGACGGGTTTGCCGGGAAAATGTCCGCGATAGCAGTCGCAATCGGCCAGCAGGGTCACATGATAGACGGCATGGGTGGCATCGCTCAGCTCGGAACTGTCAACTTTGAAAAATTTATTTTTCAGGAGCATGTTTTTGTCGTTATTTGCATCGTGGAGTCAGGAGTTTTCACTCGCAGAAGATTTTCATTTGTGTCTCGGCAATGACCTCGTCGGCAGAACGTACTTCACCTTTCACGAGTGTGATTCCGTTCACCTCGGTTCCCATTGTAATGGTGGTCTTGAGTTCTTCGCCCACTGCCGGGCGGCGATAGAGGCGGAATTTCTTGACTTCTCCGATGTAGCCGATGGGGGCTTCCTGTCCCGCTATATGGGCACGGTGACCGGCAAATGCCGATGCCGACTGGGCAATGTGCTCAATCAGACCGGGTTCTGCCACCAGTCCGTCTTCGAGGAAATAGTTGCGTTCTGTGACGGTGAGACCCGTGACAGCCACTTCTCCTTCGGCACTCCACACTTTATCGACCATCATGATGGGGTCACGCTGGGGAATCAGCGTTTTGATTGCTTCACCTTCGTACAACATATATTTAAAAGCGAAAAACGGATTGCGTCTTCCCCTTGCGGGGTAAACGCAGTCCGTTAAATCCTACATCGGCCTGTTATGCCTGATGAGACTCAATGTAAGTGTAGAGATCGGCAAAAGTCTTGATAGTGGGAAGCTCTGCATTGGAAATCTTCACACCGAACTCCTGATCGATCAAAGCCACCAAGTCAACCAAGCTCAAGCTGTCGAGTTCAAGGGCGTTCTTGATTACTGCATCGGGGGTGATGACTGACTCTTCGACTTCGAATTCTTCTGCAAGTACAGAGTTTACTTTTTCGATGATTTCTTCTTTTGTCATAGTTATATAGTTTTAGGGAGTTTATAAATTCTTTACAATCAGTGTCGAGTTGGTACCGCCGAAACCGAACGAGTTGCTCAGGAAGGTATCGAAATGTGCCTCCGTCGTCTTGGCAATGATATTCAGTTTGGCCGAATCCTCGTCGGGGTTCTCGAAGTTGAGGTTGCCGGCAATGAAGTTGTTCTTCATCATCAGCATGGAATAGACGATTTCGCTGGCACCTGCCATCCACATTTCGTGGCCGGTCTGACCCTTGGTGGAGGTGACGGGTACTTTCGAGTCGCCGAAGATGCCGTAGATGGCCTTGGCTTCCTGCGTATCGCCTACGTGGGTCGATGTGGCGTGGGCATTGATGTAGCCGATGTCCTTGATGCCCATGCCGGCATGCTCGAGAGCGAGCTGGAGCGAACGGGAGGGACCTGCCACGTTGGGGGTGGAGATGTGGTCGCCGTTGCCGGAGAAGCCATAGCCGCAAATCTCGGCCAAGATGGGAGCGCCGCGCTTCACGGCATGCTCATATTCCTCGATAATCACCGTTGCAGCACCGCCGCCGGGCACGAGGCCGTCGCGGTCGCGGTCGAAGGGACGGGAAGCCTTCTCCGGAGCATCCTCGCGAGTGGAGAAAGCCGAAATGCCGTCAAACGAACCGATGGAGTAGGGATTCACCTCCTGGGCTCCGCCACATACAATCATATCCTCAAGACCGTCGCGAATCAGGAGAGAGCCAAGACCGATGGCATGACTGCCCGAAGCACACGCACCCGATACCGTGAGGTTGATGCCGCGCAGCTTGAAGAGGCAGGCAAGGTTCATCGTAACGGTCGAGTTCATCGACTGGAAGATGGCACCCGAACCGCACATGGCGGTGTCCTTATATTCGCGCATCTTATCGACACTCTTCACTACGGCATCGGCCGTGGAGTCGTTGCCGAACAAAAGACCTACCACGTTGTTGTCGAGATAGTCCTGGTCAATTTTGGCATTCTTCAGAGCCTCCAGCGTGGACATGTAGGCATACTGGGCTTCTTCAGCCATATAAACACGCTGGTTGCGGGGAACCAAGCCTTTGAGGTTGGGCATCTCAACTTTTGCCGTGAGGGCACTGCGGAAGCCCATCTCCTTACGTACAGGATCGTAAATGATGCCCGATTTGCCATTGTAGAGCGAATCGCACACCGTTTCCAAGTTCGTACCCAGGCAGGACCAAATGCCCATGCCGGTGATAACTACTCTTCTAGCCATATCTTTTCTATATTTTGTCTTTTTTTGTTAATCTTAATTTGGGATCAATATACCAAAATCCGCTGCAAAGTTAGGAATAATTTTCGAAATATGCAACCTTTTGGGATACAAAAATGAAAAAAACTCAACATTTTTATCTGTTTTGAGCATTTTTATCACTTAAAATTTGTTTTTTTGCTATCTTTACCTTACCTTTGCACCGCTAAACTCCAAGGGGCTGACTGGCTTTGACAGCAGGATGGGCCTTTGTGTAAGCATGCAGTGAAACGTCATCTATCACTCTAATCTGCGATGGCGAACAATAACTGGCGCAAACAACTACGCTCTTGCTGCCTGATCGAAGTACAGTAGATCACTGGCTTAATCCCGACACAAGGTGCCGGGACAAGACATCACCCCAAGGTCGGAGTCACGAGACTGAGGAACAGGTGGTGCTCATTAAATCGGGACTAACCTTGTCGGCGCTTCGACGATAAGGCGACATTTCAGAAGATAAGGCAAGGCCAGGTGGTTCAGGTCTCAGTCTTGCACGAAAATCCAGGCTGAAATAAGCATGTAGAAAGCACAGATGTTCCCTGTTTGGACGAGGGTTCGAACCCCTCCAGCTCCACTTTTTATCACACGCGCTCATTGTGAAATCGCGCACATTATGAAATACTGAAACATTTAAAATTGCAGCTTAAACCATTCATTTGATGATGAAAACTTATTGCTCTTTCCTGATTCTGCTGTTTGTTGTCGCAACATCAGCAGTTTCAGCACAGAACGAACGTGCAGTGTGGGCCTCCATCAACGGGCTCAGCAATGCTTCTTTGGGCGACTATGCCCAGCATACGGGCAAGGTGCTCGTGACGTGGCGCATGTTGCCCGGCGACGACGAAAACACCGCGTTTGACCTCTATCGCAAGGCGGGCACAATGAAAGAAGAAAAAATCGCCAACGGCATCAAACGTACGAACTTCCAGGACGATCCCCGCTGGAAGACGGTGGACAATGTCTATCGACTCACATACGCGGGCAGCGACGAGACGCTGGGGACCTACACGGCTACAAAGGCACAGCTCGGTGGAGGTCTGCCCTATATCGGCATTCCTCTCAAATCGACCGAGGATGTGTATGACGGAGATGACCTTGAATATCAGGCCAACGACGTGAGTGTGGGCGACCTCGACGGTGACGGAGAGTTTGAGATTATTGTCAAGCGTCTGCAATCGAAGAAGGGAGTCCTCGATGGAGGAACCGGTGCCGGCTATTCGAGCCACAATACCATCTATGCCGTTATTTGGGATGCCTACAAGCTCGACGGCACTTTCCTCTGGCGAGTGAAAGGCGGTCCCGGCATCATTCTGGGCAACAGCTCGGCCTTCGCTGTGGCTGACTTCGACGGTGACGGATGTGCCGAGATGGCCATACGCACCTGTGAAGGAACAGTCTTCGGCGATGGACAGGAGATACCCGACACCAACGGCGACGGCAAGATTGACTACCGAACCTGGGGCAATGAGAACTCCGCCAACCCAGGTTGGGTGGACAACTACAACAGCGCAGGTCCCGAGTTCATCTCCATCATCGACGGCAAGACGGGACGGGAACTGGCTCGCGACAATTTCATCCCGCGTGAGACCAGTGCTTCGTGGGGAGACAACTATTGGAAACGCGCCTGCTCTTTCCGCATCGGTGTGGCTTGTCTCGACAGTCTGAACGGCTTGCCCTCGCTCATTGTGGGCCGCGGCGTTTATGCACGTTCCGTGTTGGAGGCGTGGGACTACAGGGACGGACTGCTTTCGCGTCGCTGGCATTTCGACAGTGCCAAGGCCGGAGGCAGCGACACGAATAAGGACGGTAAGTCCAATAGTGCCTACGGCGGACAGGGCAACCACTCGTTCTCCGTGGCTGACCTTGACGGTGACGGCAAGGATGAAGTGATGTACGGCTCTATGGCCATCGACGATGACGGCTACGGGCTTTGGAGCACGGGATTGGGCCACGGTGATGCCCAGCATGTAGGCAAATTCCTGCCGGATCGCGAAGGTCTTCAGGTATATCATTGTCTCGAGAACGGCAAAACGATGGTGGCGCTCCACGATGCCAAGGACGGTTCTGTCATCTGGAAAAAGGAAAGCAGCAGCGACAATGATACCGGACGTGCACTGGTGGCTGACATCGACCCCGACTCGCCCGGCTGTGAGTTCTGGTGGGCAGGCTCCAATGCTTTCTCTTCTCCCTCCCTTTCAGGAGAGGGCTGGGTGGCGGCTGATCTCGGCTACAAGCCGTCCTCCTGCAATATGGCCATTTGGTTCGATGGCGGACTTACCCGTCAGCTCATTAATGCGAACATTATCCACAACGACCGTGCGGGAGGACGCACATTTACAATGTATCGCTACTCTGTACATTTCATCAATGGCTCAAAGTCGAATCCCTCGTGGTACGGCGACCTTGTCGGTGACTGGCGTGAGGAAGTCATCGTTCCGGACGAAACGCTTGTCGGCGATTTGAAGATTTTCTCGACGTGGTATCCTACCGATCACAGATTTCCTTGGCTCATGACGGACCACACCTATCACATGGGCGTACTGAACGAAAACATCGGTTACAACCAGCCTCCCCATTTGGGTTACTATCTGGGTTCCGACCTCACGAGTGACCGGGAAGCTTGGGCCAACGGCGGATATACGACGAGTGCCATCGAGGCTGTCCGAAGCGATGAGGAACTGCCCCGCTACCAAGAAACCTACAACCTCATGGGTCAGAAGGTGAAGAACTCCGGCAAACACGGACTTTACATCTCGAACGGACGGAAATTAATCGTCCGCTGAGACTTCTCTGTGAATATAAGATTTCCCCGGGTTCTCCTTGCGGACGACTCGGGGAGCTTTTTTTTCAATTAAAGAGCTTGCCCCGGGTCGAAGAACGGCTCGGGGCAAGTTGTGGAAAACGAACAAAGAATCAGTTGCCGTTGGTGGCATCGTTGGGATTCTTGCGGTTGTAGCGACGATGGCGGTTGGGCTTCCGGGTTTGTGGAGCCTGAGCGGGATCGACAACAGGAAGAGCATCGATGGGACGGGTTGTCGGAGCGGCAGGAGTGGCAGGAGTGGTCGGAGTGGCCGGCTGCGTCGGCTGGGTCGGAGTACTCTGATTGTCCTGATTGTTCTGATTGTTCTGATTATTCTGAGTTTTCTGAGTTTTCTGATTACTCAGAGTCTTCTGTTGTTTGGCCTGTTGTTTCTGTTTTTTGTTCTGGCGTTCCTGCTGGCGTTTCTGTTGACGGTTGGCGGGAGCTGCGGGCTGTTGGGGCTGTTTGGCAGTCTCGGCGGCATTGCGCGTGTTGGCCGTCATGACGCGGCTCCACTCCTGGGCTTTTTTGTCGCTGGGACGCACCTCGGGTTTGGCCGGACGCAGGGTTTTCCATATCTTGAGAACGTAGGAGAGGCTTATTGCAGCAAGAATGCATGCGAGTGCTGCCACGATGAGTGTGACGAGCAGAAGGGTATAGGTGGAATCCATTTTAATGTTTTAGAGAATAATGAGGCGGAATTGGATCCGCCGGGTTAATAATGAGGAATCAATGTCCCTTGCGACGAATCTTGTGACCCCATACACCATATATAAATATGGCGAGGAAACAGGGGAGGCAAATCCAATAGGCAAGCTGGATTGTGCCGCAGGCGTTGATGCTCATGTCGCAAAGAGCACCGAAAAGGGTGGGAATGACAGCGCCACCGGCGATGGACATCGTGAGAAGGGCATTGCCCCGGGTCGTGTAGGCTCCGAGGTCGCACGAGGCAAGGGGCCAGATGGCAGGCCACATGAGGCTACAACCCAAAGCGAGGAGTCCCAGTGCCCAAATGGACCACGTGGCAGGCAGCATGGGTACCAGTACAGAGCCAAGGATGGCGATGGCCGAGCAGATGCGTAAAGCGGCGCTCTGGCTCAAGTGGCGTGGAATGAGGATGACACCGGCAATGTAGCCCACAATCATACCGACGGGAGCAATCCACGCGTAGAGGTTCGCCCGTTCCAATCCCAGGGAATTGGCATAATCGACACCGGTGGCAAGCGAAACGGTCTCCGCACCCACGTAGAGAAAAAGGGTGAGGGCTCCGAGCCAAAGATGGGGATAGTCGGCAAGGCGGGGTTTCACAGTTTTTCCGTCGTTCTTGGCAGCCGTCGGGGCAGGGGTGTCTCCGGTATTGCCGTCGAGCGGGATGGCCGGCAGGGGGAAGAGCAGGCAGGCTCCGGCCAGCACCAGCATGATGCCGATGATAATCATGAAAGGCGAGGTCAGTTCCGACACTTGGAGCGAAGCCACTTCATGGCCTACAAACCACACCAGGAACAGCGAGGGAAGAGGCCAGGCGAGCTTGTTGCAGATGCCCATGAGGGAGATGCGCTGAGCTCCGCTCTCAACGGGACCCAGAAAGGTGACGTAAGGGTTGATGGAAGCCTGGAGCACAGCATTGGCGCTGCCCGAAACGAACGAGGCCAGCAGAAAGAGGGGGAAGCTGAGCGTTCGGGCTGCCCACAAGTAGATGCCGAAGCTGAGGGCGAAAATCACAAACGAGAGGGACATCGTGACCTTGTATCCCCATCGGCGTATGCTTTTCTGCGCAGGCCATCCCCAGAGGAGGAAGGGCACAAAGGATGCAAAGACGATGAGGTAGGACTGGAGTGCCGACACTTGAAGTGACTGGCGCAACACCGGCAGCAGAATGGGATTGAGACCCAAAGCGAAGCCGCAGGTGAAGAACATCAGGCCGATGAAAGAGAGGGAGCGTTTCATCTTGGAGCGTAGAATTAATTACAAATCGACATGGGGGAGTTGCGAAGCAATCTCCTCATCGTCAAGGTCATCGAGGTCGAAATCAAATTCATCGATGTAGGTGGGTTCAGTGAACTCGTCGAGGTCTCGGCGGTCCTTTTTGGTGGGACGGCCAAGTCCTTTGGCGCGGTCGATGAATCCCGAGAGACGGTTGAGTTGCAGAATCTCGAGCTGTTCGGGAGGCGTGACATTTTCGACGAATCCGGGTGTCAGTTTGGCTCCCATGCGCTGGTCGGCCAGTGCGAGAACGCGGAAGCTGTATGTGACGGGCGGTTTACGCACCTCGATGATTTCGCCCACGTGGACGGTGCGCGATGACTTGATTTTCTGGCCTCCGACAGTGACTCTGCCCAGACGGCAAGCCTCCGAAGCGATGGTGCGAGTCTTGAAGATACGCACGGCCCAAAGCCATTTGTCAATTCTAACTTCTGTCATGATTGGGGAGGAACGGGGTCGGATTTTTTGGTGTTGAAACGGTTCATTGCGCGGGCGATGCCTTCGAGGCAGAAGGTGCGGATGATTTCGGTGGTGACAGAGAGAATCTCGGGAATTTGGGCTTCCTGGTCAGCTGGAAAACGTCCGAGCACCCAATCAATCTGAGCCCCCTTGGGGAAATCGCCGCCCACGCCGAAACGCAGTCTGGCGTACTTCTCGCTCTCCACCTTGAGGGCAATGTCCTTGAGGCCGTTGTGACCGCCGGCCGACCCACCCGGGCGCAGACGCAGTGTGCCAAAGGGCAGGTTGATGTCGTCGCAGATGATGAGCACATGGTCGAGATTGATGTGTTCGGCCTGCATCCAATAACGCACAGCATTGCCCGACAGATTCATGAAGGTGGACGGCTTGAGCAGGAACAACTGTTGGTTTTTGACCCTGACCTCGGCCACATCACCCAGGCGATCTGTCTTAAAACAAGTATTGGATGCTTCTGCAAAAGCATCCAACACCCTGAATCCAATGTTGTGGCGGGTATCCCGGTATTCGGCACCGATATTGCCCAAGCCACAAATCAAGTACTTCATCAGCTGTTTTTACTCTGCAGCCGCAGCCTTGCTGGAATTGCGTGTGGTACGCACAGCGGCAACGATGGCCTCCTTGACGTTGAGAATCTCGATGTTGTCGAAAGCGAGATCCTTCACTTTGAGAACTTTGCCCAACTTGATGTCAGTAACATCGACGATGAGACGCTCGGGGATGTCGGCATATTTGCCCTTGACCGTGAGGTCGCGCATAACCTTGACCAACTTGCCGCCGGCCTTCACACCGTCAGCGTGTCCTTCAAGTTTGACGGGTACCTTGACGATGATGGGTTGCTTGGCGTCAATCTGGATGAAATCGAGGTGGAGCAATTCTTCATTGACGGGACCGAACTGAGCCTCCTTGATGATGGCCTGGCACTTGTCGCCCTCAATGTCGAGGTTGACAACGTAAACCTGAGACGTGTAGATGAGGTTGCGAACGTCGGCAGCCTTCACAGTGAACATGTAGGACTCACCGTTCTCGGAGAGCTTCTTCGAGATGATGTTACAGGGGATGAGACCCTGAGCGCGAAGCTGCCTGGCAGCCTTCTTGCCGTTGTCGGTACGCTTGGTACCGGAGAGTTGGAACTCTTTCATTTTGTTTGTTTTGTTTAAAAATGTGTTACTCAGAATGGAGGACCGACCTTTCCCGAAGTTTGAGCTGCCCTCGGGGAGGTGAGCCCTGAATCTCCCATCACACTACATGCGGAGGCAAGTATATTGACCCTTCCGGTCTCTGCGATTCCGCTTGTATGCTGATGTTAAACTCAAAAGCGGCGCAAAGATAGCGTTTTTTGACGAAATGACCAAATAAAACAGGCGGAAATTTCGTATTTAATCGCTATTTTTGTCCAAAAATGAATTTTTTTTATTCCCGATGTGTCATTTTCCGATTATTTTGTGTATATTTGCACCTTGAAAAAAGAACTTTTTAATAAACATCATATTAACAATGAACGAACAAATTGATTGGTCTTCTCTGTCGTTCGGTTACAGAAAGACGGATTGCAATGTACGCTGCACTTTCGAGAACGGAAAGTGGGGCGAGTTGAGGGTTTCTGATTCCGAGGAAGTCACGATGCACATGGCTGCCACGTGTCTGCACTATGGTCAGGCCGGTTTCGAAGGGATGAAAGCCTTTCGCGGCAAGGACGGAAAAATCAGAGTGTTCCGTATGGATGAGAACGCCAAGCGTCTGCAATCGACCTGCAACGGAATCATGATGGCTCCCCTTCCGGACGGTCTTTTCGAAGAGGCTGTGAAGAAAGCCGTTAAGCTCAACGAGCGTTGGGTTCCCCCGTATGAGAGCGGTGCTTCGCTCTACATCCGTCCCGTGCTCTTCGGCACAGGAGCCCAGGTGGGCGTTCACCCAGCCGACAAGTATGAATTCATCGTCTTCGTGATGCCCGTGGGTCCCTATTTCAAGGACGGCTTCAAGGCTACCCCCTGCTGTATTCTCCGTCACTACGACCGCGCTGCCCCCTACGGCACAGGTCGCTGGAAAGTAGGTGGCAACTATGCGGCTTCGCTTGTTCCCGGCACAAAGGCCCATGAGATGGGTTACAGCGCTGTGCTCTACCTCGATGCCCGCTCGAAGAAATTCATCGACGAGGCCGGTCCGGCCAACTTCTTCGGTATCGAGGGCAATAAATATGTGACACCCGACTCGGAGTCGATACTTCCCTCCATCACCAACAAGAGCTTGATGCAGATTGCCCGCGACCTCGGTATGGAAGTGGAACAGCGTCCGATGCCCGAGGAGGAACTCTCGAAGCTGGACGAAGCCGCCATGTGCGGTACGGCCGCTGTGGTGGCTCCCATCTACAAGGTGGACGACCTGGACGAGAACAAGACCTACCAGATACTGCCCGACACGAAGCCCGGTCCGGTTTGTACGAAACTTTATGAAACCCTTCGCGCCATCCAGTACGGAGATTTGGAAGACAAGCACGGTTGGGTTTACGTGTTCGAATAATGATAAATCACGACCTTCGTCGCATCCGGGCTCTCATCTTCGACGTTGACGGCGTGCTCTCGGCCTCCACGATAGCAATGGATGTGGAGGGACAGCCTTGCCGCACGCTCAACGTCAAGGACGGCTACGCCATTCAGCTCGCCGTGAAGAAGGGTCTCCAAGTGGCCATCATCACTGGCGCCCGTACCGAACAGGTGAGGCGCCGCTATGAATATCTCGGGGTCAGGCATATCTACATCGCCTCGTCGGTGAAGATTCTCGACCTTGAGGACTTTATGGGCAAGACCGATACCAAGCCCGAGGAGATTCTCTACATGGGAGACGATATACCGGACTACGAAATCATGCAACGCATCGGACTTCCGGTATGTCCGGCAGATGCAGCCCCCGAAATCAAAGCCATCTCACGCTACATTTCGCCCTTCAGAGGCGGATTCGGAGCTGCACGTGACGTGATAGAGCAGGTGATGAAGGCGCAAGGTCTGTGGATGTCGTCGGCAGAAGCTTTCGGATGGTAAAAATGACATTGCTGCTTGCCTCCAACAGTCCCCGCAGACGGGAATTGCTCTCGGGGCTCGATATCCCGTGGCGTCCCGTTGCGTTGCGTGACATTG
Source organism: uncultured Bacteroidales bacterium (assembly GCA_937899265.1). Classification (GTDB taxonomy): domain Bacteria; phylum Bacteroidota; class Bacteroidia; order Bacteroidales; family UBA3663; genus Liminaster. Next base: position 17,268 of record CALBPV010000038.1, read on the forward strand.
ACGAGGATTATCCGGCTGACCTGAAAGGCGGTGAGATACCCCTCTTTATTGCCCGCGAGAAAATGGCCGCTTACGACCTCGAACTCCATGCCGGCGAAGTGCTCGTCACAGCCGACACCATTGTGTGGTGTGACGGACGGATGATGGGCAAACCGGCAGACGAGGAGGAGGCTGTGGAAATGCTGCGCTTCCTCTCCGGTAAGACCCATCAGGTCTATACGGGTGTCTGTCTCAAGTCGGCGGTTGACGAGAATGCGTTCGTGTGCGAGACGAATGTGACTTTTGCCCGCTTGACGCAAGAACAGATACATTACTACGTGAAAACCTACCGCCCCCTCGACAAAGCCGGTGCCTACGGCATCCAGGAATGGATAGGATATGTGGGGGTCACCAAGTTGGAAGGTTCCTATTTCAACGTGATGGGATTGCCGGTTCAACGTTTGTATGCCGCACTACAAAAACTCAAAATATGAAAACTGTCACAAAAATTTTTCAGGCTGTCATGGCCGCAACACTGTTGTTCTCTGCTTGCAGGGAAAACAAAGAATGGACCATCCATGGTACGTTTGACATTCCGGATACCATCCAGTATGGCGACACATTTCTCGTGACCCCGTCTCTCGACGGCATGCGAATCTATTTGGTGAGCCTCTCGGGGGACGATTGCCTCGACAGCACCGTGGTGGCTGACGGCAGCTTTACCTTCTCCGGTACAGTCGAAGAGCCCCGCATGTGTTATGTCGCTTGCGAGTTCAGCATCGGTACCATAGTGCTCGAACCCGGCACCATCAACGTAATCATGAGCGAAACCTTCGAAGCTACCGGTACGCCCAATAACGACGGCATCACAGCGTTGGAAGGCCGGATGGCTGAATTCAACGAAACCATTCGCGGGAAGTTGCTGGAATTGCAGGCAAATGCGGAAGCCCTTACTCCCGAAGGACAGGATTCCGTCCGAATGCTGATGTACGGTGTCATGGTTGAGTACGGCGAATTGGTCAACCAAATGATAGATTCGACAGCCGAGGCTCACCCCGACGATTTCGTAGGCGTATATGCCTGGAATCTCAGGCTGAATTCAGCGGATGATTCCGAGACGCTCGACTCGATGCTTGTTTCGGCTTCGGATTTCGTCAGGAACTCCGAGGCTGTCAGTGTGCGCCGTGCATATCTTTCCGGCTTGTTGATGGATGAGGATTTCTATCCGGAAGATTTTGGATTGGAAGGTGACGGCGAACCGGAAGGGCCGGAAGGGTCGAAAGAATCGGATGGACCGAAAGGACCCAGAGGCTCGGCCTTCTACGACGACGATTTCTGGGCCGAACCCGTGCGCTGATTGTCCCCGGATGGAGAAAATCATCTTAGGCATCGACCCCGGTACCAATGTGATGGGCTACGGGCTGTTGCAAATCCAAGAGCGCAAGGCACAGCTCATTGCCATGGGTGTTCTGAAGATGAAGGCAGTGGACAGTCACTACCTTCGTCTTCGTCGTATCTACGAACGTGTTTCCCAAATCATCACAGAATTCCATCCCGACGAATTGGCGATAGAGTCTCCCTATGCGGGCATCAACCCCCAGACGCTCGTGAAACTCTGTCGCGGTCAGGGAGCCGCCATTTGTGCCGCTGTGGAGCACGACCTGCCGGTCTTCGAATATCCTCCGGCTACCATCAAAATGGCTATCGTCGGCAATGGCAATGCCGCCAAGGAACAGGTGAGAGCCATGTTGCAGCGCACGCTCAAAATCAATGACCAAGACATGGTGGCCCAGTTGGATGCCTCGGATGCGCTGGCTGCTGCGTTGTGTCATTTCTACAAAACGTCATCGCCGCTGGCCGGAGCTTCGGGAGGCGGCACCAACAACTGGAAGCAATTTCTTGCCAACAATCAGGGCAGGGTGCACAAGAACGTAAATCCACTGGACAAAAAGAAGTGAACAGAGTTTCTGTAATCATATTGAATTGGAACGGGACACATCTTCTGCGGAAGTATTTGCCCTCGGTGACGGAGCATACTCCGAAGGAGCTCGCCGATGTAGTGGTGGCCGACAACGGTTCCACAGACGCGTCGCTGCAAGTGCTGAGTGAACAATTCCCCACGGTGAAGGTGATTCCGCTGGATCGGAACTACGGATTCGCCGAAGGCTACAACCGCGCCATCCGGGCGGTGGATACTCCCTATGTGCTTCTGCTCAACGACGATGTGGCTGTCTCGCCCGGTTGGTTGGAACCGCTCACGGAATTCATGGACACGCATCCCGACTGCGGTGCCTGCCAGCCGAAACTGCTCAGCGACAGAAACCGTTCACAATTCGAATATGCCGGAGCTGCCGGCGGGTATCTCGATTCCCTGGGCTATCCTTTCTGTCGGGGACGCATCTTTGCGACCGTAGAGGCCGACAGCGGACAATATGACAGTGTGGCCGAGATTCATTGGGCCACAGGTGCCTGCCTCTTGACGCGCCGTGACCTTTACCTCCGGGCGGGGGGACTCGATGCTGCGTTCTTTGCCCACATGGAGGAGATAGATTTATGTTGGCGGCTGCGCCGAATGGGCTGCAAACTCTATTGTGTGCCCCAATCGGAGGTGTTCCATCTGGGCGGAGCATCGCTGGCGATGGGCAATCCGCGCAAGACAAAACTCAATTTCCGCAATTCCCTCCTCATGCTGTGGAAAAATCTTCCTGCCTCCCGCCGTTCGGGAATCATCTTCCGCCGTCAGCTGCTCGACGGCGTTGCAGCCCTCAATTTTCTGCTCCGAGGAGAGTGGAATCAGGTGAAGGCTATTTGGGAGGCTCATCGGGAATATCGGGAGATGAGAGACAGGTATTACAAGACGGACAAAGGGGATGCCTCCCAATCCGTCCGGCTATGCGATTTTTCCGTTCTTGTCCAATATTATTTAAAAAGGAGAAGAACGTTTTCGGAGCTGGAAATGCATAAAATGATTTAAAAATAGGGGTTTAAAATCAAAAAACAGGTCTGAAAATTTCAAAAATAACACTTTTTTGACTTGAAAATTTGTTTTTTCGAAAAAATCCCCTATCTTTGCCGAACAAAATGTCATTGCCAGGCGGGCGAAGTACACAGCAGTGCGTTTCGCATTAAAATTGCAGGGCAGGACAAAAAAAAGAGACGAGAAGACCGGGAGGCTATCTCGTCTCGCTTTTTTGTATAGACCCATAGCGTCGTCAGCCGAAGAAGAGATAGCTGACCAAAATGGCGGCTACTATACCTGCAAAATCGGCTGTGAGACCGAAGGCGGCTGCATAGCGCATTTTGCTCACGTTGACCGAACCGAAATATACCGCCAGGATGTACATGGTGGTGTCGGTGGCACCCTGAATGGTGGCCGCTACATGACCTACAAACGAATCGACACCTGACGTTTCGTAGATGCTCAGCATCATGGCGCGCGCGCCGCCGCCGTTCAGCGGCTTGAGGATGGCGCAGGGAATGGCATCGACAAATCGGGTATCCCAACCGATGGAAGAGAACATCCACTGGAAGAAATCGGCAATCAGACCCAACGCTCCGCACTCGCGGAACAGCGAGATGCCGACGAAGAGTGCTATCTGATAGGGAATAATCGTGACAACGGTCTGGAATCCTTCTTTGGCTCCTTCCACAAAGGTGGAAAAGAGCGGTATCTTCTTGCGGATGCCTGCAATGAGGAAGAGCAGAATGACGGAGAAGAGGAGGATGTTGGAGAACAGTGTGCTGTAGGACGCTATCTTTTCCTGCGGCAGTTGCGAGAAGAAATAGGCCGTACCGCCCAAAATACCCATACCGCCCAGAATCGTGCCCAGAAGAACGGGATCCCAAAGTTTGATTTTCTGTTTGATGCAACAGAGTATCAGTCCCGTCAATGTGGCGCAAGAGGTGGCCAGCAGGATGGGGATGAAGATGTCCGACGGATTGGCCGCGTGGTACTGCGCGCGGTACATCATGATGGAGATGGGGATGATGGTCAGACCCGAAGTGTTGAGCACGAGGAACATTATCATCGCATCCGAGGCGGTGTCTTTCTTGGGATTGAGTTCCTGCAGTTCCTTCATGGCCTTGAGTCCCATCGGTGTGGCGGCATTGTCGAGTCCCAACATATTGGCCGACACATTCATGAGGATGCTTCCCTGGGCCGGATGGCCGGCGGGAATGGAAGGGAACAGGCGCGAAAAGAGCGGGTTGATGAGTTTGGAGAACTTGGCCACTACGCCTCCGGCTTCGCCCACTTTCATCAGGCCGAGCCAGAAGGTCAGTACACCCGTGAGAGCCAGACAGATTTCAAAACCGCGTTGCGACGAACTGAAGAGCGTGCTCATCAGTCGCGACCAAATCTCGGTGTCTCCCTGAACGGTCGAGGCGAATATCGCCATCAGGAAGGCAACCAGAAAAAATCCGAACCACAGGTAATTTATCATCGTCCTGCAGCTTTCTTGAGACCGGAAATAACGGCATCGTCAAATCCTTTGGCTGCCATTTCATTGAGCCCCTTGATAGTCACACCCCCGGGTGTACATACTTTGTAGATTTCTTCGTCGGGAATGGAATGGTTCGCTTCCATGAGGCGTATGGCTCCCACAATGGTCTGGTCTATCATCTCCTGTGCCGTCTTGGGATAGAATCCGAGCTCGATGGCTCCCTGCATGGCTGCTTTGATGTATTGGAATGCGTAGGCAATGCCGCAAGAAGTGACTGCTGTACCTTCGGTCATGAGGCGTTCCTCAATAAGAACAGTGTGACCCAGGTTGTCGAAAAGCTTCCGAATGAGTTCGGTCTCTTCGGGCTTGGTTTTATCGACACTCATCAGCGTCAGACTCTCGCGAATGGCGATGGCCGTATTGGGGATGATGCGGAAGAGGGGACAGCTGTCGTTGTGGACATAGCTTCGGATGTGGGCAAAATCCACACCGGCGGCTATCATTACGAGCAGCTGACGATTGAGGTCGAGAGCGGGGAGAATGCCCGTAAGTACAGATTCTACCAACCACGGTTTTACGGCCACAATGACGATGTCGGCATTGCGGGTGGCCGAGAGGTTGTCGGATGTTGTCTTGATTTTGTCGCAGAACTGCGAGAGGCTTTCAAGTGTGGCCTGTGAGGGGTCGGAAACAGTGATGTCCTCGGGTGCAACTGCTCCCTGGGACAATCCCCGGGCGGTGGCACCGCCCATGTTTCCGCCTCCGATAATGGTGATTTTCATATTGTTTGCTTGTTGTCAGTCTTTGGATTTTCGTCCGAAAACGCTCACGTTGATGTAACGTCTGGGATGGGCCTTGATGTCGGTGATGAGCGAGTCAAGCGACGCAATGGTCGTGGAGAGCTGGTCGTGAAGCTCGGTGGAGTTCATCAGTTTGCCGACAGTGCCGTTTTGCGAGTTCATTTGGGTCAGCAGTTTGTTGGCCTGGTCGAGGCTTTGCTGAGCGTTGGCAATGAGCTTTTTGATGTCGGCTTCGCGCATTTGGTCTGTCAGCGTGTCGAGGTTGGCAGTGGCATGGTCAACGTTGGCGATGATGCCGGGCAGGTCGTTGCGGAGAATGCCGTTCAGCTCATCGATGGTGGTGTTGAGTTTTACGGTGATTTCGTTGATGTTGAGCAGACTTTCTCTCACTTTCGATTCGTTGATGATAATGTTAAGACCCGTAATCAACGTGTCCAGTTTGGGCATCAGCACATTGGCTTCCTCGGCGATGGGGCGGGCGGCATCCATGATGCCTTTGGCATGGTTTCCGCCAGGAATGGTGTCGTTGACTTTGAGCAATTCGGAAGACGTGCCCTGATAGAGCACAATCGAGGCGGTGCCGAGTAGGTCGGCGGCCACCTCGGCGTGAGCGTCCACCGTGAGTTTGCAGTCGTCTTCGACGTTGATGAGCACCACGACTTTGTTCTGCCGGTAGTCAACGCCCATTTCGCGAACCTGTCCCACCTGATAGCCGTTGAGCATCACATGCCCCGAGGTGGCAAGCCCCACGGCATTGTCGCAGAGCACGTAGTAGTTGCGTCCCTGTTTGAGCATATTGATGCCCTTCAGGTAGTTGATGCCGAACACCAAGATGCCGATGGCAACGATGGCGGCAATTCCTATTTTGAATTCCTGTCGTATTTTCATTTTCTGATTCTGTTTCCTTTGGAGTCAAATTTCACAACGAAAGCATCCTTGAACGATTTGCGGATGCGCTGTATGTCTTTCTGAAGACCGCCCGGAGACGTGGCTTCTCCGTAAGTGTAGCGATAGACATCGCCGTCCTTGTAGTACTGTACAGGCGTGACACCTTTGAGGGCAGGATCGCCTTCCTTGTATATCTTTGTGGCCGAGAGGTACTGGATTTTATAGACAACGGCATCGGACGTGGCCGGACGGGTTGTCGGAGAGGTTGTCGGAGAGGTTGTCGGAGTACTCGGCTGCGTCGGCTGGGTCGGAGTACTCTGATTACTCTGATTGCTCTGATTGCTCTGATTACTCAGATTACTCTGATTGCTCTGATTACTCTGATTGCTCTGATTACTCTGATTACTCTGATTACTCTGATTATTCTGATTATTCTGATTATTCTGATTATTCTGATTATTCTGATTACTCTGATTGCTCTGATTACTCTGATTACTCTGATTGTTCTGATTGCTCTGATTACTCTGATTATTCTGATTATTCTGATTATTCTGATTACTCTGATTACCCTGAGGCTTCTGGTTACTCTGATGATTCCCCTCCTGATGTTGGAATTCGTCGGGTTGGACGAGACCTTCTACGCGGGAGTCGTTTTCGCTGGGCAGACGGCGGGTTTTCCAATCCTGCTTGTAGCGCAGGAATCCGTTGTAGATGCCGTTGGCACAGGCCGTCAGGCCGGATTCGGTGTTCAGGAAATGTTCCTCCTGAGGATTGGAGAGATATCCCAATTCGACCAGAATGGCAGTCATGGGGGAGTAGCAGAGCACGTAGAGGTTGGCAGCCTTTACACCTCGATTGTTCACGTGTCGGCGATAGGTGGTTGCCTGCATGGCACTCACCAGAGCGTTCTGAACGTACTTGGCGGCCTCTTTCGAGTAGGCGCTGTGTTTTTGGCGTTGAGCTTCGAGGTAGATTTTCTGTTCGAGGGTGAGCGAGCCTTGGAAGTCGGCTTCTTTGCCATCGAAGTCGATATTCTCGCGCTCTATGTTCCATTTGTCTTGGATACGTTTCTGCTCGCTGTCTTTCTTCGACTCCTTGCCCGAGATTCCGAACACATAGGTTTCCACACCGTATGCTGTACGGTCGGGTGCTGCATTTACGTGGATGGAGACATAGAGGTCGCCCTTCGACTCGCGGGCTTTCTTGGCGCGGCCGGGAAGGGAGAGCGTCACATCGCTTTTGCGCGTATAGACAACGTCAACGTCCTTGCAATTGTCTTCCACCAGTTTGCCGAATTTCAGAGCTACCTGGAGCGTGATGTCCTTTTCGTTCAGAGTGCGGTTGCGTTTTTCTGTACCCGTGTCATTGCCGCCGTGACCGGCATCAATGATGAGCACAAATTTTTCGGGCTCCTTTTTGGGGGTGTCTTTGGTCTTTCGGGCATAGCCGGGAAGAGCTATTGCGAAAGCCGCAATCATGACACAAATGTGGGGCAGAATACGCATTTTTATTCTTGTTTTTCGTTTATTTACGGGGCAAAGATACTAAACATTCTGTAAAATACAAAATTTCTTTGTCTTTTTTTTTGTTTTCTCGCAAAAAAACTTTATTTTTGCAATGCAATAGAAACAAAAATCTACTGTCTTTTTCAGTTTTACGATACTCTAAACACTTTTTTATTTTAAAAATGAGTACAAAAAAATACGGACTCTTGGGTCATCCTTTGGGACACTCTTTCTCACGGGTTTTCCACACCGAACGTTTTGCCCGATTGGGCATTGATGCCGTCTATGAGAACTTCGACTTGATGACCATCGACCGCTTCCCGGCTTTAATCCAAAGCGAGCCCGAGCTTTGCGGGCTGAATGTCACCATTCCCTACAAGCAGCAGGTGATGTCCTTCTTGGACGAGCTGTCGCCTTTGGCCGAACGCATCGGCGCGGTGAATGTCATCAAGGTCGAACACCTCAGCCCCTCCTTGACGCTCTCGGCGGATACGCACATCAGCGGCATCCGCCTCACGGGTTACAATTCCGACATCATCGGTTTCAAACAGGCCTTGCAGCCCTTGCTCGATGCTGCCGAGGAGAAACCGGCTCAAGCCCTCGTTCTCGGCACCGGCGGGGCTTCCAAAGCCGTCAAGGTGGGGTTGGAGGAGTTGGGAATACGTCCCACTTATGTGTCTCGCACAGCCCATCCCAAACAGGGGATTCTCTCTTATGCCGACCTCACTCCGGAAATCATGCAGTCCCATTTGCTCATTGTCAATTGTACGCCCTTGGGCATGTTCCCCGAGGTCCATACGTCTCCCGACATTCCATACGACAGGCTGACACCGCGCCACATCTGTTTCGACATTGTCTATAATCCCGCTGAGACCCTCTTCATGAGAAAAGCGGCCGAACGCGGCGCAACGGTCAAATGCGGACAGGAAATGCTCGAAGGACAGGCCGTCGAGTCATACCGCCTTTGGACGGAGTGATTGCAGTATCGGCGAAGCATAGATGAAATCCTGGAGCGTGGTCGATTCCTTCTGCTGCAGGATTTCGTCTTTTGTACCCACCCATTCCACTTTGCCTTTGGCGAGGAAGGTGATGTTGTCGCCGATACCCAGCACGGAGTTCATGTCGTGGGTATTGATGACGGTCGTGATGTTGTATTCCTTGGTGATGTCGTCCAACAATTGGTCTATCAGGATGGAACGTTGCGGGTCGAGGCCCGAGTTGGGTTCGTCGCAAAAGAGATATTTCGGGTTCATGGCGATGGCACGTGCGATGGCCGCACGTTTCTGCATTCCGCCCGAGAGTTCGTTGGGAAACTTGTCGAGAGCCTGATTCATGCCCACGCGGTCCAGACAGAACTTCACTCGCTTCTCGCGTTCCTTGACGGTTTGGTTGCTGAACATCACAAGCGGGAAAGCCACATTCTCGGCTACCGTCATCGAGTCGAAGAGAGCCGAGCCTTGAAAGAGCACGCCCACTTGCCGATGGAACGCTTTCATCTCTTTGTCGCTCAGACTCGTGATGTCTATGCCGTTGGCCAGAATCTGTCCGCTGTCCGGACTGTGGAGGCCGATAATGCATTTGAGCAACACCGTCTTGCCCGACCCCGACTGTCCGATGATGAGATTGTTGATGCCGGGCCGGAAGGTGCAGCTCACGTCGCGAAGCACTTGTTGGTCTTCGAAACTCTTGTTCAAGTCTTTGACTTCTATCATTCAGATGAGAATTTTGGTGAGGATGATATCCCAAAGCAGAATCATGATGCTCGTGATTACCACCGAGTCGGTGGCCGCTTTGCCCACTTGGGTTGCACCGCCCTTGACGGTGTAGCCGAAGTAGGAGGCAATGCTCGAAATCAGGAATCCGTAGAACAGACATTTCTTGAGGCTGTACCACACACTCCCGGGTTCAAACGATGTCTGGATGCCATAAATATAGTCCGTGATGGGCAGCGTTCCGAACAACTCGGCAATCAGGCCGCCGCCTATCAGTCCCAAGAATATCGAGAAGATACCCAGCATGGGCATCCCCACTATCATCGCCACGATTTTGGGCAGGATGAGGAAATTGGCCGAATTGACACCCATGATGTCCAGCGCATCTATCTGTTCTGTGATGCGCATCGTGCCGATTTCGGAGGCTATGTTCGACCCCACTTTGCCCGCCAGAATCAGGGCTATGATGGAGGACGAGAACTCCAAAATCAGTATTTCGCGTGTCGTGTAGCCCAGCGTGTAGCGAGGCAACAGCGGCGAGAACATCTTGCTTTGAATCTGGATGCAGCAGACCGCCCCGATGAAGAGCGATATGATGCATACGATGCCTATTGAGTCAATCACAAGCGAGTTGTATTCCCTCACGGTTGACTTCGCAAAAAGCTTGAATCTGTCAGGTCTCGTGAACACTCGACCCATCAGTTTGACATAGCTTCCAAATGAACTTATTTGGTCTGCAATGATCATAGTTTTTTCATTAAAAACGCTAATTCTGCTGCAAAGATACGTTTTTTTTCTCAAACTCACCCTATATTTTCCAAAAAATCATTATATTTGCAGCGATATTTTTGATTTTTTATGTCTGAAGAAGTAACTCGCAGTGTCCTAAGGACAGAGAATTTGGTCAAACGCTATGGCCCGCGCACCGTTGCCAACCACGTCAGCATCGATGTCAAACAGGGCGAAATTGTTGGATTGCTGGGACCCAACGGTGCCGGCAAGACCACTACTTTCTATATGACCACCGGACTCATCACTCCCAACGAAGGCCGAATCTTTCTCGACGGTGTAGATATCACTTCCTATCCCGTCTATCGCCGTGCCAAAGCAGGCATCGGATATCTCGCCCAGGAAGCTTCGGTCTATCGCAAGATGACCGTCGAGGACAATCTTCTGGCTACGCTCCAGATGACATCCCTCACCGAGGAAGAGCAGCGCGAACGCCTCGAGAGCCTCATCTCCGAGTTCCGTCTCACCAAGGTGCGCAAGAACCTCGGCGACCGTCTTTCGGGCGGCGAACGCCGTCGCTGCGAGATAGCCCGCTGTCTGGCCATTTCGCCCAAGTTCATCATGCTCGACGAACCCTTCGCCGGCGTCGATCCCATTGCCGTCGAGGACATTCAGTACATTGTCTATAAACTCAAAGAGAAAAATATCGGTATTCTCATCACCGACCACAATGCGCCCGAAACCCTCTCCATCGTCGATAGGGCCTATCTTCTCTTCGAGGGCAAGATTCTATTCCAGGGAACGTCCGAGGAACTTGCAGCCAACGAGATGGTCAAGGAACGTTATTTGGGCCGCAGTTTCGTCTTCCGTCGAAAAGATTTCACCCAACAATCCACCTCCGAACTCCTACTCTCCAAACAGCAGGACCAGCCGGATGTAGAATGATAACTGTCCCCGCAATGCTCAACAAGAAATACGCCATACGGTGGTACAATGAAATCCGGGCAGCCGCCGGCGGAAATGTCGGAGCCAGGAGGCGCATCCGCGCCGAAGAACAGCGTCGCGCAGAAGCCGACCTTCCGCCGCTCCTCGACGAGGTCGAGAGAACCCTGCATCTGCAGTGATTTCCCCCGCCCTTTCTTCCCGGGGTTCGTCATTGCAATTTTTGGTTTTACCTTTTTAAATATATATACAAATTATGGACAGGCCGTTATCCAAGACACAAGTGGCCAAGGATGTCATCTTTGGCAAGAACAAACCCGAAAGGGTAGCTGAGTGGTACAATCTGACGGTAGAATACGTCAATCGCTGCGTAAGGGAGTTTCAGGCCAGCGATGCAGAATACCGGAACCGCGAGCGCGAACGCAACCGGACACAGAATCGTCTTGAACGCTACAATGCGCAGATTCGCCAGAAGTACGGCATGGATGCTCCCGATTCCGATGACGAATCCGACGAAAGACCCCGTCGGTCCCGTCGTTAATACGAAAAGCCCCCGGAAACAATTTTCCGGGGGCTTTTCGATACCTCGGCATGAGTCGGGATTTCTTTGCCTTGAAGGGGAGCATACCCCAGCACTGGGGCAAGCCCTCTGTGTAAATTCTATCGCCACGCACGGCTCATAGGGTGAGAGCCGTGTGTGGGGTGTTGGGTACCTATATCCACAACCTTCGAATGGCAGTCTGCATGCTGCTGTTGATTGCTTTTGGGGCAGTTTCGGTCAGCGGAAGTCCATCCGAATTGGATGGGGGCGTCAACGACCCGTTTTGAATCCATCTGAATCGGATGAACCCAAAAGTGGCGTTGACGACCCTATCGTCGGACGGTGGACCCGCAAAAAGTTTTTTGAGCCTCTATCGTCGGACGGTGGACCCGCAAAAAGTTTTTTGAGCCTCTATCGTCGGACGGTGGACCCGCAAAAAGTTTTTTGAGCCTCTATCGTCGGACGG
>CALBPV010000039.1 GCA_937899265.1 uncultured Bacteroidales bacterium
GGATGGTCCACGCAGTCGCAGTCTATCGACATGTTGTTCATCACCGAGATGTAGATAATGCCGTTCTTACCGTTGAAGTAGTCAACCACAGCCTGTGCAGCGGCAGCCATCGACTCGAGGAATCCGTCCTGGTCGCCCACGTACTCGGGAGTCCAGAGTTTCGCCATGTCGAGCACCTCCATCTTGCCGGCGGAGTGGATATATGCCTTGCCGTTCTGCGAGCCGCAGCCGATGGAGAGGTTCTTCAGAGCACCGCCGTAGCCGCCCATGGGGTGACCTTTGAAGTGGTTGAGCGCAATCATGAAATCGTAGTTCTGCATGTGCGTGCCCACGATGTCGTACTTCAGGTGCGTCGTGTCGCGAACGGGAATCTTCATGTCGCCCTCCTCGTCCATGATGTCCACCTTGAACGTCGGTGTAAAGCCGTGACGTTCGATGACCTTCCAGTGGTTGGCCGAGTTGTTGCGGTCGTCTTTGGAGTCCTTGGGGGCATTGCCGTAGGCGGTGTTGCATTCCACGATGGTGCCGTCCACCTCCGTTATGAGGTTCTTGATGAGTTCGGGCTTCAGGTAGTTGGGGTTCGAGCCCTCGCCGGTTGACATCTTCACAGCCACACGGCCCGTGGCCTCCACGCCCAGAGCCTTGTAAATCTTCACCAGCGCCTCGGGTGAAATCTCGCGGGTGAGATACACCGTTGCCGCACTGTCGCTGGTTACTGTTGCATCCGACGGAGGGACATTCTTCTTCTGCGCACAGCTTGTCAGCATCATGGCTGCAGCTGCTGTCATCATCATGAGTCTTTTCATTGTTCTGTTTTTTATTTCTTCGGTAAATCTGTTGTTCATTTACGGCTCTTTGCGGCTTTGGGAGTAAGCAGCCAGGAGACAACATCGTGGCCGGGAACCGTGACTTTACGGTCGGTCTTGTTTTTGAGCGATGTCTTGCCCTCTGCCTTGTGGCTCCACAGATTATAGACGGTATAGACGGTGGAGTCGAAGCCTGTGCCGAGACGGCTTACCTCCTCGTCGGTGAAATTGAAATCCTGCCAGTTGAGCTCATAGGTGATATCTGTCGTTGTGGGGTTGAGAATGGTGAATGCCCATCGTCCGCAGGTGAGGGGTTTGAACCAGAATTGCAGTCCGTTGCGGTCGCAAAGGTGCAGCCCCTGCACGCCGAGTGAATCCTGATCTACGGCTATCATCTCGCGGTTGAGGATGATGTTGCGGGTGGCCTCGCTCATGGTGCGCAGGTCATTTCCGAGAATGAGGGGGCTGGCCATCATACACCACATGGTGAAATGGGCTCTGTCCTCGCTCTCGCTCATTCCGTTGCCCACTTCGAGCATATCGGGGTCGTTCCAATAACCCGGGCCGGCATAGCGGCGCAGGGTGTCGTTGAACTGGATGCACTGCATGACTCCGAATTGGCTGTAGGCACCGCCGTCAAAGACGCGCACCGAGTCGAAGCAACACCAAATGTCGGGTGTGGTTCGCCATGAGTGACCCACCTCCGATGCCCATCTCCACGGGTAGCTGTCGCCCCATTCGCACATACTGAGGAAGATGGGGCGTCCTGCTGCCCATAGTGCGTCGCTGATGAGCCGGTAGGCTCCGCGGGGATTGATGTCGCGCGTGTTGCACCAGTCGTACTTGAGGTAATCGACACCCCATCGGGCATATTGTATGGCATCCTGATATTCGTGGCCGAGCGAACCGGGCATATTGCCGCAGGTGTGGGTTCCGGCATCGCTGTAGATGCCGAGTTTCAGTCCCCGGGAGTGTACATAGTCAGCCACAGCCGCGATACCGTTGGGGAATTTGGCAGGGTCGGCCTGCATGAAGCCGTCGGCATTGCGTTCTCCGTGCCAGCAGTCATCTATATTGATATAGGTGTAGCCCGCATCGCGCAGGCCGCTTTCCACCATCGCATCGGCTATGCCGCGTATGATGTCTTCGGAGATATTGCCTTGGAACCTGTTCCAGGTGCTCCACCCCATCTGGGGCGTGTCGGCAAGGTGTTCCCATTTCTGGGCGTGGGAGGATGCGGTTGACAGTGCGAGTACGGCACATGCAAGGGATACGGATTTCAGTGATTTCATTTTGTTTGTTTTATTGGTTTACGGCTGCAAAGATAAGGATTTTTTTCGGAATCTCCAAATCTCGGGGCGAAAAATCTGACATTTTATGACCTTTCGCGGATATCAGAGGTAAGAGAAACATATAATTGCCATGTAATTGGCCATTCGTTGTCATTAAACCCAATCGGCCATTGGAGATTCAACCGCCTCCGCATGACGCTTACCCTGTTGCTGCTGATAAGTTTTTGGAGCCTTTGCGTCAGTTTGGCACCATCGTCGGACGATGGACCCGCCAAAAGTTTTCCGAGCCTCTATCGTCGGACGATGGACCCGCAAAAAGTGTTCCAAGCCTCTATCGTCGGACGATGAACCCGCAAAAAGATTTCCAAGCCTCCATCGGACTCCGATGGACCCGCCAAAAGATTTCCAAGCCTCTATCGTCGGACGATGGATCCGCCAAAAGATTTCCAAGCCTCCATCGTCAGACGATAGACCCGCAAAAAGGTTTCCACACCTCTATCGTCGGACGATGGACAATTTGGAGCCT
>CALBPV010000040.1 GCA_937899265.1 uncultured Bacteroidales bacterium
TTGTTGGTTTTTATCTGTTCGCTCAGGACGGGCCGCTCAGCAGCCGCCGCCCATGAAGTAGAGGAAATCAACCTCGTCACCGTCCTTGAGCTGGATGCTGTCCCACTCCTCGCGGTCGGCGAATTCTTCGTTCACCTGAACGGAAACCATTTCGGGTTGTTCCACGTTATTCTTGCGAATCAACTCAGTCACACTCAGCGGCAAGTCTATCGTCTGGACTTCGCCGTTCACTTTGATTTGTGCCATATTATTTCGGATTAAAGTTATAGTTCTGTTATGTTTTCGGGAAGAAAGTTCCCGTCTTTGTTCCTAAATTGAGGAATAAACTCAGTATTTGCTGTTTTTTTTTCGGGGAAAATTTGGTTTTTCAAGAAAAGTACACTACCTTTGCAGCCGGATTTTAGAAATTTCACCCTTATGAAGAATTACGAAACCACCGTTCTTACAACACCCTACGCCCAGCCTGATCCGTTCGGAGCGTTGGCTCAACCCGTCTATCACTCTGCCGCCTTCGAGTTCCCGTCAGCTGCCGCCATGAGCGATGCATTCTGCGGACGTTCTCCCCGGCACAGCTACTCACGTATCAGCAATCCCACCGTCCAGAATTTCGAACGGCGTGTGGCACGCTACACCGGTGCTATGAGTGTCACAGCACTCAACACCGGTATGGCAGCCATTTCGGGCTCGATGCTCAATCTTGTTCAGAAAGGCTGCAACGTTATCACTTCGCGTCATCTCTTCGGCAACACGTTCTCACTCCTGAGCCGTACATTGGGTCAATTCGGAGTAGAGATGCGAACAGCCGACCTATGCAATTTGAAAGAGACCGAACGCCTCATCGATGAAAACACCTGTGCCCTCTTCTTCGAAATCATCACCAACCCCCAGATGGAGGTGGCCGATATCGCAGCACTGGCACAAATGGCTCATTCCCACGGGGTTCCTGTCATGGCAGATACAACAATCGTGCCTTTCACGGCGTTCCACGCACGTGAATTCGGTGTAGATATTGAATTGATTTCCAGCACAAAATACATCAGTGCCGGCGCGACAGGTCTGGGCGGTCTCATTCTCGATTACGGCAGCTTCGACTGGTCTCAAAGCCCGAACTCGCTGCTCCAACAGCAGTCTCGCCGAGCAGGTAAGAAAGCCGCATTCACTGCTCGCCTCAAGACGGAAATCCTCACGAACCTGGGCATTATGATGACCCCATACGAGGCGTACATGCAGACACTCGGTCTCGAGACACTCGACATACGGTTCCGCCGTCAGGCTTCATCGGCTCTCTGGCTGGCGCAACAGCTTACGCACGAACCCCGCATCTGCAGGGTCAACCATACGGCGTTGGAGGGGAATCCCTACCATGAACTTTCGGAGCGTCAGTTCGGACCGTTGCCCGGAGCGATGCTCACCATCGATCTCGCGACACGCGATGAGTGTTTTGCCTTTATCGATGCCCTCAAGGTCATTCGCCGGGCTACCAATCTCTTCGACCACCGTTCTCTGGCCATCCATCCGGCATCAACCATCTTCGGTCTCTTTACACCCGAAGAACGTGGGGAGATGGATGTGCTTGACACAACCGTGCGTCTCAGCATCGGTCTCGAAGATCCTGCAGACCTATTGGATGATATCCGTCAAGCCCTCGAGAGCCTATCCCCAGCCCTCCAGCCTATCCCCAGCCCCTCCAGCCTCTCCCCAACCCTCCCCTAAAGGGAAGGGAGTAGGAGACGGGAGCTGGAAAGCCGACCAGAGAAAAATATATAAATCTAAAATAGATAAATATATAAATCCAATTACAGCGGATAGTCTTCGAAGGCGTAGAGGACGGTGGAGAGATAACGTTCGCCGGTGTCGGGCAGGAGCACTACCACTCGCTTGCCTTTGTTCTCGGGGCGGGCTGCGACTACGGCTGCGGCGTATGCTGCGGCTCCGCTTGAGATGCCTACGAGGAGACCTTCCTTGGCTGCCAATTCACGGCCGGTTCGGATGGCATCGTCGTTTTCGACATCTATGACCTCATCGACCTCTTTGCCGTCGTATGTTTTGGGCACAAATCCTGCACCGATGCCTTGGATCTTGTGGGGACCCGAAGGACCGCCGTTCAAGACGGGAGACGACTTGGGTTCTACGGCATAGACTTTGATGCCGGGATTCTTCTCCTTGAGATACTTGCCGACACCGCTGACGGTACCGCCTGTACCCACACCAGCCACAAAGATATCGACCTTGCCGTCGGTATCGGCCCAGATTTCGGGACCCGTCGTAGCATAGTGCTTGGCAGGATTGGCGGGATTCTCAAACTGCTGGAGGATGATGCTTCCGGGAATGCTGTCGCGAAGGGCTTCGGCGGCACGGATGGCTCCGGGCATACCGTCCTTTCCGGGAGTCAGGCGCACTTCGGCACCGTATGCCTTGACGAGGTTTCGGCGCTCGACGCTCATTGTTTCGGGCATTGTGAGAATGAGGTGATAACCTTTCACTGCCGAGACAAGAGCCAGACCGACGCCGGTGTTGCCCGAGGTGGGCTCGATGATGGTGGCACCCGGTTTCAGAATGCCTTTTTTCTCGGCATCTTCAATCATGGCCAGCGCGATGCGGTCTTTGACTGAGCCGCCGGGATTGAAATACTCGACCTTGGCGATGACGGGAGTGTCCAGTCCTTTCGACTGAGAGAATTTGTTCAACTCGAGCAACGGAGTGTTGCCTACGAGTTCTGTTAAAGATTTTGCGATTGACATAGCGTTATTTTGTTATTTGTGAATATATTAACGGGGAGGGAATCGGGGTGGTAACCCCGGGGTTATTAACGGGGAGGATAACGTATATATTTACGGGTCGGAAACAGGGACGTAACCGGGGGGGGGACGTAACCAAGGTGGGACTTACACCTGCTCCAATGCTTGCCCGATGTCGGCGAGGATGTCGTCGATGTGCTCCACACCTATTGAGAGGCGTACGGTTGCCGGGGTGATGTGCTGTTCTGCCAATTCCTCGGGCGAGAGCTGCGAGTGGGTCGTTGTGGCCGGATGAATCACGAGCGACTTCACATCGGCCACATTGGCCAGAAGGGAGAAGATTTGCAGAGAGTCGATGAACTTCCAGGCCTCCTTCTCTCCACCCTTGATTTCGAACGTGAAGATGGATGCGGCACCCTTGGGGAAGAGCTTCTTATAAACCTCGTGATCGGGATGGGAAGCAATGGCGGGATGGTTCACTTTGGCCACCTTCGGGTGTTTGCTCAGGTACTCTACCACCTTGAGGGCATTCTCGGTATGACGCTCGATGCGAAGGGGCAACGACTCCGTTCCCTGGAGGAGAATCCACGCATTGAAGGGAGAAATGGCAGCACCCGTATCGCGGAGCAACACCGCACGGATTCTGGTCACGTATGCGGCAGCACCGGCCACGTCGGCAAACACAGCGCCGTGATAGGACGGATCGGGCTTGGCCAGGGTAGGATATTTTTCGGGCTGCGCCTTCCAGTCGAACTTTCCGCCATCGACTATTACACCTCCCAACGAGGAGCCGTGTCCGCCAATGAACTTGGTGGCCGAGTGAACCACGATATCGGCTCCGTGATCGAGAGGACGATAGATGATGGGGGCAAACGTATTATCTACAATCACGGGAATATTATTCTTGTGGGCTATCTCGGCGATGGGCTCCAAGTCGAGCACATCGGAGTTGGGATTGCCGAATGTCTCGAAATAGAAAGCTCGGGTCTCGGGACGCACTGCCTCCTCAATGGCCTTCAGGTCGTGCGGATCGACGAAAGTGCTCTTTACACCCTGTGTTGCCAACGTGTGGAGAATGAGGTTGTAGCTTCCGCCGTAGATATTGTTGGCCGCCACGATATGCTGTCCGTTCTGAACAATATTCTGGAGGGCGTAAGTGATGGCAGCAGCACCGCTGGCCACAGCCAGACCGGCCACACCGCCTTCGAGGGCAGCGATACGGTCTTCGAAAACGCCCTGAGTAGAGTTGGTCAATCTGCCGTAAATATTACCTGCATCCCTCAGGCCGAAACGGTCGGCGGCATGCTGAGAGTTGCGGAACACGTATGAGGTCGTCTGATAAATCGGGACAGCACGGGCATCGCTTGCGGGATCGGGTGTCTCCTGGCCCACATGAAGGGCGAGGGTTTCTACATGAAGTTTCTTTGTTTCGTTGCTCATAATCTTATTTATTTTAGTGGTTAATATTAACGGGGACGATAACGGTGGGATGGTCCCTTTGGACTTTCGCCGGTGCAAAGATATGGCATTTTGGTCACACACCCCCACACTTTATTATCAATACAGAAAAAAAATATGATTTTCGCACTCTGGACAGCATGTTTTTTCTGTAAAGCCTACCCCCAGCCCCTCCCTAAAGGAAAGGGAGTAGGACAGCCTCTCCCCCAGCCCTCCCCTCAAGGGAAGGGAGTAGGATATGAGAAAGTCGGGACATCCGGAAGGGATGTCCCGACGCACAATTACATTAACGGGGAGGATAACGGGGGGATGAACCGTCAGCGGGGCCATTCGGCAGCAGCGATTCCCTCTTGGATACCCTCCAAAGCGTGAGGATTGAAAACCGAGGGAGTAGCCCGGTTGATGACGGTCATTATGCCGGTGGTTCCGTTTTGGTTCGGGCTGTTGATGTCCCACACCATGGGAATCATTCCGCAGTTGACAGCTTCCCGACAGACGGTCTTGTGATAGAGTTTGACGGAAGCGTCGTGCTTGTCCTGATTGCTGCTGAGGTTACGCCAGTTGACGCCATACTCACCCAGAATGACGGGATAGCCCTTGTCGGCAAATTTCGTTTTCATCAGTTGGAACTGGCTCTTGACGTAATCCTCCTCGCCCCAAGTTGCGTTGTGGGAGTCGCCCGAAACATGGTTTTCGCTTCCCCAGAACCATACTGGCTGATTGTTCTCCCAGACGCCGGTGAACTGGGGAGGGTCGTAGTAGTGGACCTCGACCATGAGGTAGCCGGTTCCTGCAGGGTCGGAAATCTTCGAGAGATCCAGCCACTTGTTTGTGTTGGAGATGTTGGTCTGAGGCCCCTGTACCACGAGGGTTCGCTTCGCATTGTTTCCGCCGGTGGCACGCACGGCATCGATGAAAGCCTGTTCGTACTTCAACAGCGCGTTGGTCTTGGCCTGGGAGTCACAGTCCGGCTCGTTGAGCCCGCCGAAGAGGAGGTGCTCGTCGTATTCGGAGAATGCTTCAGCTATCTGGGTCCAAAGTTTCTTGAGTTTCCCGGCATTGAGGGTGACGGTGGCATCGCTGATGTCACCGAAGGAGTTTTCGAGCCATCCGCCGTCCCAGTGGTCGTTGAGCAGGACGTAAAGCCCGTCGGAGACACAATAATCGACGATTTCCTTCACTCGGGCCATCCACGCGGCATCGACGGTGACTTCGGATTCGGAGGTTACATGCCCCATGACCCATGCTGTGGGAATACGGACGGACTTGAAGCCCCGAGACTTTACAAAGTCGATGACCTCCCGGGTGGTCTTGGTGCTCTGCCAACTGGTCTCGGTGCTGATGCCGACGTTCTTCCAGTTGTTGGCGTTATTGCCTCCCTCCATCGTATTTCCGAGGTTCCAACCGGGATACATGAGGGGCGCGATATCGGCGGCTGTAGCAGTGAGCACACCGGCAGCGGCAGCTTGTTTGACATTGACAGAGGCAGAATTGGTGCCTGCTTTGACGGTAATCGTAGCGGTACGAGCCGCTTCGTCCGAATTTTCGTCAGCAGAGACCGTCACGGTGGTCACTGAGCCATCGAGAGCTCCGGCAGTAGCCGTGAGCCAGGATTCGGAAGAAGAAACTTCAATCGTTCCGTAGCCGGAAACCGTGAAGGTCTGAGCGCCTCCGGCAGCGGCGAAGGAAAGTTCGGAAACAGAAACGCTGAAAGTTCCGGCGGACTGTGTCACTTTCACTGTAGCGGAATTGCTTCCGGCGGACACGGAAATCGTTGCTTCACGAGCTTCCGTGGTCACATTGGCATCTGCCGTGACCGAATAGGATGTGGAGCTCAGCTTCTCACTCCGGGAAGCTTCGGTGACGTTAAGCCATGAAGCCGAGGTACTGACAGTGGGAGTAGAGCCGGAAACGACGGCGAGGGTCTTGGTGTCGCCTGCAGCGCTGTAGGACAGCGAAGAGGGCGAAACGCGGAAATCAACACTGGATTCACTGCCTCCATCGCTGCCGGACGAGCAAGAGGTGAGGCAGAAAGTTCCCCATATAAATAAGGAGAGTAACAATCGCGGGAAATTCATAATGTTTAAATTGTTTATATGCCCCCCCTCTTGGAATCAGAGGGGGGCTGAGGGCTTACCATTCGGGGACTGCGAAGAGCGAGCGGATAGTGAAATCGACCTCCATCGTGCTGGAGAAGGCAAGGCCGGGTACCACCTGTCCGTTCACGATTTCGCCAAACGCACAATAGCCATTGCCGCCTGTAGCTCCCCATGGATTCCAAAGCTCAAGACGATACTTGGGACTCTCGTTCGAGTCGGGCACCTTCGTTACGTCGTAGCTTATGCTTTGTCCGTCGAGCTTGAGTCCATCGAGCGTGGCATGCATGGTGGGGAAGAACGCGTAGATGTCGGCAATCTCAATGAACGTCATCTCGCTGCCGCCGGTGTAGTCGGTACCATCGGTGGTGTAGAGAATGTTGAACTGCCGCCTTGAGAGTTCATACTTCGCTGTCTCGGTGTTGAGCACCACATCGAAAGTAGTCCCCTGGTTGAATCCCCATGTTCCATCCCACGACGGGTTGATGGTGATGAGGTTGGGCGTATAGGTTCCAACGGGTCCGTTCGTCTTCACGGTGAAGGTAATCTCGCACGATTCAGCGAAGGTGAAGGCCGGGTCGCTATCGACATCGGTGAGCGAGCTGAAGGGCGAGGCCACAATTTTGTTTCCAACCTGACCCTTGCCCCAGATGTTGAACATCTCGATGCGATAGTTACCCTTGTCCTCGATGTCGCCGTAGCAGAAATTGTTGGCGTCGAACTTGATGGCCTGTCCGTCGAGTTTTATCTCGTCAATGCGTACGAAGGCATTGGGATAGCGCTTTACGAGTTCTACAAAGTCAAGCAGGGTCACCATGGCTCCGTTGACGGCACCGTTGTAGGTTACGGTGTGCTGTCCATCGAGTTCCTGCGGCATGATGGTGGCGAGGACGGTGCCCCATGTGCCACCCCAGTCGCTTCCCACAGCCAACAGACTGACGTTGATGCCGGAGTATTGCTCGTCGGTCACATAGTTATAGACGAGCGAGCATGCACCTTCGCCCGAGAGTTCGGCATCGCGAAGGATAGCTATCTGCATCTTGTCTGCGGTCAGGGAGAATATCTTCAACTTGGTCTTCACATCTTTCGAAACGGCATTGTACTGGGGAATGCCGAGCACGTCGATGCTGAGTGTGATGGTCTTGCTGAATTCGTTCCATGTCGATGTCTCGTCGATGGTGTAGGTACCCTCTTCAGTGGTCTCGGTACCGTCTGCGGCAATGCGAACGATGGTCACTGTGCCGTCCTCGCGCAACGTCATCGTACCATAGTCCTGGGCGGCGCAAATCCAGCTGTTGCCAGCGTAGTCGGGGCACCAGTTCCAGGAGTCGCCGGCCACCTTGGCCTGATTGGTGACGCTGTTCCATGAGTCATCTGTGCCATAGTAATACATCGGACCGTCCCAGACGGCATGCCCGCCGTCGGCACGGAGGTCGATGTGCCAAGTGTGGTAGAGCAATGACTTGTCGAGTTCAGAGCCTTGATAGAGTTCGTCGCTCACGTAGTTATAGACAAGCGAGCAGGCACCTTCGCCGGAGAGTGTCGGGTCGCGCAGAATGGCTATCTGCATCGTTCCGTCGCCCAACGAGAAGATTTTGAGTTGGTTCTTCACATCCTGCGATACGGCGTTGAAGTTGGGCAGTCCGAGCACATCGATGCTGAGAGTGATGGTCTTGGCATTCTCGTCGATGGAGTAAGTGCCTTCCTCTGCCGTCTCTGTGCCGTCCGCAGCGTAGCGCACAACAGCTACCGTGCCGTCCTCGCGCAGCGTCATGGTACCGTAGTCCTGGGCACTGCAGAGCCAGGTGTTGCTGAGGTATTCGGGACACCAATTCCATGAGTCGCCGATGACAGGCTCACCGTTGGTCGCGGTGCGCCACGAGTCGTCGGTGCCGTAGTAGTAGAGGGGACCTGTCCATGATGCCGACGATCCGTCGGGACGGATGTCGAGGTGCCAAGTCCGGTAGAGGAGAGCCTTGTCGATTGATTCGCTCAGAGCCGATGTGACGGCACGCACAGCCAGCGCCGTGTAGGTGGGCACGGTGTTGCGTCCGTTTCCTGCGGACGAAATCTCGTAATCCACATAGTATTTGGGATTGTTCTCGTTGACTGAACCTGTGGCATAATAGGCCGTTGCATCGGCATTCTCCGATTCGTAGCCGTATCGCTTGGCGTTGCAGGGCAGGATGATGGAATTTCCGTTGGGACCCGTGAGTTTGTAGGCGCCCTCTATGAACTCTATCTGACAGAGCGAGAAGAGCTCCTCGAATTGTTCGGCCGTAGGCAGAGTGGCTATTCCGCCGTAGGTTTTGTAGGCAATGTCCTGGAGGGTACGATAGGTGTTGTCCGAAGCGTAGTCGGCAGGATCGATGGAGGCATTCCAGCCGTCGAGGTCACCGAAGGCGAAGAGACCGCCCTCAGCCGTCTCGGACGAAGCGCCGATATTGGTCTTGGCCCACTTGACCGAAAGGCCGAGATCGACGAAGTCGTCGTTGGCGTCATAATCCTTGTCATCCGTCGTGAAGCTCTTCACATCGCCATAGACGATGCCCGACCCCAAGTCGAGGTAGGCGGCATAGTAGTAGTCCGTCCCGGGCTGGAGTCCTTCCACTTGTTCCTGACGCGAGGCCGTGGCGGGAGAGTCATTCAGACGATAGGCTGCACGCAAAGTCTCGACATCCGGGGACGTGGAGATAACGAAGCCCATGGTGGCATCTTCCGTGTAGTCGGAAGCCGCAGCGGAGAGCGTAGCGGCAAAGGGTGTCACGCCGACGGCTGCCGCAGTTGATACCTTGGCATCGGTTGTCACGAGAGTCTTGATTTCGCCCTTGTAGGTGACGCGACCCTGCAGGGTGACGTATGCCTGATAATAAATGGTGAGTTCATCGGTCAGTCCATCGATGGTGGCCGAGAAAGACGTAGCGGTCGAAGCACCCACCTTCTCGCTGAGGTTTCCCTCCGAGTAGCCGTAGTAGAAACCGGTGGCATAGGACGAGGTGCTGACATTGTCGAGACCCGTGACGCTACCGTGCATGGTAGCTGTCGTAGCAGTAACATCGGAAGACCCCGTCACTACCGAGCCCTCGCCGAGGAGGGCTGTGGTAGCCACTGAGTAATCTTCATCTTCGCTACATGCCGTGAAGGCAAGTCCGCAAGACAAAAGCGCAAGAGCGCCGCAGAATATTTTGGATTTCATAATCGTTCGGAATTTTATTCTATCGTAATTGAGTTAACCGTGCAGGCGGACTTGTAGGAACCGTCCTCGTCGGCAGCCACTTCGGCATAGCCCACGTACTGCATGGTGATGATGAGTGCCGACTGGTCAGAATCCGATGACCAGGGCGAGATGGTAGAGCCGGTGGTGTTGGTCCAGCCGACGGTGTAGGTTCCGTCGCCGTTGACCTCAATGGCACGTGCGTAGTCGAAGCATGCAGGTTCCCAACTCTGCTCGTCGCCGCGGTTGCAGCAGAGCACCATCTTGGCAGTCTGCGTAAAGGTGAAGCCCTTCAGAGTCACCGTCACCTTGAGGGTCTGGTTCTTCTTGAGCTTGATGTTGGTGGGATCTATCATGTCGCCGCCGCCTCCCCATGGATTGTAAAGCTGGCAGCGGAAATAGTTGTCGGCCTCGATGTAGTTGTTCTCGGCACCGGCGGTGAAGGGAACGACCACAGGACCCGACTCGCCTCCACCTCCGATGGCCTTGTAAGTCATACCGGCCACGAGGTAGGTGTTGACATTTCCGCTCCCGTCGGTCGATGCGGGCACACCGAGGATGAGTTCGGAGCCTGCATCACACTTGAAGACCGTGAACTCGGTGCCTGTAACGGCCACGGTTCGATTGTCGCCCGATGCGGTCAGAATTGTGACGGGTTGGTCGAAGATGATGGTTGTGCCGTCGATGGAGTAAGAGCCGGTGATGTCGCCCGCCGTATAACCGCCCTTTCTGGTGAGGGTGAGTTCGTAGTCGGCAATCTCTTCCTCGTCGGGAGCGGGTGCCCATGTCGTGTTGTAGTTGCCGTTGACCATCTTTTCCCAAGCCGAAGTGGCACCGTTCCACCACATCCAGTCGTAGGGCATTTCGTCGGAGATGAGGAAGGTCATTTGGTCGCCCAAATAGTTCACGCCATTGATGTCGGTAGTGAAGAGTTTGGTCTCAAGGTCGGTCACCGAGGGAAGTACGGGATCGGAGGTCTCGAGATACTCTGGATTGTCGGAAGGAATGGTCACCACGCCATCGCGCACATCCTTGGCGATGTAGTTCCAGATAATCCACCAAGAACCCTCGGAGTTGGTACGCATGGTCGCCAGCTGAAGGAAGTAGGGCGTAAGCTCGGTGATGTAGATATTCGTGGTGTAGTTGGCACAAACCTCATCGAAGCCTGCGTTGTGGAGCGCGTATGTGTCGGTGAAGGAAAGGCGCGGATGGGACGAATCGCTCAGGTTGAGGGTATATTTGCCCGAGAGCGTAACGCCTGTGGAGGCACCCTTGCTGCCGGCCTCACCGCGATACTCGACGAGTTTGCAACCCTCGGTGTCGCTGAGCGTGAAGGTCATGTAGGAATCCATGTAAGGACTGTCCTGTGGAATGAGCCACGACTGGAAACCGGGATCCCAGTTGGGAGTCATGTGATTGATGCCGATGTCGGTGGAACCGCTGCCGTCGTTGAGCACGTCATCGGGGTTGCAGTACATCACGGGACCTGTGCACTGGCCTACGCCGTAGTTGCCGTCGCAGGGCACCCAGGTCTTGGAGCTGCCGACACCTCCCGTAAGGTATCCGTAGAGGGGATCCTCCAGTAGTGCCATATTGTTGGTCGTGATGCTGAGCCAAGTGGTGTCACCATAGACAACGCCTCCTTTGGTATCGACACCGAAGACGAAGGGATAGGTGCCGGAGAAGGGGAGGTCGATTTCTACGGTCGAACCCTTGCTATAGCCGTTGGGCTGTATCCAGAAGCACTGATACTTCTTGTCGAGAAGACTCTGCATCGTGATGTGGTTGTTTTCGTCGCAGGTGACGGTGTAGGCAACGCCCTCCACAAGGTCGGTCGGTGCAAAATCCTTCTGAGCCAGATCGTGGTCGTCTGGCGTACAGGCTGCCATCAGTACGGACAAGCCTGCCATGCCGGAAAGAATATATTTGAATTTCATAATGTTCTGTTTGTATTTGTTGTAGCGCCTCTCCCTTCAGGGGGAGGTTGGGAGGAGGTTTACCAGCCCTGATTCTGTGTCAGGACGTTGTTGGTGAGCTGAATCTGGGTGAGCGGTATCTGAAGGAAACCTCGCTTGGCGGTAATGTTGTCGGCATTGTAGGTGACAACATCGGACGTACCGCCGGAAAGGACCGTGAGGCCGCTCTGAGCGGCGATGGCAGCTGCTGCGGTGGCACCGTTGCTGTCTTGACGACGAAGGTCGAACCAGCGCAGGCCCTCGAAGGCGAACTCAAGACGACGCTCCTCGAGGATGCTGGCTGCGGAAGTGCCTATCTGGCTGTAGCCGGCGGCGAGAGAACCGTCCTCAAGACGATAGGCGCGTTCGTGAACCATGTTGACGTATGTCTGAGCTTGGGAGCTGCCCAACTCAGCAGCCATGAGGAGCACGTCGGCGTAACGCATCACAACGTAGTCAATAGGCTGCGAAATTTGGAAGTCGCCGGCCATGAGACCCTGATAGAGGTGTGTGAGCGCACCGTCGATATATCCGGAACGTGCCGTATATTTCTTGTTGGTGTAACCGGTGTATTCGCGCTGGTCAGGAATGGCGAGTGTCTGATAGTCGGCCATGGCATAGATACCTTCTTCTTCAATGTCGATGATGGAAGCCTCGGCACGCTGGTCTCCCGAGGGGTAGGAAGCCTTCCAGCCGGGAACCACAGTGGCACCGCCCCAACCCTGTCCGTAGGGCGCCTTGAACGTACCGCCGCGCAGCGAGAACATCTGGATGGCGTTGTTGCCGCCGGCGTTGCCGTTGTAGTCGCTGGTGTAGTTGAACTTCATGGCCAGCACTGTCTCGGCGTTGCCGTCGCCGGCGTATGTGGACACGGACTGCATTGTGCCCGAAGCATCGGCTTCCCAGTGAGTGGAAGCGCAATACCAGAGGTTCTTGTAGAGCGGAATGAGGCTGTACTCGCCTGAGGCGATGACATCCTCCAGTCCCTGTAGAGCCTCAGCCTTGGTGAGGGTACCGGGTTCTCCGCCATACACACCATTATAAAATAGATAGACACGTGCGAGGAATGCCTTGGCGGCCCAGCTGGTGATGCGTCCGTCGTTGGCGGCAGCTTGAGCCTTGGGATAGGCATCGGCGGGGATGTTGGCTGCCGCATACTTGAGGTCTTCTACAATCTGGGCGTAAATCTCGGAAGGTTCGCTCTGCGGTATGTTTTCGCTCGAAGGAGCGGTGAGCAGAGGAACGCGCTCGAAGAGACGCACGAGGTCGAAGTACATGATGGCACGCATGGCACGAGCCTCGCCCATGTACTGTCCCATAAGGGTGGAATCGGTCCAGGCTATCTCGTCTTGATGTGAAAGGAGCTCGTTGCAGCGGTAGATACCCTGATAGTAGTACTGCCAGAGCGTGTTGTAAAGATCGACTTGGGAATTGTCCTGGCCGATGTCCCAGCGGTCAACGACCTGCGAATTGCGGGCATCGCCGTTGCCTGTGCCGCCGAGACACTCGTCGGAGAGGAGTTCTGCCGCATAGTGGAAGCAGAACGTGGGACCGTTCGACACGGTACGCTGCCATCCGTCATAGCACCCGATGAGGGCGTAGTAGGCATCGTTCTGGGTCTTGAAATAGTTGCCCGAGTTGGACTCAGTCTTCGAGCTGACGTCGAAGTAGCTGTCGCCGCACGAGCTGGTGATTCCTGCTGTCAGCAGACCCATAGCTGCAAGCATCAATATCTTTGTATTCATAACTGTGATCTCCTTGTTTTAGAATTTGAGATTAACACCTACGAGGATGGTGCGGGGACGGGGATAGTACCCAAGGTCGATGCCGCTCACCCAGTTGTCCGTACCGTAGCCTATTTCGGGGTCCATGCCGTCGTACTTGGTGAAAGTGAAGGCATTCTGCACCTGGGCATAAAGGCGGCACTGCGAGATGTACTTGCTCTTAAGCAGTGTCTTGCAGAAGTCGTAGCCCACGGTGATGTTGGAGATACGGAGGAAATCGCCGTCCTGGATGAAGAGGTCGGAGAACTGGTAGTTGACATTGCTGTTGGTGACACGGGGCAGGAAGTTGGACGTGCCTTCACCTGTCCAGCGGTCAAGAATGGCTGTGGTGTAGTTGGCATACTTGGAGCCGACGTTGCGGTAGCTCTGTACTATCTGTTGGCCGGCGGTGCCCGAAGCCGTGAGGCTGAAGTCAATACCCTTCCAGTCGCAACCGACAGTGAATCCGTAGGTCACATCGGGCATACCGTTTCCGAGGTTGACCTTGTCGTCGTCGTTGATGATGCCGTCATGGTTGATGTCATAGTATTTCACATCACCGGGTTCGGGGTCGCTCTGGAGCACACCGTTGCCTGCGGCAATCCACTCGTTGATTTCGCCTTCATTCTGGAATATGCCTGCGGTCTTGTAGCCCCAGAAGTAGCCGATGGGCTCGCCGTTGGAGGCGCGGTAAAATTCGGTGGAGTTGTCGTAGAGCATGTTCGACTGGCCATGGATGATTCCGCCCTCTGTGGGGATGGAACCCACCTCGTTGTGGTTGTAAGCGAAATTGGCGCTCACATAGTAGTTGAAATTGTCGCCGATGCGGTCGTTCCAGCTGAGAGCCACTTCCACACCCTTGTTGGTCACATCGCCGCCGTTGACGTATGGAGCACCGGTGCCGGCCGTTGCATACGTGGGAGGCTGCACGAGCCAGTCTTTGGTTTTCTTGATGTAGTAATCGACATTCAAGCCCAATCGGGAGTCGAAGAATCGGGCATCGATACCGATGTTGGTCTGCTCGGAGGTCTCCCACTTGAGGTCGGCGTTGGCCAGACGGGAGATGTAGTTGCCGTACTGGTCGGCTTCGCTGCCGAGGGTTGTGCCGAAATTATAGTAAACGCCCGAAGAGGTGACGGGAGCGAGGTACATGTAGTTGCCGATGTCCTGGTTGCCGACCTGTCCCCAGGAAGCGCGGAGTTTGAAGTAATCCATGAGGATGGCCTTCGAGAAGTTCTTGGCCCAGTTTTCGTTGCTGAGAATCCAGCCTGCGGAAACGGAGGGGAACCAGCCGTAGCGATTGTCCTTGGAGAACTTGGCAGCGCCGTCGCAGCGGAGGGTTGCGGTGGCCATGTAACGCTCCTTCCAGTTCCAGGAGATACGTCCGAAGTAAGACATCATGCGATCCTCATCCCAGGGAGAACCCGAAACGGAGAGACCGTCCTCCTGGTTCTTGGCATCGCCGTTGGAGAGGTAGGCATACTGCCAAGTGTTGAAACCGTCCTTGAGGTAGCCGTTGGAACCGTACTGCGAGACACCCTCGGAGCGGTAGCTTTCCGTACCGAGCAGGGCCGAGAAGGAATGTTCCTTGATTTTCCAGTCATAGGAGAGCGTGTTGGTCCAAGTGATGCCGAAACCGTCGCTGGAGCTTTGGGTAGCGGATGTCTTGGTATCGTTGTAGGAATAGATGGAGAAATGGTACATGGGCGAGAACGAACGGTAGTTCTGCGAATCGTATTTCACACCGACGGTGGAGCGGAACTTGAGGTTCTTGTAGAGCTCAAATTCGGCGAAGAGGTTTGCTGTGGTCGTGAACGTGTTGGTACGGTTGTTGACATTGGTCATCATCAGACCGTAGGGGTTTCCGTCGGTATTGTCCCAGTCGCTGTTGGACGTATCGTTGTAGGGAGTACCGTAGGGATTGTTGTCGCTGTAGATGGGCGTGATAGGAGCCGTATCGAAAGCGCTGCGGAGGGTGTTGTTATACTGGTTGCCGACGGAGATGCCGCGCTTCTTGGAGTAGATGATGCTTACCTGCTCACCCAGCTTGAGGAAGTTGTCGATAACCTTGTACTCGGAATTCACGCGGAAGTTGTAACGCTCGTAGTTGGATACATCGGCACCGCCTACGATACCTTCTTGGTTCATGTAGCCGCCGGAGATGGCGTAGTTGCCTTTCTGTGTGCCGCCGGTGACAGAGAAATTGTAGCTTTGGGTCTTGGCGTTGTCCTTGAACATGGCATCCATCCAATCGGTGTCGTAAATATTTCCGCTTGCGTCATGGATTGAAGTAATGGAAGCCCAGTCGTATGGCGTGCCGCCGGAGTTGATGTTCTGTTCGTCCATGATGGCCATATACTCTTTGGCGTTGAGCATTTTGGCCTTGCGGGCAGCGCTCTGCCACCCGATGTAGGCATCGAAGCTGACGACGGCCTTGCCCTCGTGACCGTTCTTGGTGGTGACCAAAACGACACCGTTGGCCGACTGGTTACCGTAGATGGCTGCGGAGGCGGCATCCTTGAGCACATCGATGCTCTCGATATCATTGGGATTGACGGAGGAGATGTCACCGCGCACACCGTCGATAATGTAGAGAGGGCCGGAGTTACCCACGGTACCGAGACCGCGGATGCTCACCTTGAGACCCTCACCGGGCTGACCGGACGAGGACATAATCGTCATACCGGGAGTTTGTCCCTGAAGGGCTTGAAGAGGGTTGCTGGTGGAGAGTTTGGCAATGTCGTCACCCTTCACCTGAAGCGTGGCGCCCGTCACCAGTTTCTTCTTCTGTACACCGTAACCTACCACCACCACTTCGTCGAGAGCTTCGTTGGCCTCTTCCAAAGCGATGTCAAGTTTGGAGGATGTGACTGTGCGCTCCTGCGTAGTGTAACCTACGTATGAGAACACCAGCGTAGCGCCTCTGTCCACTTGGAGTGAATACTTGCCATCAGTATCGGTGATGGTACCATTGCTTGTGCCTTTCACCTGAACGGTGGCACCCAAGATGGGCTCGCCGTCAAACGTGGAAGTCACAACGCCGGAAACGGAAAGTTTCTGCGAAGGCTGAGCCTTAGCGGTCAAAGCGGGCATCAACAGCAAAACTGTCAAAACTGTCAAAACCGCCAGACATCGATGCATCCACTTCGAGATGCACTTCATCATAGATTCCTTTCTCATGGGTTGAACCTTTTGAAATAATTGTGTTAATATAATTGTGTAAAATAAAAGATATTTACCTATTTATTTATTTTAGATTTACCTATTCGGTCTAAGGTCTAAGGTCGTTCACATTTGACCCTTGACTTTTGACTTTTGACACTTGACCGTCCTTCAGGATGCAGGTTGCATTTGAAAGATTTTGCGGTGCAAAGATACGGATAAAATTTCAAATTGGGGTAATTATTTTAATAAATTTCATTCCCGAGTTGTTTTTTTATGGGTATTTTTTGTTAAATCGGGGTTACATTCCCTCCCTGAAGACTTATTTTATATTAACGGGGAGGGATATTATTTGGAGATTTGGAGAATTTGTCGTATCTTTGCCCCGCAATTAGCATCAAGAAGGTGCCATTGGGCACGCCAACCGAGCCTCGGAATGGGAGGTCACGGTGGAAAATGAGAAAGATGCGAGAGCATAATGTCAAACTCTAAAAATTCAATTCAACAATGAACTATCTGTTCACATCCGAATCGGTGTCGGAAGGACACCCCGACAAAATCGCCGACCAAATCAGCGATGCGTTACTCGACGAATTCCTTGCACAGGACCCTTCCTCGAAGGTTGCCTGCGAAACGCTGGTCACCACAGGACAGGTGGTGCTGGCCGGAGAAATCAAATCACAGGCGTACGTTGACCTGTTGGAGACGGCACGCCGCGTCATCAACCGCATCGGCTATACGAAAGCCGAGTATAAATTCGACGGAGACTCCTGCGGTGTCTTCAGCGCCATCCACGAGCAGAGTGCCGACATCAACCGCGGTGTCGAGGTGGCCGTGCCCGACGAACAGGGAGCCGGCGACCAGGGCATGATGTTCGGCTACGCCACCGACGAGACACCCCAGTATATGCCGCTCACACTGCAGCTCAGCCACCTGCTCCTCCATGAGTTGGCCGTGCTCCGTCGCGAAGCCCCCTCCCCGATGCCGTACCTCCGTCCCGACGCCAAAAGCCAAGTGACAGTGGAGTACACCGACGACCACCGTCCGGCACGCATCCACACCATCGTCATCTCGACGCAACACGATGAATTTGTGCTCCCCGAAGATGACACACCCGAGGCTCAGGAGAAAGCCGACCGCGCGATGCACGACCGCATAGAGACCGACCTACGCAACATCCTCCTTCCGAGGGTGCTCCGCCGGCTACCGTCCGAGGTACAGACCCTCTTCGACGACAAGCTCATCTTCCACGTCAATCCCACGGGCAAATTTGTGATTGGCGGCCCCCACGGCGACACGGGTCTCACGGGACGCAAAATCATCGTCGATACCTACGGCGGTCGCGGGGGACACGGTGGCGGTGCCTTCTCGGGCAAAGACCCCTCCAAGGTCGATCGTTCCGCAGCCTACGCCGCACGTCACATAGCCAAAAACCTCGTGGCAGCAGGTGTCACGGGCGAAGCTTTGGTCCAAGTGTCTTACGCCATCGGCGTGGCACGTCCCGTTTCGCTCTACGTCAACACTTTCGGCAAGAGCCGCGTACCCCTGAGCGACGCCGAAATCTCGGAGCGTGTCTCTGCCCTCTTCGACATGCGCCCTGCGGCCATCGAGAAGCGTCTCAAACTGCGTCACCCCATCTACGAGGAAACGGCTTCCTACGGCCACTTCGGACGCGAACCGCAAACGGTGACCAAGGTCTTCACGTCGAAGTATTTCCGCGAGCCCATCACGTGCGAGGTGGAACTCTTCACCTGGGAGAAACTCGACTATGTGGAGCGGATTCGCACTGCCTTCGGACTTTAATGCATCCGGCCGGCCGATGGGTTTCTTCAGCCCGTCCGCCGGTCGCTGTTGCTTTCTCTGATATTCTGTTACTCTTACTCTAATTTTCAGTTACCCATAATGCGATCGACATTCTCTACACGAATGGGAGCCATAGCGGCGGCAGCCGGTTCAGCCATCGGACTCGGCAACATCTGGCGTTTCCCCTACATGACGGGCGAAAACGGCGGAGCCGCATTCCTGCTCATCTACTTGGGAGCTGTCCTTGTACTGGGCATCCCCCTCATGATTGCCGAATTGTTGATAGGCCGCACGGCCCATGCCGATGTGGCCGGTTCGTTCCGTAAACTCCTGCCGGACACCAAGTGGTATTGGGTGGGTGCGGTGTCGGTGTTTGTGGCCGTTGTGATACTGGGGTTCTACAGCGTGATTTCGGGCTGGACGCTCGAATACACCTGGCGTGCCCTTACCAACGACTTTCAGGCTTCGGTGGCCAGTGCCCAACTGGTGACGCCCGAGGCACAGGCGAGCCAGATTCTGACGATGGATTTCAACGCCTTTGCTCAGTCGCAACTGCCCCCTGTACTGTGGGCTTCGCTCTTCATCGCCATCAATGCCTTCATCCTCTTGGGCGGTGTGCAGAAGGGCATCGAACGGGCCTCCAACATCCTCATGCCCATTCTCTTGCTCTTGCTTGTGGCTCTGTGTGTCAATTCGCTCACCCTTCCCGGAGCTTCCGAGGGTCTCAAGTTCCTCTTTGAACCCGACTTCTCGAAGGTCACGGGGCAGACCGTTCTGGCGGCCTGCGGCCAGGCATTCTTCTCGATGTCGGTCGGCATGGGCTGTCTCATCATCTACGGCAGCTATATGGGCGACAGCACCAAGTTGGGCAAAACGGCCCTCAGCGTGGCGGCGCTCGACACCTTCATCGCCCTCCTCGCCGGCATCACCATTTTCCCTGCATGCTACAGCTACGGCATCACGCCCAATGCCGGTCCCAGCCTCATCTTCATCACGTTGCCCAGCGTCTTTGTGGCGATGCCGGGCGGCTATTTCTGGGCCTTGCTCTTCTTCGTGCTCGTCACTCTGGCGGCCCTGACATCCACGATGTCGCTGTTGGAAGCCGAAGTGACCTTCTTCAACGAGACCGTGGGACTGTCGCGCCGCAGGGCCATTCTCCTCTCGTCGCTCATCACGTGGGTCTTCTGCATCGTCTCGTCGCTCTCTCTCGGCATTTGGGACGGGTATCGCATCGCAGGACTCAACTTCTTCGACTTCTGCGACTTTGTCACCTCCTCTGTCTTCATGCCGCTCGGAGCTGCCGCCATCTCCCTCTTTGTGGGTTGGAAACTCGACCGTCAGATAGTGCGCGATGCCATCACCAACTGCAACGAAGACAGCGGTTGGTACGTTCTGCCCCTCATCTGGGCGCTGCGCATTTTCTGCCCGGCCATCATTTTCCTCATATTCCTCAAGGGAATCGGGCTCATTCCCGATGCAATCTGAGGTCCTTGACGAAAGATTTAAGGTCGGATTTGCATTTTTCGGACAAAATATTTGTTTTTTCCAAAAAAAACTTTTATATTTGCACCCATATAAACTTAAGTGCTTCAACAATGGTTCGTAAACTTTTACTCACATTGGCGGTCTTCCTCTTCATCGGAGTCACCGCATCTCAGGCCCAGAAACGCGAAGTCATCCTCCAGCAAATGGAGCAGATTCGCAATTCTCCTTCCTATCTCTACGCCGAGGCCACTTCCACCAATATAGACCAGGCTTTCCGTCTTGCCCAGAAGGGACTCCAGACCAAGGTCAACGCCTGGATAGCCGAGCGCACGGGAATGGCTGCCCTCAAAGCCACCCTCATGGACATCGACAAGACATCCACGTGGATGAACACCCGCGACGGCAAGCAGATGCATACCTTTATATATTTAAAGAAGTCCGAATTCGTCCGCCAAAAACCCAAGATGCGCATCCGTCTCCGTCCCGAGGAGGAAGGTGACGAGATTGCTACCGGCAAACCTTAAGCCATAGAAAGCCCGCCCCTTCCCGAGGCGGGCTTTCTGTTTTTCTCTCTCACTTGATGCGGCAGTCCAGTATCTGCCGTCCTTCCAGTCGGGCCGTGATGCGGTCGCCGGGCTTCACCCGCCCCACCCCGGAGGGCGTGCCGGTGAAGATGAGGTCTCCCGTCTTGAGCAGGTAGAACCTCGAAGCGTAGCTGATGATGCAATCCACCGTATGGAGCATCAGCGAGGTGTCACCCCGCTGTCGCGTCTCGCCGTTGAGGTCCATCTCAAACTTCAGCTCTTGAATGCCTTTCCCCAGGTCGGCGAGTTTCACCCAGTCGCCTGCGTAGGCCGAGCCGTCGAACCCTTTCGAGATTTCCCAGGGCCAACCTTTGGCTTGCAGGTTGCGCTGCAGGTCGCGACATGTGAAATCCAGCCCCAGCGTCACCTCGTCGTAGTAGCGGTGGGCATACCTCTCAGGAATGGCTTTCCCAAGATGGTTGATTTTCACCACCAACTCGGTTTCGTACTCCACCTGTTCGCTGAAGTCCGGCACAAAGAAGGGCCAGCCCGCCCTTGTCATTGCCGTCTCGGGCTTGAGGAAGAGGGTGGGCTGCTCTCCCCCGCCGAAATGCAGTTCCTCCACGTGGGCGGCATAGTTCATGCCTACACAGATGATTTTCATTTCCTGCCGAAATCTGCGGGGATTTCACCCCATTTCTTGGTGTCCCAAGTGAGTATCTGTACGTTCACCGCGTGCGTCTGCAGCCAGTATTCTGCACGGCGTATCATGGCGAAAGTCTCGCTGTTGGTCGCGTCTGGCTGTAGCGTTGTCTTGCACTTCCGGTCTCTCACCCACGCCCGCGCCGTCTTGCTGTCGCTGTAGATGGGGAGTCTCAGCCCCTGTTTCTCCTCGAACCCCAGGGCATGCACGATGGCGAGGAACTCGCCGATGTTGTTGGTCGAGTTCGGGGAGGGACCGAAGTGGAACAGCTGCTGTCCCGTCTTGATATACACTCCGCGGTATTCCATCGGACCGGGCACTCCCGAGCAGGCGGCATCCACCGCTATGGCCTCTTCAATCCACCCGCTCCCTTTGGGACGTATCGCGGGACGCTCCGGCTTGGGCGAGGCGGCCACCGCATCGGCCATCTTGTCCCCCAGAGGCTCGTTGGCACTCTTCTTCATCGGCCCGCGTTTGCGGATGTCTATCTTGGGCTGTGTGGGTTGTCCGTCGGCAGGGGGTGTCCACTCCACGGTGTGCCCCTCCTTGCGAAGCTGCTCCACCTGTCGGGCCACTTCGTTCAGCAACCGCTTCTCGTCGTATCCCTTGCGGAAGGCTTCCACGGCTTCGGTCTGCGACGTGAAGGCCCGGTAGGATGCTTCGGGGAACCCCTTGATTTGGGCTTCGGCTTCTTCCCATGAGTCATAGACGCCGGGGGCAAATCCGGCCCATACCACATAGTATTTGTTGGCTTTCATGCTGCAAAGATAAATATTTTTTCCGAAAATAACAAAAAAAATGTCATCGGGAGATTAAAAAACATGAATAAATCCGGAATATGGCTCGAAATTTTAGCTTTTTATTCAAAAAACTTCGCAATTGCTTGCATTTTTGAGAATATTTCCGTAATTTTGCACCTCCAAAACGACAACAGACAGACAAACAGACTCGGCTATGCAACGCATTTTCCTCATAGGATATATGGGCGCAGGCAAAACCACTTTGGGCAGAGCTTTGGCCAAAGTGATGGGATTGCAGTTCATCGACCTCGACATCTTCATCGAGGGCCGACAGCACAAGAGCGTCTCCCGCATCTTTGCCGACAGCGGCGAGGACGGTTTCCGCCGCCTGGAACGTCAGGCCTTGGAGGAAGTCTCCCAATACGAAGATGTGGTCATCGCCCTCGGAGGCGGAACGCCCTGTTTCTTCGACAATATGGAACTGGTCAATGCCGCCGGCCCCAGCATCTGGCTCAAGCCCTCCGAGGATGTGCTCCTCCGCCGTCTCGTCACGGGCAAAGCCAAACGTCCCATTCTGGCCGGCAAGAGCAACGACGAACTCCTCGACTTCATACGCGGCCAGATGGAATTGCGGGCACCCTTCTACAGCCGCGCCACGTTCACGCTCTCCGGCGACAACCTCGAGACCGTCTCCGGCATTGCCGAGACCGCTCAGACCATTCAGAATTTATTACAAACAAACATATAACTCTATCAAAGGTACAACTATGGCAGACAAACCAAAGATTATCGAAACCGACCAGATGGTGGTTCGTTTCTCGGGCGACTCCGGCGACGGAATGCAGCTCGCCGGCACCATCTTCTCGACCATTGCCGCTATCCTCGGCAATGAAATCAGCACCTTCCCCGACTATCCTGCCGAGATGCGTGCTCCCCGCGGCTCCCTGGGTGGCGTTTCTTCCTACCAGGTCCATGTGGGCAAGAAAGTTTACACTCCCGGCGACAGCTGCGATGTCCTCGTGGCCATGAATCCCGCCGCCCTCAAGCAGAACGCCAAATATCTCAAGAAAGGCGGCATCCTCGTTTACGACCGGGACACTTTCGTCGATTCCGAACTCAAGAAGGCCAAGTTCGAGACCACCGACCCCTTCGCAGAGATGGGTCTCGACAAGACGATGCAGATTCTCCCCGTGCCCATCACGGAGAGCACCAAGGCCAGCCTGGCCGACACCGGCATGGATGCCAAGAGTGTGGCCCGTTGCCGTAATATCTTCACCCTCGGTTTCATCTTCTGGCTCCTCAACCGTCCCATCGACCGCGCCATCGAGATGCTGCGCTCCAAGTTCGGCAAGAAGCCCGAGGTCCTTGAGGCCAACATCAAGGTCATCACCGACGGCTTCAACTACGGTGCCAACACCCACGCCTCGGCTTCCACCTATCGCATCGAGAGCGAAGTGGCTCAGCCCGGCATCTACTGCGATGTGAAGGGTAACCTCGCCACTGCCTACGGTCTCGTGGCTGCTGCCGAGAAGGCCGGTGTACGCCTCTTCCTCGGCTCCTACCCCATCACTCCCGCCACCGATATTCTCCACGAGCTCTCCAAGCTCAAGTTCCTCGGTGTGACCACCGTACAGGCCGAGGACGAGATAGCAGGCATCTGCACAGCCATCGGTGCCAGCTTCGGCGGTGCTCTGGCTGCCACTTCCACTTCCGGTCCAGGTCTGGCCCTCAAGGGTGAAGCTCTGGGTCTGGCGGCTATGGCCGAGCTTCCGCTCGTGGTCATCGACGTGATGCGAGGCGGTCCCTCCACCGGCCTTCCCACCAAGACTGAACAGACCGACCTGCTGCAGGCTTGCTACGGACGCAACGGCGAGTCGCCTGTGGTGGTGATGGCTGCCAAGACACCCGTCGATTGTTTCTTCTCGGCCTACGAGGCTTCCAAGATAGCCCTCGAGCACAATACGCCCGTCGTGCTCCTCACCGATGCCTTCATCGCCAACGGCTCCAGCTCCATGCTCGTACCCGATGTTGAGAAGATGCCCGCCATCAATATCCCCGTGGCTCCCGAGTCCGAGAAGGGGGCCTACAAGCCCTACAAACGCAATCCTCAGACATTCGTGCGCTGGAAGGCCATTCCCGGAACCGAGGGTTTCACCCATCGTCTCGGCGGTCTCGAGAAGACCGAGAGCGGTGCCATTTCCACCGACCCCAATGTGCACCAGCAGCAGGTGGACAACCGTCAGGCCAAGATTGATTATATTGCCAACTGCATTCCCGCACTGGAGGTTACCGGCGACACCGATGCCGACACCCTCGTTGTCGGTTGGGGCGGCACCTACGGCCATATCTCCGCCGCTGTTGAGGAATGTCGCGCTGCCGGCATGAAGTTGGCTCAGACCCACTTCTCCTACATCAACCCCCTCCCGCTCAACACCGCCGAGGTGCTCCGTCGCTATAAGAAGATCCTCGTCTGCGAACTCAACAACGGCCAGTTTGCAGGTCTGCTCCGCATGAAGATTGACGGTCTCAGCGTCAGCCAGTACAACGAGGTCAAGGGGCAGCCCTTCCAGATTGCTTCGCTCGTCGAGGCCATCAAGGCTCTTTAATCTTTCCCGGTTTCCTTTTTTAAATTCGCAACAACAATGTTCACTCAACAAGACTATAAATCAGATCAACCTCTGAAATTCTGCGCCGGCTGTGGCGACCATGCCATTGCAGCCTCCATGCAGAAAGCGATGGCCGAACTCGGTGTGGCTCCTTGGCAGACCGCTGTGATTTCCGGTATCGGATGCTCCAGCCGTATGCCCTATTATCTCCAGCCCTACGGCATGCACACCATCCACGGACGCGGCCTCGCCATCGCTACCGGCCTCAAGACCGCACGTCCCGACCTCACCGTCTGGAACGTTTCCGGCGACGGCGACTGTCTCGCCATTGGCGGCAACCACTTCATCCACGCCATGCGTCGCAACATCGACCTCAACATCATTCTCTTCAACAACAAGATTTACGGTCTCACCAAGGGACAGTACTCCCCCACCTCCGACCGCGGTCTCGTCTCCAAGTCGTCTCCCTGGGGTACGGTCGAGGATCCTTTCTGCCCCGCCGAGCTCTGTCTCGGTGCCCGAGGCAACTTCTTTGCCCGTGCCATCGACGCCGATATTGCCAACTCGGTCAAGTGCATGGTAGCAGCTGCCCGCCACAAGGGTGCTTCCGTGGTCGAGATGCTCACCAACTGCGTCATCTTCGCCGACGGCATCCACAAGGCCATCACCGACCCCTCCCTCCGTCAGGACCGTTGCATCTTCCTCGAGGAGGGCAAGCCCATGATTTACGGCAAGAACCGCGACAAGGGTCTCATCCTCGACGGATGGAACATCAAGAGTGTCACCATCGGTGAGAACGGAATCACCGAGGCCGACCTCCTCGTCCACGACCCCAAGCACGCCGACCTCGCCCTCTCGATGAAGCTCGCCATGATGGGCTACAACCCCTACGGATGGGCCGCTGCCGACCCCACGCTCCCCATCGCTATGGGTGTCATCCGCGATGTCGAAAGCCCCACCTACGACGAGAGCGTCAACGCCCAAATCGAAGAGGTCAAGGCCAAGAAGCCCCAGCGTACCCTCCGCGACCTCATCCTGTCAGGCGATACCTGGGAGGTGAAATAATTTCCCTTTCCGCCCTACAATAAAACCCCGAGCCGTCCGCAAGGACCCTCGGGGTTTTTATTGTGAAAAGAGGAAAGGCTGCAAGGGCAAAATATCTTAGGACAGGGGCTGAGCACCTTTGACCTTAGACCTTTGACCTTAGACCTTTGACCTTAGACCTTAGACCTTA